>CAYTRQ010000366.1:0-5907 GCA_964440025.1 uncultured Polyangiaceae bacterium | reverse complement strand
CACTTCTGGGAGGGCTTCGAAACCGCTCGAAACGTGAGTTGCCGAGGCACTAGCGACGCACCTGAAACAAGCTGGTCTCCAGTTTGCCATTGTCGGCGGCATCGCTGCTTCTGCTCGCGCAGAACCACGGTTCACTCGTGATGTCGACGTTGCGGTTGCGGTCAGGAGCGACGACGAGGCGGAACAGGTCCTCTTCGGGCTGGGACAACTGGGATACGAGGTGACCACGACCGTCGAGCAAAAGGCCATGGGCCGATTGGCAACGGCACGACTGCGACACCCTTCTGGGATCGTCTGTGGCACTATCTTCGCAACCTGTGGCATCGAATCGGAGATCGTCGTAGAGGCCGAGCCGCTCGACGTATTCGACGATGTAGGTGTCCCGACCGCCACGATCGAGGGACTCTTGGCCCCGCCACACAGACCGCATCGAAGCCCGTATCAAGAAAATTAGGAAAGCCCAGTCTCTCACCAAAGACTCAGGCGTCATCACTCCTGCCCCTGCTGCTCGTCAAGTCCCTTGTCCCTCAACTCAAAGCCCTTCTCAAAGCCATCGATGGCTACGATAAGGAAATCGCAGCGACCTGCAGCAAGCTCACAGACTTCAAAATCTTCCGCAGCTTCCCCTGCGCCGCAACAGTCTACGCGCCTCGCCTACTCGCAGCGTTTGGAGAAGACCGCGAGCGCTTCGAAACTGCTGGCAGCATCGACGCGCGCCAGGAGGTCGTCGCCCAAACCTTCAGCGCGCTCATCGTACCAGTCAGCAGCCTCGATGATCTCTTGCTGAGCCTCAGCGTGTACGACGAGCTGCACGGCGTTTTTTGAGTTCGTTCAGGACATTCTCGCGGGCAGTCTCCCAGGATATCCCCTTGTCCTTCCCACTACGAACGTCTTCCGCACGCCTGCGTAGCTAGGCCTGCCATTCGAGATCGAAGTCCTCCTCCGGGACGGATCCGTAGGCCTGCAGGGCGGCGTCCCGGCTGGCGTAGTAGAGGTCCTCCGGAAACTGCCGGAGCAGCTTGTTCAAGGAACCGAGCGTCGGAGCGATCACGATGTCGATGTCATGTGTGACTCGGGGGGCGCCATGGAGAGAGCTCGCGAAAGATCCCGTCAACATGTACGGAACCTCAGCCGCACCCAGTGCCTGGGACAGACGTCCCAGAATCGAGTCAACGCCCGACCCGGACTCCATATAGCTCCCAAATCAGCTCGTTGCGGCATTCGAGCTCAGAGTAGTCAGGGTGCTGCCCGCGGATTCTCTGGAGCGCAACACGGCGGAACGCGTCACTCATCTGGCAGGCCGTGCGAAACCGCCGGGCCGGACCCATCCGCCGGTGGACTTCGGCCTGAATTCGGGCCGCCTCTGGGGAGGTGTCGAGCACGGGGAGAACCTAGCACAGCTCGGTCCAGCCGCGCAGACCCGGGACCGCTGCGCTGCTTGCCGTTCAAACGAGGCGCTTTCCCAGACTCAGCCGCGGTTCCGCCTGGTACCCGAGCGACTCGTAGAAGGAGGCCACGGCCGCGTTGCTGGCACGGATCTGAAGGTTCAGCTTCACGCATCCCACGGCGGCGCTCCAGCTCGAAAACGAGGGACCTGCCAATGCCCCGACGACGATGCTCCGGGTGCGTTGCTACGTGGTACATCCAACCGCGAACGCCATCGTAGCCGCCGACGAGACTCCCAATGAGTGTGTCGCCATCGCTGGCCAGAAGGATCCAGTCGGGCTGCGCCTGAAGCTTCCGATCCAAGAGCGCGCTCGGTTCGTTCCAGGGTGGGTCGTCGGGAAAACATAGCCGCCAGAGAGCGAGCAATCGCTCCCGCCACTCCGCTGAGTACGCAATGATCGACACCTCGGAAGTTCCAGCCATTGTCGCCCTAGTCAGAATAACACGACCGGCTCACGCATTCGTGCGTCGTGGGTTACTCTTGAGCTGCCTCGGCTTCGAGTGCATCGTGGTGGCGCATCTGCGACGAGCCTTGGTGGATGCCGCTTGGCAGTACCGCCACCCACCTCGCATCATGCAGCGACAGAAAAAGATGATGAAAGAGTGGCCGGCTCCGGTGAGTGACACCGCATGGCGGCCTCACCGTGCTAAGCGCGGTAGGATGTGTTGCGCCCATTCGGAAGCAGCGCTGAATGCAATTCACCAAATAGAAAACGATGGCCTGCCCGGAGAGGCGAACGCGGCGGGCTGTTCAACAGAACTTTTAGCGCTGGCCGGGGCTCGGTCGCGCTGCTCCCTCGACCCCGTCACCGCGAAAAGCCTATTTCGTTGGCGGGCGACAAACTTCGACGGTTTCGCGCCGAGTTCATCTACCGAGAACGACAGAGATTCCGTCCAGCACCGCAGCACGCTTTGCTCGAGAAAGGGAGCCCACGCGTTCAACCAGTTGCACGCGATCGACCTTGGTGACTTGGGACACATTCGCGACCGAGTCCTTCGGCAAACCGGTCGCTTTTGCGGCGAGGGAGACGTTTCCGGGAAACCGTGCCAGGCTGAGATTCGAGGTCAGGGGCACGACGACGACGGTGGCGATCTCGCTCAAATTGAACGCGTCGGACTGGACGACGACGACTGGTCGAACGAAACCAGGCTGCGAGCCGATTGGTTCTCCGAAGTCTGCCCAGCAAACATCTCCCTGAGAAACTACCACTCGGTCTCCAGGACGCGGCGGCGATTGTGTGCGGACAGTATTGGATCAGCGAGCTGTCCGGCGTCAGAGATGGCATCGTTGATGGCGGCGGTGACTTCGCTGTCGGTGTGGCGAGCTAGATACTCGGACAAAGCCCGGCTATAGAGTTCGCTTCGCGAGAGGTTGAGGCGCTTGGCAGCCTTTTCGGCCTGATCGAAGACCTCGTCCGGAACAGAGATGGCCGTTTTCATACCCGGAGTATAACCCGGGTTGGGCTTGAAACAAGGCGCTTCAGCGGGCCCCCGCGTTCCACTCGTCCACGGTGAGAGCGAATCGTTCATGGTCCTGCCAAATGCCCCCGACCTTCAAGAGGTGCTTAGCGACACCTTCGGACCGAGGCGAGCAACGAGGCTGCGGGACGCATCGTTGCCCGGTTGGATGTTGGCTTCCAGGCGATGGAGTCCGTGCTCCAGAAACGCGAGACGAATGCACTGGCGCAGGGCGGCGGACATGTAGCCGCGACGTTGAAAGCCCTCGAACACATAGAAGCCCAGACTTCCGTTCTGAAAGGCGCCGCGGATGATCGCGTTGACATTCACGACACCGGCGAGCTGTTCGTCGACCGACCAGACGCCAAACTTCATGCACTCCTGACCGGTGCCCGCCACGTAATATTCGAAATCCGACACCGTTGCAGGTGGCGTGACCCAAGGTGAGTGAAGCGCCGCGCTTTGCGCGACCGCCTGATGAATGCCTGCCCATCCCGAGAGTTCAGCTGGCGAAGTTGTACCTGTGGCTCCATCGTCGCGGGTGCGACCTATCACCAGACTTTGGGGGGATGCAACAAGAGGCTACGTGCAGCACGGAAACGTTCTGCTTCGCGAGGAGTCCCGCTAACGACTCGCCATTGACCTGCAAAGGGCCAGGAACCAATCCCTCAGCCGCCAATGCAACAACTAACGGTGGCGGCGATTAGCCGCCTCCTGCCGGGGCGTATCGACGGAGCGAGGCGCGTCAGGACCCTTTGTCAGGTTCAATGGCCTGTTGGGCGCGCCCTTCGCGGAACCGTCGTTGGCTTCGACGAGGCCGGTCCTGCGCGCGAACTGGGAGGGACGTGACCGGTGAGCCTCGAGGGATTTGGAAACAAAGAAGCGCCCAGTTCGCAGATGCTTTGGGCCGTGCATGGCATCCCAGTTTGCGCGACGCGCTGCCTCAAGCAGGGCCTGGAGCTTCCAGTCGGGATCAGTTTCGTTGGGCTGAGACAAAGTGGACTCCGTGCTCGTCGGATCGCCAGTGATACCACTCGGGTACCAGGGACTGGTATACGTCATGAAAGAGCTGTTTGCCACGGGCGAAACGACGGCGAATGTCGTCCTCTGGGATGTCGTGACCACCAGCCGCGACTCGTGCAACCACACGCGCCACGGCGAAGTCCGCGGAGGGGACCTCGATGAAGTGGAGAACGGTGTGATATCCAAGGGCTGTCCATCGGCGGACTCTTGGAATGTAAGTGCGGGAGGCGAGCGTGGTTTCGATCGCGAAGTCCCGCCCTTCGGTTTCGGCGTCCCGCATTCGCCGCAGAAACTCCTTGGAAGCGGCGATGGGCTCGCGAAAGGGAAGGCCTTCGAGCTGAATCTCGTCAACGTTGAAGAAGGGCACGTCCGGATGCAGGAAGGCGAGGAATTGACGAGCAAATGTGGTCTTGCCAGCACCCTTGGCTCCGGCGATGAGGACGGCTTGGGGTGATGGTATGAGGAGTTCCTTGGGGCGCGACAATACGATCCCGCCGGCAGAGCGGCAAGAAGGCGGCGGTGGCTATTGCTCGCGCATGAGTGCTTGCAGGCCTGCGGCCGTCAGCACCCAGACCCCAGGATCTAGAATGAAGGCCAGAGCGGCGAACAAGGACGGGCCGTCGTCTGGAATCGCGGTGAATGCCAAGGCGGTGAGTAAGCCACCGAGCAGCGGAATCAACGAGCGTCCCAGGACAAGCAGTGTCCAGTTGCCCCCGGTGATCGCGACGCCGATGAACCCGACCCACCCGCTCGCGATTCAACGAAGCAGCACACTGTCTGAAGCGAAGGAGATCAGCACGGCTGCTGCGATGCTCAGTCAGAAGAGACGGACGCCACCTTCTTCCACGGTTGGTGTTTTCTTCGGAAGCGACAACGCGTCCGGAACGAGGTGCATTCCAAGTCGAAGGTGCGGGGTGTGCTTGCCCTGCTTTCGCCCGCAACGCTGGCCGTTCGCTTCAGAGAGCAAAAAAGAAATGAACGTGACCTAACAGATCAATCAGTACTTGACAGGGTCGTGTTATATCAACGACTTGCCATTCTCCTGCCGCGCAAGTCCCGTCAGGTTACACTGAGCGGCCGCCACGACCAAAGGGAGAGAGCCGAGAGGCGGCCGGACGATGACCTCACCAGCGAAGCGAAGGCCTTCACGATCGCGGTCAGGTAGCAATGGCTTGTTGGGCTGCTTTTTCGGTGCTTCTCGTGTTGCCGATGGTGATCCAAGATTTAGTAAGTCGATCTACATTGGGTTGCTGGTCCGTTCACGTTTCTGAACGGACCTCTTTATCTTTCTGCTGTACTTCACGGATTGTTGGAGAAGGGCACTTCGGCTTTTTTACATCTACTGGCCAACCGTAGCGCCAAGTTCGGAGCGATAGCCTTCAAGCCTCTTCTCCGAACGCCGCGCCAAGACCGGTCCAAAGTTTTCAAGAGCCGAAACGCGATTGCAGGGCTCCGCGCCACCGATTACGCTGACCCATTGCGCGAAGGCGCGCTCGCGAGGGACTGCCTAATGAGATTATCCTGGAAATTCATCGCCCTCGTCGGCATCGCATGCTCTCCCTCTCGCCTTCCGGCGCCTAGCACGAAAAACGTTAAGACCACGCAGACTCCTCTCGGAGACAAGGAGCAACTGCCTACGACACACACTCGGAGCGCGCCAGCAAGCGAGGTTGCCGTCGAAGAAGTACCGTTTCGGGAAGTATCACCCGACACCTTCGTGTTCGATGCAGAGCCCGTTGCCGAAGTTGAGTTGGATCAACTTCGTGACTGTCAGGCAATTCCTTCTATGGACTACGCGCGCACCTTTGAATTGGGCGAAGCTATGCGGCTTTGGTCGATGACCTCCCAGGAACTTCACGGCGGAGCGCCCGGCGAGATGGTCTTAGTGTTAAAACGGGGCTCGGATGCTGGCTCTCCAACGCTGGCGTGCGGGTCAACGATTTCGATCGATGTTGAACCCGGGGTGTACTCACTAGTGCC
>CAYTRQ010000365.1:0-5909 GCA_964440025.1 uncultured Polyangiaceae bacterium | reverse complement strand
GACCTTGTCACCAACCCTTTGCAACGCACGAACAATGAGCTCCTTTTCAGCCTCGTCGAACGAAACCACCGGCAAGGAAGCTCCCTTCATGCGCTCTGTGACCAAGATATGTCGCGCATCGACCTCATCGGATCGCTCATTGAAGAGCAGGGCTCGCTCGAGCACATTCCGCAACTCCCTCAAATTACCTGGCCAAGAGTGCTCTTCGAGACGCGCTATCGCCTGGGAAGTCAGGTAGGCTCGGCAGCGTCCTGAACTTCTACAGATCTCTTTCAGAATGCTGTCAGCCAGGAGAGGGATATCCTCCTTGCGTTCTCTCAGCGCCGGCAGCCGAAACGTCACTGTATTGATCCGATAGAGCAGATCCTCTCGGAACTCCCGAGTTGCAGCCATCGATTCGAGATCTCGATGGGTCGCCGCAATGAGTCGCACGTCGACATGTCGATTCTTCACGTCGCCAACGCGACGAAAGGTCTTGTCTTCGAGGACCTTGAGCAGCTTGGGTTGAACTGTAATATCAAGATCCCCAATCTCATCCAAAAACAGCGCGCCGTGGTGCGCGACCTCAACCAGCCCCTTTTTTTGGGCAGAAGCTCCCGTAAATGCGCCCCTTTGGTGTCCGAAGAGATCGCTTTCAGCGA
Source organism: uncultured Polyangiaceae bacterium (assembly GCA_964440025.1). Taxonomy (GTDB): domain Bacteria; phylum Myxococcota_A; class Polyangia; order Polyangiales; family Polyangiaceae; genus NIC37A-2. The sequence goes on along the minus strand of CAYTRQ010000365.1, from coordinate 5,268 downwards.
GCTCACGCGAAAGTCCAGCACAGTTGAGATCGACAAGCGGCTCTCGGTGCCTCGGGCTCTGTTCATGAAGCCACTTCGCAAGCACGCCTTTTCCCGTTCCGGTTTCGCCAAGAATCAACACCGGCGCGTCGGTCCCCGTCACTGCACTGGCGAGACGATGGACTTCCTTGATCGCGGCGCTTTTTCCCAAGAAGGGATCAAGCCGATAGCGCGCGCTGGTCATTCGTTGTGCGTCGAGTTGCCGCTCCGCTTGCTGACGCTCGAGAACCCGTTGAATCAGCATGCGCAATGACTCGAAGTCCACTGGCTTAGTGAGAAAATGCTCCGCGCCGAGCTTCATGGCACGGACAGCAAGATCGATCGTGCCGTGCCCCGTGAGCACGATCGAGCACACATTCCCTCCTCGCACGGAATCAAGAAAGTCAAATGCCGAGCCATCGGGAAGACTATAATCGACGATGGCCAATTGGACCTTCCCGCGCTGCGCGAGGGGCACCGCCTCGGCTACGCTCGTGGCCTCGAGCACCTCGAACCCCCACCTCCTCACAAACGAGCAAACGGTGCGCCTCACCAAGTCGTCGTCTTCCACCACCAGAAGAGCCCCTCCCACACCAGGTGGAACTGAAGCCTCCTCGCTCTCTTCCTCAGCCATCCCCATCTGAGCCTTCCCAAGCTAGAACACTTCTCACCAACTCGAAAGGCTCCGTCACCCGGGGGCGGGTGAGGTGAGCATCGACCAAGCCTTTTCCAGTGCTTGATTCGATGCATCCATGTTACTGATTGGAACGTATTTCCGGAGCCCCTTCGGGTGATGAGATCCGTTCTAGTTCGCTTCCCCCAGGGATGCGAACCGCCCCGCGCAAAAAGCATTCTGCAGCACAATGGGCACTCCTCGGCAGAATCCCGGCCACTCCTCCAGGACTGGCGAGCAACGAAGCGAGACTCGTGCAGCCACGCTATCCGCTCCCTCTCACCAGCAGACGGACGGCGCGGTGCGCTGCTTGGCCTTTCCTTTCTGGCTTTGGTGCGCTCGACGTCGAAGGCCCTGTAATTGCGCAGAATCGTTCAAGTTTTCGAGGACGCAATGCTCTGCACCTGAATTCTGCCGGCGCCTCGCCAATGGTCCGCCGTGGGCACCCGGAGAGGGAGGCTATTTCAAGCGCCAAGGAGCCCTGACCACTCCGTCCTCCTCCAGCTCCGCACGAGCCTCGGACCAGCTTTCGTCAAGTCAGCCCCAAATAGTTGCTCGCCTTCCTCTCAAAGCCTGGTAGTTTCAAGGAATCCGCGGCATGCGGACAATCAAGGAAAGAAGTTGAAAAAGCTGTTTGTGGGCAATCTTCCGTGGTCAGCGACGGAAGGCGATGTTGCCGGTTTGTTTGCTGAAATGGGCGAAGTACTTTCTGTCAGGGTGATAGCCGATCGTGAGACCGGCCGCTCTCGTGGTTTTGCCTTCGTCGAATTGGACGACGCGATCGCCGATCAAGTCCTCGAACAACAGTTCGAACTTGAGGGGCGTCATCTCCGCGTCAACGAGGCCGAAGAGAGAGCACCACGGGGCGGTGGTGGATTCGGGGGCGGTCGCGGGCCACGGGGTGGTGGCTCGCGCTCCGATGGTTTCGGCGGCAGAAATGGATTTGGTGGCGGCGAAGGTTCCGGCGACGATCGTCGACGCGGTGGCGGCCGCCGCGGAGGAGGTCGTCCGCCCCGACGTTGAGAAGTGCTCGGAAAGGAACCTCGAACGCATCTCGTCACCCCAAAGGGGCTCCCGAGATGCGTTCGAACAAGCAAGCGGTGACCACTTCGAGCCAACCGTGCAAAGAGCTCCGCCGACCGCCTCATTCGCATGGGGTGAGCGGCGCAGCAGGCGCAAGGACTGCTCGACCATCGCGCTCGGTCATTGAAATGTGACACGCGGCTCCCTTTGGTGCCGCGTGTCGCATGTCCAACATCACCCACTCACGGGAGAGGCGGCAACGGGCTTTTGCCGTTTCGGACGCAAATAAATGTCGGGCTGGAAGAGTCAGTAGGCGTCCAGCGCACCTACCGACCCAACCAGCCCGCCTCCGACCCCAAACACAACTCGTGTGCCCAAAGGCCGGACGCGCTGGAAGATTCCCCGCTGATACCAGCGCTGCCGAATTCGGCGTTTCGATGGAGTAGTTTCCTGAGGCCTTCACAAAGCTCAGTTTTTTTGTCTTTTTCTTTAGATTTGGATTTTTGTGCCCACCATCAAGGGCTCTCTCGAACCCGTGACGACGGACGCAGCGACCAAAGAACGACGAACAGTGCGGGCACAGTCAAGAGACTCAGGATCGTCGACAGCGCCAACCCGCCGAGCACGACGGTCCCTACACCTCGGTACAACTCGCTTCCCGGTCCCGAGCTGAGCACCAGAGGCGTCAACCCCGCCAACGATGTGAGCGTGCTCATGAAGATGGGACGCACACGAGAATGCACCGACTCGCGAACCGCCCAGTTCAACGCGCCCCCTCTTCGCAAACGAGCGAGCGCTCCGTCTACGATAAGAATCGCGTTGTTGACCACCACTCCGATCAAGATCAGAAATCCAAGCGCTGTGACCAAATCGAGCGGCTGAGAAACGAGGAATTCATTCACCCATGAGAGTCCGAGCACACCTCCTGCAGCGGCCATGGGCAGAACGGCCAACACGGCCAGGGGGGCGACGAAATCCTCGAAAAGAGCCGACAGGAGCAGGTAGGAAATGACGAGGGCCATGAGCAGGATGCCGGCGAACTGCTTCTGCGCAACCACGAGCTTCCCAGCCGATCCCCCGAGGGACAGATTGACTCCCTCCGGAATGCGTCCTTCCGCGCGTAGCTTTTCGGCGAGGCTCCCCACCCGATCGACGGCCTTTTCGAAAGCCATCTCGTCGGGCGGAGTCACCTGCAAGCTGACTGCCCGGCGCCGCTCGATACGCTGAATGACGACTGGGCCCACGGCGGGCTCCGTTCGCACCAAGGTCTCCATGGGAACGATCCGTCCGTCCGGCGTAGCCACGGGGAGAGTGCCGATCGTCCCGGGATCGGGATCCCCCCCCGAAGAAGAAAGACCTTCCCCCCGCACGACGACATCGAGTTTCGGCTCGCCCTCCTTTCCAAATTCGCCAATGATAGCCCCATCGATCGAGGCATCCGCGACAAGTCCCACTTCTTCCAGAGTCAATCCCAGTCGATTGGTCTCTTCCTGCTTGGGAACCAGGTGAAGCTCGGGGGCCCCGGCGTCGAGAACCGGAACGGGGCGCACTTTGGCTCCCGGCACCGCCTCCCTCAACTCACCAAACAGTTGCCTCGCCGTACCGAGAATCTTGTCGAGATCTCTTCCAGAAAGGACCACTTCGACGGCCCGGCCCTCCCCAATTCCACCTGAAAATAGGGCCGCCTGCACCGCGAAGTTGATCACGCCCGGAATGCGAGCGTGGAGCTCTTGCATGAAATCACGCAGTTCAGAAACCCGACTGTCGTCTTCCGCCACCGCTCCGATAAACAGCGTCGTCGGCCCCCCAGCGAAGAACGAGCGCTCCACCCTCGGCTCTTTCGCTGCCTTGGGGCCGGTGTGTTCTTGCATGATGGCCTGGTTTTCGAACCCCGTTTCCATGAGCTCATCAACAGATAGCCCTGGCGGAGGCAAGACGATGCCGAATACCAGATTCCGGTTTCCGGTAGGCAAGTACTCCATGGGGGGCAAGAGAGCGATCGCAACGGCCGCAGTCCCAAGCACGGAAAAGACGAAGATTATAGCGGCTCGCCAAGTGCGAGCGGTGCACCAGTTGACAGAATTGGCAACGCGTTCGCGGACCTTGGAAGCAAACGACACCACCTGGGCCAACCGGCTGCGCGCAGCATTCCCTGTCCGTGCCGCACCGGCCGATCGAGACCGGAGCAGGAGCGCCGATAGGCTGGGGATGACGAGAACCGCGACGACGAGAGACAGACAAACAGAAATCGCAACGGCGTAAGCGATATCCCTCAGCAGCTCTCCCACCTCACCTTCCCATACGATAATGGGAATGAATACGGCCGCAGTCGTGGCAGTCGAGGCAACGATCGCCCCCCAAACCTCACGAATTCCCTGCAAAGCAGCCTCTTTGGGATCGGGCACCCTTCGGCGCCAAGTGTCGATGTTCTCCAGGGCCACGATGGAGTTGTCCACGACCATTCCCACCGCAAAGGTCACGCCAGCGAGGCTCACGACATTCACGCTACGACCCAGGAGGGTCATTCCCAGCGCCGTGCCCAGCACGCAGATCGGGATGGCCAGGGCGACGATGAACGACGCAGTGAAACTGCGCAGAAAGAGCAACAGGACGACCGTCGCCAACACCGCGCCGAAGAGAAGGTTGGTGCGAACCTGGTCGAGCGCCCCGTAGATATAGGGCGTTTGATCGCTCACCACCTTCATGTGCAGGCCCTCCGGGAGGAATTTCTCACGGTGGAGGCGGTGGACCACGTCACGCAAGTTCTCGGTCACCTCGAGGACATTCGTGCCGGCTTCCCGACTAGGAAGCAGTGCCATCGCGTCCCTGTCGTCGGCGATCGCAAACCCCTCCCGTTTCCGTAGCCCGATCTCTACGTCGGCCACGTCTCGGAGATACACCGGTGTTCCTTCCTCACTGGTCGTCAACACCAGACGAGACAACTCCTCGGCTCGCTCGGGAGCCCCCTGGACTCGAACGAGCAAGCGTCGCTTGCCCACCTCGAAGTCACCGGCGGAGCGATCTCGCAGAGCGCCGCGGATCTGCCGGGTCATCCCCGGAATCGTCAGCCCCCGGGCGGCTAACTCTCTCGAGTCGAAGTCGATATGAACTTCGGAATGCTGGCCTCCGTAGACCCGGGTACTGGCCACCCCTTCCACTCGTTCTAGCTCCGGAACGATTTCTTCCTCGACCCAGGTCCTGTAGCGGCCAATGGAATTGCCTTGTTGATCGTAGATCACGATCACGGCAAGCGGTGGACCTCCCCGCCGTGCGGTACTGACAATGGGTTGCTCCGAAGAATCGGGGTAATCGGGCACTTGCGAGAGCTGATTCGTCACACGAACGAGCGCCTCCTCGATGTTCGTGCCCACCGACAGCTCCAGGGTCACCTCGGCACTCCCGAGCGTCGCCTCGGATTCCATGTGCTCGAGCCCTTCGACGCGCTTGAGAACCTCCTCCTGCTCTTCGAGAATTTCGCCTTCGACTTCCACTGGAGAAGCTCCGGGCCAGCGAGTGGCGACGGTCACCGTCGGCGTCGAAATGTCGGGTGTGAG
>CAYTRQ010000364.1:0-5912 GCA_964440025.1 uncultured Polyangiaceae bacterium | reverse complement strand
AACATCAAAAATCTCATGAACATGATCTATGACGCTTCAATGGGGCCGCCGCCGTTAGGCGACGGAGAGGCCTCCCTGAGATCCAGAGGAAATCCGTGGAACTGGCGGGGGGGTTGCGAGGGGCTGCCTATTGAGCATGGAACAATGACAGTAGAGCACGAAATCGCTCCACCTTCCAGCAGAGAGCCGGACAAATTGGCTTGGATTATCAAAGACCTAGGGCTTGTTGCGAGCACGCCCGGGGGATTGGGCGGCACCGGACCGCTCGCCCGGTTGGGCGGAACAAAAGCCTGCTCGGATCTTGTCGGCATCAGACGACAACGGCAAGGCGTTCTGGATCCTGGTAGGGCTTGCCCAGGGATTCGACTGCGGTGCGAGCGCGGCCCTCCACTGGGCCGAGTGACACAAAAAGCACTTGGTCCTCTGCAGCGTGGATGACGTCGCGGAGAGCTGACTTGAGCCCAGTCAGCTCCATGGAATTCAGCTCGCACCGAAAGACGGAGAGCTGGATATGGTCGCCGTAGCTGAGCATCACTTGATAGACTTTTCGCAATCTCTTGGGATCGCTGATGTCGTAGCTAACGATGTATGAATGCCGCATATGTCACCCCTATCTCACCTTGAAACCCGGGTAGGCCGGCAACTCCCCCAACAAGAGGCGTGACAGGAGGCGCGCTTGAACCTCTAGAACCCGCCTGTAACTGAGCCGGTAGTCGAAAATAGGATGCGTCACGAGTTGGTCCATGCGTCTTTGCATTGCTTGAATCACGCGCTTGCGTGCTGGGGGCTTGAGACCAACGGACCCCTGCCCTCGGACAAAATCTTGTGAGGAGACGATGCCGTTGTTGATGACGGAGAGGACCGTCGAGTCTGCGAGCACGGGTCGGAATTCCTCCATCAGGTCCAAGGCCAGCGACGGTCGCCCGAAGCGGGGCTGGTGATAGAAGCCAAGAAGCGGATCGAGACCGACCGCTTGTGCCGCCAAGTTCGTTTCCCGCACCAGAAGACTATAGCAGAAGGAAAGAAGCGCATTGATCGGGTCCCTCGGAGGACGACGATTCCTTCGTTCAAAATGGAACTCCTCCTCTAAGTTGTCCTTCAGCATACCCGAAAACTCTTGGAAATAGGTCCGCGCTGCCGCTCCTTCGAGACCAAGAAGAGACTCCATCGACGACGTCTCCCGAGCCTTGCGAGCAAGTTGTTTCAACTCGGACAGGGCGACTTTCGGTTTTCCTTTGTGGTTTCTTCGAAGCAGCGTACGACAGTTCAGGATCTTTGTCGTGACAAAGGCTCGTGCCATCGCGAGCGACTGTTCTACACTCTGAGTTGCTTGATATTGCGCGCTGCGGAGCTCCACATTTTTCGTGTCCGTCCCCATCGCACGCCCCACGAGCCACCCGCCGGATGTCGCAAAGAGTACGGGCACTCCTTCGTCCATGAGCCGGCGCAAGGCTTGCGTTGTGATCTGTACGTTCCCAAACAGGGTCACGCTAGAAGTGTTCACGAGCCGGACCATCGTCGCAGGCTGCCCGGGCACGGTGACGATCAGTCGCCCACCAGAGAGCCGCACAGAAGCTGCCCGATCTTGGACGTAGAGAGGGACTTTGTCGTCGCGAGCCGGAAACAATCGTCGCACTCTCCACTCTTCGAAGGACGGATCCGGCTCCGGCCCCACGATGCCCGCGGGATCGTCCCCCACTTCGAAGCACTCGTCATCAAGAGCACGCAACTCCTCGTCGAAGTCCTGAAGTGCTTTGACTTCGTCGGGTAGGCAGATTTCGGCAAGGGAACACCCGCGACACTTGGGACTGTCATCGAGGGGCGGGGGGCACTTTCCCTCCAACGAAAGCGCGCGGGCGCGCGCCACTCCAGCCATGACGGTACGCTCGAGTGAATCGTCGACATCGATCCGAACTCTTCGCTTTTCTGCCGAAAAATAGAGTTCCCCGAAATCGCACTGATAGCCCTGATCCCGAAGCAACAAGACCTGGGCCGCTAGCTGGGCGCGCTCCGGCAAATAGGGCCCCTGCTCAGGACATTTGCCCCGTTTGTACTCGATCGGTACGACGCGCTGCCCTTCAACATCGATCACGTCGATCTTCGCGGTGAGCCCGAGCCGTTCCGAAGAAAGCCACACGGAACGCGCGGTATAAGGAAGCTCCTCCGACCCATCAGATGACTCGCCACTCTTCCCTCGAGCTCCAGGCTTGTTTGCGACTGCTGCACTAGCGCCAGAGCCATCCGCAACTTTGAGTACCTGTGACCGCTGGTCCACACGTTTGTGCACGGCCTTGCCATCCGCCGTGTAGCGATTGTCCGCCCACTCACCTTGAACCCACTCGAGATACATGAGTCGCTCGCAGTAGAGTAGCTCGTTGAGCATTCGCGCCGGAACCATTTGTGGAAGGGCATCTGGTGTGGGCGGCGCAAGGGGAAGCGCCTTGGCCCTCGCCCTCACCGCGACGTCCGCACCTACCTGTCCGGCCGACGAGCCGGTTCGTGAGTCTGCCACGCTTTCCAGCTTGCCCGAGTTTGCCGCAGAGATCGATGGAGAACCGAGCGTGCCTCCCAATTCTCGCTCAGCTATTGCCCCAAGATGTCAAAATCTCTTGGACCCTTCTGGGAACTTTCTGACACGACCATGAAACACGATTTTCTCGCCCTCGAAAGGCGCCCAGATAATTTGAGTGGCACCCAGATAAATAGGCTCCCAGATGGATAAGTACTATGGGTGATCCATTTCACTCCCTTTCAAAGAAAAGTTGGCTCGCCAGTTGCTTCTCGCCGGGGCCCCTCAAGGACCTACCTATCCAAACTGTTTACTTTTTGATTTCATCACTCTGCCGGTTGACAGGCCTCGCCATTTTCAAGACCCTGCTCCATCGGTGCGATGGTCAAGAGCAAACCATTAGTGGCTGGTCCCAATGCTTCCTCCGGGAAGACCCCGGACCGCTCGGCAAAGGGAAAGCGTCCGATCCGCAAGCGCTCCGTACTCAAGCCGACCGCTCGCGGCCGGCAGGTGACGCGGCTCTTCGACCTGCTCCGAGCTCTCGAAAGGACGCGCTACGGCCTCACGGTGAACGAACTGATCGAACAACTTCTGCCCGAGTGCTCCGAGCGCACCGTCTATCGAGATCTCCGCGACTTAATGTCCGCAGGATTTCCCATCGAGACCGATGGCTCCCGTTACTTCGTCCGGGGCTCCCATCTCGCTTCAGAACCCCTGCAGTCGTCTCAGGTACTTGCCCTACTGCTCGCCGAGGACTTCTTCTCGCCCCTACGCAGTTCGCCCATCTACAATGAGCTTTCGGAACTGCGTCATTCTCTGCGAGCGCGTCTCACGCCCGTCGGAAGAAAGTGGCTCGACACCGTCCGGGCAACGATGATGGCCACGCAACATGTTCCCACGTTGTCGCTATCGGCCGATGGGCTGGAAGAGATCCAGGAGGCACTGATCACGGATCAGCTTCTCCGCATCGAATACGCAGCACCGGAGAAGCCAGTCCAGCCGCGCATCGTCGAGCCTCATCTCCTCTGGTGCCGCCGAGACAGCCCTTATTTGGTAGCGTATTGCCATCAGGCAGAGGCGTTCCGCCTTTTTGCTCTGCAGCGGATCAGGAGCGCCCGGCGTTTGGAGGAGACGTTCGAGAGACGCGACGATTTCGATCCGGAAGAATACGTAGCTCGCGGGTTCGGCGCCTATCACGGCGAGCCACACGACATCGTCATCCGCTTCTCCTCAGAGGTAGCCCACCTCGCCCACGAACGAACGTGGCATCCCAGCCAACGCATCACCAAGCACGACGGCGGCGTCGATTTGGAGATGACCGCCGAAGGGCTGCCCGAGATTGCTGCGTGGATCGCCAGTTTCGGCGGAAAAGTTCAAGCCATCGAACCACCGGAGCTCCTGACACGGGTGCGGGAAATCCACGAGGCAGGGCTCGCCGCACAGCGTCGCCAATCATCAAGAGAGCCGAGCCGCGCTACCGATAGCTCCTCGGAAACCCCGCGAACGACGGCTCAACAGGCAGCTCAGCAGCAATTGACCTCCGATGACACAGAGGGGGCGTAGGGTGAGAGGCGTGGAGGCGAAGTCATCGATGCAGGTCAACAGCGGCCTTCGACGCGCCATTCGCACGCGCGAGATGCTCCAGATCGCTGGCACCGAACATATCCATTTCCGCCGCAGTCGCGACGCCCACGGAGCGACGCTTCAGGCCAGCCACAAGTCGCGCATCGACACATTCATCGATAGGAAGCGAAAGCATCAAGAGCCCGCGTTCCCGAACCCACTGCGCTCGTCTCTGACGTGCGATTCCGCTCATGGCTCCGAAGCGTCCCGCCGCCTCTCCAACGGCGGCGCCCCATTGAAGCTGACGTTAGGGAGAAAGGCAGAGTGCGGTTTATCCAAACTCTCCGTGAGTTGGAACCGCTTCTTCTGGCCAGCAAGGGCGATCAATGAAATATAGTGACTTCTTCATCACCGTGACCGGCGAGAAGCACTCGCCATTCCCGTATCAACACCGCCTCGCCACAAGCCCGTGGCCTGAACTGTTGGATATTCCCACGGGGCTCGGGAAGACGGCCGCTGTGGTCCTCGCTTGGCTCTACAAGCGGCTCCAGAAGGACTCCGCAACAGGGACACGCCTCGTCTACTGTCTGCCCATGCGCGTGTTGGTCGAGCAGACGCAACGCTCAGCGAACACTTGGTGCAAGCGCGCGGCGCCTCTCTTCGAGAAACAGGGTCTTGCGGCGCCTTCGGTCCACCTCTTGATGGGCGGTGAAGTCGATGACGAATGGGAGAATCATCCTGAACGGCCTTCGATTCTCGTAGGAACGCAGGACATATTACTTTCTCGCGCATTGAACCGCGGTTACGCGATGAGCCGCTACAAGTGGCCGGTTCACTATTCGCTCCTGAACAACGATTGCCTGTGGGTGTTTGACGAAACCCAGCTCGTGGGCGTTGGTATTGAAACGAGCGCTCAGCTGCAAGGGTTGCGTCAAAAGATGGGCGTCCATGGATCGAGCCGCACCCTGTGGATGAGCGCGACCCTGGGAAACCAACAGCTGGACACGGTCGACCACCGAAAGCCAGAAGGCGGCTTCGATGCGCATCAACTCACCGACGTCGACCTCGACAGTTCCTTCGTGCGGTCCCGTGTTTCCGCGACGAAACCCATCGAACAGATGGATGGCCTTCTTTTGGACAAGGAGTCCGCAAAGAAAGAATACATCGAGCAACTCTCCGAGCGTGTGTTGGAAGAACACAATCGGCGTGGCGGTTTGACGTTGGTTGTCGTGAATCGCGTAACACGGGCGCAGGAGCTCTATGAGAAAGTGCGCGCTGCCGAAGGACGAACCGACGAAAATACAGCGATCATCCACTCTCGCTTTCGTCCCGTGGATCGCGGGCGCAACGAGCAGATCCTGCTTGGCGAAGGAAACCGCATCGTTATTGCCACACAGGCGGTGGAGGCGGGAGTCGATGTGTCGTCCAAAACCCTCATCACGGAACTGGCACCCTGGCCGTCGCTCGTCCAGCGCTTCGGACGTTGCAATCGGTACGGAGGACAGCAGGTCAAGATCCTTTGGACCGACATCGATACCAGCAACGAAAAGAGCGACGTCACTCTCCCCTATGAAAACCGGGACTTGGACGAAGCACGTGGCCTTCTCGAGCAGCTCTCACAGCAAGCCGCGGATGCGGGCCCAGAGAGCTTGAAAAAAATCGCCTATCAACCTCCTCCCGTCGTGCGCCCCGTGATTCGGCGCAAGGATGTCCTCGACCTCTTCGATACCACCCCCGATCTGTGCGGAAGCGACATCGACGTTTCTCGCTATATCCGCGATGGCGAGGACACCGACGCCCAGGTGTACTGGCAAGACTTTGCAGAAGAACCGACTCCCCG
>CAYTRQ010000363.1:0-5919 GCA_964440025.1 uncultured Polyangiaceae bacterium | reverse complement strand
GCGACCGGTGAGACGCACAGCGTCGCGGAATTCCTCAGCGAGGTCTTCGGCCTGCTCGAATTGAACTGGAAGGACTACGTGCAGGTCGATCCCAAGTACTTCCGCCCGGCGGAGGTTGATCTGCTCCTGGGCGACGCGAGCAAGGCGCGTCGGGAGTTGGGATGGCAGCCGAGAGTTAGCTTCGAACAGCTCGTTCAAATGATGGTCGATGCTGATTTGCGTCTGGCAAAGCGCGAACTTGCTGCCAGCAGGGCGGAGGTGGACTAAAAGGTGGACTGGAAGAACAAAAGGATTCTCCTCACGGGAGGGACCGGCTTTCTAGGGGGGTTCTGTCAGGAGGTCCTCCAAGCACGGGGTGCTCGACACGTCTTTTCTCCCTCGTCGTCCGACTATGACCTCGTTCGGGGGGAAGACGTTCGGCGCCTGTTGAAAGAGGTCAAGCCCCATGTGGTGCTGCATCTTGCGGCGCGTGTCGGGGGGATTGGCGCCAACCGCGATCGGCCTGCGACATTCTTCTATGATAATCTCATGATGGGGGTGCAGCTGCTGCATGAAAGCTACCACGCTGGCGTAGAAAAGCTGGTCGCTGCGGGCACCATTTGCGCTTACCCCAAGCATTGTCCCGTACCGTTCCAGGAGGACGATATTTGGGAGGGGTATCCCGAAGAGACCAACGCTCCCTACGGCCTGGCGAAGAAAATGTTGACGGTCCAGTCTGCTGCTTACCGTCAGCAGTTTGGTTTCAATAGTTGCGTGGTCTATCCGGTGAACTTGTATGGTCCACGTGATAACTTTGACTTACAATCGAGTCATGTCATTCCGGCTCTGCTGCGGAAGTTCAAGGAGGCGCGGGACGCGGGGCTCGATCAAGTGATCCTGTGGGGGGACGGAACGCCGACGAGGGAGTTTTTCTACGTGACCGATTGCGCCGAGGCCTTGGTTCTGTGTGCCGAGAAGTACGATAGGAGTGAGCCCCTCAATCTGGGATCGGGCGAGGAAATCTCCATCGGCGCTCTGGCCCGAAAGCTCCAAGATCTCGTTGGCTTTTCCGGTCGCATCGTCTGGGATCGGGACCAACCCAATGGCCAACCGCGCCGGCGCTTGGACACCCGTCGAGCCGAGCAGCTGCTGGGATTTCGACCCAAGATCGATCTCGATACCGGCCTCGAGCTGACCTTTCGCTGGTTCGAGGGGCGCGGGCCAGCCGCCTGAGGCGCGTGCCATGATGTGTCGAGCGGGCCTGGTCGTTTTTCTGTTGGCCTCTGCTGTTCAAGCAAAGGACCGTGCAGCCCTCGAAACGACGCGGGACGAGGAAGGCAAGTCGAGAACCGTGAGACGAGCAGCCGCTGCGCCTCAGCCCGGCGTGGAGCCCATGCCTTCCTGTTGCGAGGTTGCTGGCCAGCGGGATCGGACCTCCCGAGCCTCGAAGCTCGAAGGAACCTGCTGCGAGCTCGAACCTTCTTCAACGAGCGAACAGTCATCGAGCCTGCTCCAGCCTTCCTCCCCGAGGGCCTCGTCCGGACCGCGCTGGCGGCTGGGCTTGGGAGTCGAGGCGGGGCCGGGGCTCGGCGATGTCACAACTCTCTCAGGTGCTCTTTCCACACGGGTCGGCGCTCGGCTGGGGCGATTCGCTCTCTCCGGACAATTGAGGCTTCTTACGGGGGCGATTCTCCGCGGAGAAGGGCAAGGGACGTTTGGGGCGCATCTCGGTCCTTTGGGGGAGCTGGCGTTGGGGCAACGTTTTCTTGTTGGTTGGGGTCCGTCGTTCGATCTCATGGCGTTGGAAGATTGTTCCGACTGTCCTCCCTCTGGTCTCGGTGCCGGTGCGGAGGTGCGAGCCGCCTATCGATTGCCTCTTCCGGACCAAGGACGCCGGTCTAATGGACGGAGGAATGGTTTGGTGATCTCCCTTGCTGGTCATCCGGCTTGGTTTTTTGAAGGAGGCTTTTTGATGGGAGCTTGGTTGGGCATCGGATTGGAGCTTTATTGATCTCCTGTTCGACTGGCTCTTCGGCCTGGCGCTTGCCCTAAATAGTGTCAAAATGCACATGATGGTGGGTTCAAGGACCAGTTCATGTGCGAAGTAGCACTAGTTCGCGTCCACAAATGGACGCGAACCAACAAGCAACAAAGCGTTCGACGGCAGAAGAAGGGCAGAAAACGGAGTCGCCCGCCCTCGCCCGACAAGGGGGCGGGCGACGGAGAGGCCATTTCGCGCCGCGAAGTATACAAGCGTCGATCGTGGGCAGGCCGAGGCCTGATCGCGGTAATCCTCGCCCTGTTGCTCGTCGGCTGCCGTCAGGACGAGGAGAAGCGTCACGACGCTCGGGAATTACCGCGTGAAAGGGAGGCGGAAGAAGACCGCAGTCTGACCGAAGAGGAGCCTCCTGCCGCACCGGAAGCGCCGGCCACGAAGAGCGCTCGAGAAGCGCCGAGCAAACATCAGGAGGCGACCCAAGCGATCGAGCAGGTCCTCGATATGCCCGGTCTTCCCGGTGCGCCTGCGTTCGAAAACGGGCGGAGCGTTCTGCTCGCCCGGGCCAAAAACGAGCCGAATTTTTTCGTGCGCACTCCCGAATACGAAGAGGCCAGCGAGGAAATCGATTACTACAGGTGGCGTATCCGCTCCGCGCGCTCGCCCTGGACGACGCTGCGAGAGCTCCTTCGCTACTTTCGGAGTGAGCCCAGAAAAGGCCGCCTTTCCTTGCTGCGACAAGGCTACCTCTACGCAGAAGATCCCGAGGTCGCGTTTGCACTCGTTGGGCTCGTGGGGGCCCACCATCTCTTTGATTCTCAGCGGATCTGGGTTGAACGAGGCGAGCGGCTTTTCCACGCCAAGAAAAAGGGGCATCACTATGTTTTTGAGGATGGGCCCAAGGCTGGACAGCCGGTGCGGTTGTTGCTTCTCGATCGAATCGGCGGCGGCTCAGGGCCAGACTCTCCAGCTCTGCATCGCGACTTCCGTTCGCTGCGCTACCAACTGGCGTTTGATCGTGCTCGGGTCCGCCATATTACCGAAGATCGATTGGTGGTGGACCTACGTTATGGGGGACAGCTCTGGATCCCCACTCTTCTGCGGGCAGAAGGACCTCATCTCGAGCTTTTGCAAGAGAAAATCCTTCCCCGGCAGCTTGATGCCGTGCGCCGGGCCAAAGACAGCGCGCACCGCCGCATGGCGGCCTTGCAGGTCCTTCGCGGCGCTATGTTGAGCCAGATTGAAGAGCGGCTCCCGTTCGACGAACCGCGTACCGAGGTCGGACAACAGGACGGAATCCTGCGTCGAGCTTGGAGCTATGCCTATGAACGTGACCGAGAAACTTACCATGTTCATGACGATAGGTACCAGGTGTTTGATCGGCAGGGCCGGCCGCTGGTGCCTCAAGTCTGCGTTGACTTCCTGCTCGATACGTTTGAACGGGCGAGTGGCACCTGGTGGCAACCCCGCGGTCAGCCGAGGGCTCGGACCTCGGGGGCGCTCGATTTCCAGGAGTACCAGCCGCGCCTCCATTTACGGCGCTCTAGGGGATTCCTCGAGTTCGCGACAACTCACGATCAGTGGTTCGAGGTGATCGCAGTACCGCCTCAGGAGCGTATTGCGCTGGGGCATCAAGAGGCGTTTTTCTCCTATTTGGCCCTCCGCGCCGATGATTTCGCTTCGGGAGACATGGTCTTCATTCGGGGCAAGACACCATGGGATGAGCGTGAAGAGCACACTCACTCCTTTTTCGTCTATGAAACCGATCCCCTGACCGGGGTGCCCATCGCTGTTGCAGGCAATGCATCCAGACCGGTCATTTGGTCGTGGGAGGCCGAGGCTCGTCGAACACCCCTGCGGACCCTGCGCTATCGCGTTCGTCCTACAATGGAATTGCTCCGCCTCGTGACTTCGGCCGGGAGCCAGTCCCCTTCAGCGCCGGCACCGCCGCCGCTGGTTCCGTAAGCCACGGGACGACGAGCTGGCTCAATGGTCAATCAATCGAGAAAAACTCCTCTCTTTTGGACTTCCCATGAGGTATTATCGCTATTGAGACCATGGCCGGGGGCGAAGAATTCAGCGGACGAGTGATTGCCGAGCGGTATCGTTTGATCTCTAAGCTGGGCCAGGGAGGAATGGGCAGCGTGTGGCGTGCTCAGCACCTGAGCTTGGGCTCCGAGGTGGCCATCAAGCTCATCGACCCCACCGTGGCTGGCAATACGGATATCCGAACTCGTTTTATGCGAGAAGCGCAGGCTGCCGCGCAGTTGCGCAGCCCCCATGTTGTGCAGGTGCTCGACTATGGGGTCGAGGAAGAAGTTCCCTTCATTGCCATGGAGCTGATGGCAGGAGAATCTCTTGCCGAGCGATTGGATCGCGTGGGCCGACTCTCTCCCGAGGCGACCGTGCAGATAGTCACCGAGGTGTCTCGCGCGCTCCGGCTTGCCCATGAACGGGGCATTGTTCACAGGGACTTGAAACCGGACAATATCTTTTTAGTTCAGAACGATGATACCGAGATCGCCAAAGTGCTCGATTTCGGAGTCGCCAAGACGCAGAAGTTTGGCATGGACACTGCCGCGGTCACGTCGACCGGAGCAGTAGTGGGAACGCCCTACTATATGAGCCCCGAGCAGGCCGAGGGGTTGAAGGAACTCGATCACCGGACCGATATTTGGGCTTTAGGAGTCATCGCCTATGAATGCATGGTGGGAGTCCGCCCCTTTGACTCGGAGACGCTAGGGGGACTGTTTTTAGCGATTTGTACTCGTCCGAAACCAGTCCCCTCCGTGCTCATCAAGGACGTCCCCTCCGGGTTCGACGAATGGTTCGAGAAGTGCACGGCGCGTCTACTGCCCGATCGATTTGCGACGGCTCGGGAAGCGGCTGTCGATCTGCGTCGCGTCGTTGCGGGACAGCGTGTCCCTGAGCGAACATCGACCGCGGGTGTCGCTCCCACCGTGGTCGCTGGAACAGCGCTTTCGGGCGGAGCGTCGGGGACCTCGGAGATGTCTGGGGGATCGGGAAGCTCAACGGGTGGGGTGAACGCCCGCGCGGCGGGCGCAGGAGCTGGATCGACCGCGATTGGTTTTCCTCAGCGCGCGGATCTTTCTCAAGGGATGTCGCCGAACGCGCCGAGCCAGCTTTCGAGTCCTGCGCATTCGGCCGGTCCTCAGATGACCACGACCACTGGGATGGAAGCCGAATCACAGGTTCCTCCCAAGAGGCGATCTTCGGTTTGGGTTCTCGTGGCGGTTGCGATTTTGGGCGGAGGCGCAGTCCTTGCTGGGCTGTTGATTTTCCGAGGGAGGCCTCGGGGTGAGGGGGCCGCGCCGACCGAGGCGGCTTCGGAAGAACAGGGAGACGCTGCGGCCGCACGACCGTCTCACCCAGTTCCAGCCAAGTCGGTTGCAAGTGACCCACCACCGTCTCACCCAGTTTCAGCCAAGTCAGCTTCGGGCGACGGTGCACCGTCCCCTGTCGGTCCTTCCTCGACTCAGGAGACAGAAAAGAGAAAGGAGAAGTCCGCTCCCCCAGCGAAGGATGTTGCGGCTTCGGCACGTTCGCGGAATTCGCGCGGCTCGGCAAAAGCACCGGCGGCGGTGCAGAAATCCAGCTCTTCACGGGCTGCGCGGGGCGCTTCGGCCGCCTCCCCGGAGCCGACGCCCGAAAGGAAGGAGACGCCTCCTGAATCGTCGTCTTCGACGAGTTCAGGCGTTGCGGCGCCTCCCGAGGAGAGCTCCGCGCCGTCTCCCCCAGCCCCCGATCCTCAGCCAGAGATCAACTTAGGCATTTAGTTTCTCGTTCGCATCCGAAAAGGATGCGAACCAAACAAGCGACAAAGCGTTCGACGGCAAAAAGTGGGCAAAAAGCGAAGTCGCCCGCCCTTGCCCCGAAAGGGGCGGGCGACGAAGCGGCATTTTTCGACGCGAACGAACTAGTGC
>CAYTRQ010000362.1:0-5961 GCA_964440025.1 uncultured Polyangiaceae bacterium | reverse complement strand
CGCTCGTATCTGGCGGCCCGCGCGGTCGACTAGTCGAGTGCGGTAGTCGTCTCCGGCCCGCTGGATGGGGCGATTGTGGTCGAGAAAAACATCCGCGATGTCGCTCAAACGATTGAGAGCCTGAGCGACATCGGTACAGAGAGGCTCTCCTGACACGTTCCCGCTGGTGCAGACGAGTGGTACTCTCACTTCTCGAGCTAGAAGATGATGCAGCGCGGTCGTTGGGAGAAGGACTCCAAGCAAACCTGGCGTTTGTGTCACCGCTGGGGCAAGTGGTCCGTGACTTGAACCGTGTCGGGTTTTGAGGAGCACAATGGGGTTTTCTGGGGACGTGAGCAGACGGGCTTCCGTAGGGCCGACCGAGCCAATGGCTCGCACCTCGTTCAGGCTCGACATCATCACCGCCAGTGGCTTGTCGGGGCGCCTTTTACGTCGACGCAATCGCGTGACGGCCTGCTGCCTGTCCGCACGGACGACGAGTTGAAAGCCGCCGAGCCCCTTCACCGCGACGATGGCCCCGCGCTGGATGTGTCGAGCGGCCTCAAGGAGGGCCATGTCTCCCAAGAGCTCACGTTCTCCTTGAGCACGGAGGAGTTTGAGCTGAGGCCCACATTCCGAGCAGGCCAGGGTTTGCGCATGAAACCGACGATCGAAAGGATCTTCGTAAAGCGATCGACACGTCCGACAGAGCAAAAACTCCGCCATGCAGGTGTTTTCTCGATCGAAGGGAAGGCGACGGAGGATTGAAAATCGGGGACCGCAGCGGGTACAGCTCGTGAAAGGATAGCGATGAAAGCGAGAGCTAGGATCGAACACTTCGGCGAGACACTCTTGGCACGTCGCCCAATCGGGATTCATTGGGACGTCGGGACAGTTCTCTGAAGTGCTGGGCAAAATCCGAAACTCGGTGGCGCCTTTCGGATTGCTGCGGGCGATCCGCATGGGCCCGAGCTTGGAACCGATGTGCGGATCTTTTTTCAGGAGCTCGACCAGCACAGGCACGGAAGAAGCCGGCCCTTCGATTTCGAGCTCGACCCCCTCGTCTGTGTTGCGGACGAAGCCGGAAAGGGACAGCTGGTGGGCCAAGCGGGCTACGTGCGGGCGAAAACCAATCCCCTGAACGACACCGCGAATACGTACGGTCCATCTCACATCGTGCTCGAGAAAAGAAGAGGAAACCATGAGCTCACTTGGCAATTCGGAAGCTGTGACCCTCGGCGATCCTCAGACGTCCTCTGGGCTTTCGATTTGGATCGATTCCAAGAGAATTTCTTGCGCATGGGCATCGTCGACTCGAGTGGCTTCTCGGAGGACCAGCTCGGCCCCTTCGACGATGGTTCCGGCGCTGCAATGTCGAAAATGCTCTCGAAAATGGGCGGCTCCGATATGGCAGAGGGCCCCCAGCCGGACTTCCACACGGGTAATCCTTCGCGCGTTTTGTTCACGAGCGATTCGGTGAATCTGGTTCATGAGATCATTGATCAAGCCAATCTCGTGCATGGTCATTTCTCGCCGGATTTGTCCGTTTCCGTTCGGAGTTGGAGGACGTGCCTCAAGTTGGTGCCGCTCCTGTTCGGTGCCGTCCGCGCTCGAGGCCGGCAACATCGCTTTCGATTTGCTCGACAACGAGAGAAAGCGCGTTTTGCACCGGCGAAGAAAGCCCCTTTCCCGGGTCGACCCATTCGAGCTCCACCCCATAAACCCACAGAACTCGGGGCAACTGTTCGAAAGTCCTGCCCAATTCAATGGCTTGGGAGAGTCCCATGGCATGGGTCGACGTCGGAAAGCCCTTTTCGGGGAGGGGGGCTGCGACCGCATCGAAATGCAGCACCGTGCCTGGTGACTCCCCTGACGACATGGCATCGATGAGCACGACGATGTCCTCTTTTTCCCACTGCTCGAGGAGTTCCATGAAATCTCCGAGAAAGGAGCTCACCATTGCTCCTGTGCAGCGTGCTGCAAGCTGCTCCGCAGCGTGAAGGCCCACGGCATCGTCGCCACGGTGCCAGTTGCCGATCCCGATGATGCGAATTTGTCCGTTGGAAGGTGTTGTTGGCCGAGGGATCATGAGCGAAATCTCTCGTGACTCCTATTCATTCCGATCGAGCTGGAGTTGAAGAAAGTGGGTGGCGCAGGAAATACAAGGATCGTAGTTGCGAATCGCCTGCTCGCAGGTCTGGCGCAGTTGTTCTTCTGGATCGTGGACGTGGCTCTCGACGTAGCGATAGAGATCGTCTTCGATAGCCAGTTGGTTTTGTGCCGTGGGAGGCATGATTTGCGCCGTTGCAATCGTTCCATCCCTTTCGATTTCATAGCGGTGGTAGAGAAGGCCACGAGGAGCCTCGGTCGCCGCGCGGCCAATAGCAGCTTGGGGTTGAGGTTCGAGATAGGGCTGTGCTGGAGGAACGTATTCGTCCAGGATGCGCAGCGCTTCAATGCAGGCGTAGAGGACCTCCAAGCTGCGAACGATGATGCTTTGAAACGGGTTGTTGCAGCGAGCTCCGAGCCCGATTTCGTGAGCTAGATCCTGGATCTCTTTTGGCAGTCGATCGAAGTTGAGGTGGTAGCGAGCCATGGGCCCCAACAGATAGTGGCTGCCTCCCTTTCGGTAGCTCTGAAGTGCGGTGCTGTGGGCTGCGTGCACTTCGCCGAAGTGGTCTTCGTAGGAGTCGACTTCGCTGTCGAGGCCTCGATTGGAAACGACGCGCCCCTCATTCATCGGGTATTCATCTGGGTGGCGAAGCGCTACGAACTCGTAGTCCTTTTTAAATGTTGGCATGGGGAAACTCGCCACCCAGCGGACTGTCTCCTCGGCCGCATCGCGAGCCCAGTTCAAAGGGGCTCTGAGCGAGGCCAGCTCTTTTGCTGAGGGAAGTCGATAGAAGCCACCGACTCTCACGTTGATCGGGTGGATTTCGCGACCTGCGAGCGTCTTCATGATCTCGTTTCCCACCTTTTTGAGCTGGAGACCTCGTTGGACGACCTCGCGGTGGTCTTTTGCCATTTCCACAGCGCCCGCGTAGCCACAAAAATCCGGGGCGTGGAGCATGTAAATGTGTAGTGTATGACTTTCTATCCACTCCCCGCAGTAGAGCAAGCGGCGCAGTTGTCGGATGCCTTCGGGAAGGGAAAGGCCCACGGCACGCTCCAGGGCGTGCACGGAACTCATCTGGTAGGCGACCGGACAGATCCCACAGATGCGTGAAGTGATATCGGGAGCTTCCAAATAGTCCCGACCACGAAGAAATGCTTCGAAGAATCGCGGTGGTTCGAAGATGCTGAGTTGGACCTCTTCGACGCGCTCTCCCCGAATGCTGAGTTTGAGTGCGCCCTCACCCTCTACGCGGGCGAGGTGCTTGACTTGAATCGTCTTTCGTTTCAAGGCTCCGGCTCGTTTCTTCGAAGGGTCCAGAATGGGCGTTGAAGGATCGATAGAGTCGCAACAGATCTCGTTGGCTATGGCCAAGCTCCTGCAGTCGTGCGTTCAATGCTCCGGGGTTGACGGTCTGCTGGGGGCCAAAGCACCCATAGCAGCCTCGGTTGTAGCTCGGACAAAGCGCGCCACATCCGGCGTGGGTGACCGGACCGAGACATGGAGTGTCTTGAGCAACCATGACACAGATGTTTCCGGATCGTTTGCATTCCATGCACACGCTTTCGTCCGCAATCTGTGGCCGTCGTCCCTTCAAAAAGGCATCGATGACCTCGAGGAGCTGATGTTTCTCCGGAGGACAACCGCGGAGCTCGAAGTCGACGGGCACATGTTCGGAGATGGCGGTGGACGTGGCGAGAGTGTCGATGTACTCGGGGGAGGCGTAAACTGTGCGAACGAATTCTTTCGTATCGGCAAAATTGCGCAATGACTGGATGCCTCCCGCAGTCGCGCAGGCGCCAATGGTGATCAGTTGATGGGAGCTCTCCCTCACCTCGCGAATCCGAATGGCATCTTGTCGGGTGGTGATCGAGCCTTCGACGATGGAAAGATCGTAGGGACCCTGCGCAGAGGCGCTGGTTGCCTCGAGAAAGTGAGCGATCTCGATCTTGTCAGCGAGATCGAGCAACTCGTCTTCACAATCGAGTAGAGTGAGTTGACAACCATCGCAGGAAGCGAACTTCCACACGGCGATTCGGGGGCGTCGCTGTTCCTGGTGCTGTCGCATTCACATCTCCTTGTGCCCGATCCATCGTTCGAGTCGAGGCAGCGGAAGCACGGGGCCGTCCCGGCACACGAAGTAAGGGCCAAGTTGGCAGTGTCCGCAAAATCCCACTGCACATCGCATATTTCGTTCCATGGAAAGATAAATCTTGTTGCGCGGAAGCTCCCGGCGACTCAGCGCGCGTGCGCAGAAACGCATCATGATTGGCGGGCCACAAACCAGAGCCGTTGTCGCTCGGGGATCGAATTGAGCTTTGTCGAGAAGATCCGTGACGACTCCCACTTCGTGGAACCACCCGGGATCTGCCGAGTCGACGGTGAGCAGTGTCTGGAGATCCTTTCGCTCCAGAAAACGATTCAGTTCCTGTTGAAAAATGACGTCGAGAGGAGTGCGAAAACCGCACAACAGGAAGATCCGTTCGTAGTCCGTCCGCCGCGTAAGGATTTCCTCTATTGCGGAAAAAAGAGGGGCCAGTCCTAGTCCCCCGGCCAGGAGGACCACATCTCCCCCCTGGGCCTGCTCCAGAGGCCAGGAAGACCCAAACGGGCCACGGACACCTACGGGAGTTCCTGCTTGCAGATGAGTGAGGCTGCGCGTGACTGGTCCCACGTCACGGATCGTAAACACGAGGCCGGTCTCGGAGGAACGCGACGTCAGCGAGATCGGGACCTCGCCGACGTCGAAAACGGAGAGCATGTAGAATTGTCCAGGGCGTGGGGCGCGAGGAAGTGGCGTGCCCGTGGGCTCGAGCTCCAGCGTCATCGTGTCTGGGCTCTGATGGGTCAGGCGCACGATGGCGTACGATTGGGGGAGCAAGTCCTCACCGGTGAGAGCAGAGCTTCCACGGTGGTCCCAAAAAGGAGCATGGGGGGAAATCTGGGAGTCGACAGAGGAACTCACGGACCTTCTCCGGGACTGTACATGTCGGCGAGCTGAGTCCAGGCGCCGTAGAGCCGTTCCTCGATGTCATGACCGAAGCGCCGCAGCATTTCGTAACCCAGATCATGATCTGCTTCACACTTTTCCCGGAGGCAGGCGCCGTCGAGAGCAGTCGTGTGCACGGTTTCCTTGGCCACCGCATCGAAACGCCAGAAATGGGGCGGAACCAGCCACGACCATCCCAGAACTTGCCCAGGCCCCAAGGTGTTCACAATGCGGGGCTTGTCATAAACATGCATTTCGATGGCAATGCGACCCCGGCGCAAGAGAAAGAAGTCGTTGGCCTGTTGCCCTTCGGTGAAAAGATGTTGTCCTGCTTCGAAGCGTGCGTTCTTTGCGCATCCCACGATGAGGGCAAGGTAGGGGGGAGGCAGTCCTTGGAAGAAGGGGTGCTTGGCAAGGATTGGCTGAAGATCCGAGAGAGTCATGGGCTCTTGTCCGTATCGGAAGCTTCGGGAAGGAGTTGGGCTTCGGCCTCGCCGCTGCGGTTGGTCATTGGCTCATTGGGAGTGGGATGAGCGTGGATTGCGGCCACTTCTTCGGTCAATTCGATGCCGACAGGGCACCATGCGATGCAGCGCCCGCAGCCTGTGCACCCGCTTGTGCCGAATTGATCGAACCATGTGGCCAACTTGTGAGTCAGCCATTGGCGATAGCGGGAACGGGTGGACTGCCGAATGGTGCCTCCATGGACATAGCTGTGTCCGGCTGTGAAGCAGGAATCCCATTGTCGTGACCGGGTTACGATTTGGCCCGTTGGGTCGGAATATTGACGGGTTTCCGAACAGAAGCACGTGGGGCAAACCATCGTGCAATTGCCGCAGGCAAGGCAACGTTCGGCCACGTCGTTCCACCGAGGATGATC
>CAYTRQ010000361.1:0-5984 GCA_964440025.1 uncultured Polyangiaceae bacterium | reverse complement strand
GCGCCGGAGCCGGAGCCGACGCCGTCTGGGGGGGCGAGCTCACTTTAGCCCAGCGCACTGGAGCACGGAGCCGACAGATCGTTCTCAGCGGTGTGGCCAAGCGCAACGATGAACTCGATCTTGCAATCACTTCCGACATCCTCGCCATCCAGGCGGAAAGCGTCATTGAACTTTCACGCATTCATGCCCGGGCCCGGGAGTTGGGTCGCACAGCCCGCGTTTCTCTGCGCATCAATCCTTCGGTGCAGATTGACTCCCACGCTCACGTCGCCACAGGTCACGACAAGGCCAAGTTCGGGATCGCGCGGAGAGATCTGGCTGAAGCCCTCTCTCTGATCGATCAACATCGGGATCGGCTCACCCTTGCTGGGATCTCCACCCACGTGGGATCCATGCTCAAAACGCCGGAACCTTACCTCGATTCAGGAAAAGCAGTCTGTGATGTCGCCAGATATGTTCTCGAGTGCGGGCATGTCTTGGAGTACGTCAACTTTGGAGGCGGCTTCGGGATCGACTATGGCGACGAAGCCGCTGAGGCTCCTTCGGCATTCGTGCGCTCGGCGTTGGCGCTCCTCGCCCAAAAAGGGCTCGAACATCTCACGCTTCTGGTGGAACCGGGGCGCAGTATCGTGGGTCCCTACGGAGTCCTCGTTTCTCATGTGGTTCACCACAAAATCAGCGGTTCTCCGGAAGCTCAGCGTCGCTGGATCATGATCGACGCCGGAATGAACGACCTCCTGCGGCCGGCTCTCTACCAAGCAAAACACCGGATCGAGCCGCTCGACAATCCGCCCGGACGGCGTCGCTATCGGATCGTCGGGCCCGTTTGTGAAAGCACCGACGACTTCGGAGACCATCCTCTCGGGGAAGTGCCCGACTCCGTGGCCATTCGAGACTGTGGTGCCTACGCCTTCACCATGGCTAGCGAATACAACGGACGCCCGCTTCCCGCCGAGATCTTCCTCCGCCAGGGCCAGATCGTTCACGAAAACCCCAGCCCCGGAGTAGAGGACTGGATCGCGAGACGACAGCGGGCCTGATTGACTGAGCGTGATTGTCGAACACGGGGTTCGCACGGAAGCAGAGCCGGTTCGATCGAAACGCCTGTTGCATCCGCCCGCCATGGGAGGGAAGGCGCGGCCCCTCAGAAAGCTACTTTCCGGCTCGCGTCACGACTTTGGGAGGGAAGGCGAGCCCCCTCAGAAAGCTACTTTCCGGCTCACGTCATGACTTGTCGCCGAGTTGTCGCGTTCGACTTTAGCTGATTGAGACCCCATGCTGCTAGGCCGGGAGTCGGGCAAGGCCTCTTCGAATCGGAAATGTCGATCTTCAACCTGTCGACTTGCGGCTCCGTGGCGATCGGGAGCTGCGAGGAGCTTTCGAGCGAGTTCCACTCTTGGCCCCCGAGGCCCCAGAGGGTACCCCAGAAGAGGTGCTCGGGGGCGGAGCGTCGGTACGGCGCCCGCGACGCGAAGGCGGGGTCGACTGGGCATAGTGGACTTCACCATCATCGAGGATCTCCACCCCTAGCGTCCGACAACGGCGTGCCAATTTATCGAGATCAACCCCAGCCGCCACGAGTAGACCACTGGGTGGAGAGGGGTTGACGAAAAGATCGGCGGTCGAGCGGCGGGTCGAGAGCATTCGACGAACCTCTGGGTCATCGATCCAAATGAACCCTGCTGCACTGACGAACTCGGCGCGGCCCAGCACCGTACTGGCTTGGGCCAGCTGCCGCTCGATCGGATCGGGGAGCGGCGCGATGCGTTCGAGCCGAGCTCGCAAGATCGAAGGGTCGATGCCGGTACCAATAGCCAGCGCCAAGGTACGAGGGGTCATGATGAGATCGAGATCTCCTTCGACGTTGCCCACCTCAGTGAGAGCATTCAGCTCCATGACATGAGCCAACTTTGCGATGCACCCCACCCGCAAGGTCTGGCTATCGATGAATTTGCCGCCTCCTTGGTCAACATGAGGCAGGTTCCCAGAGAGCCAAGCTCGACCACGAGGAGTGATGCGCAACATGGGACCAACGACTTCGTCGCCCTCGTCCGGTTCGGCGAGATCGACGACCCCAAGGATATGGAGGGACTCCACTGCCATGCGCCGACCACTCTCGACCGGCTCGGCTAGTTCAATCCCCAATTTTTGTTCTTGTTTCTTGATGAGGCGAGTCAAGCCAGGGGTCCGGCCATCCGCGGCCATGTACTTAGCGATGGCTCCCCAAGGAGCCCATTGACCATCTCCCAGCTCCTGCAGAGCCTCGACGACGATGGAGCGAACGACTCCTACCGCGCCGGCTTCCCGTGCCTCTCCTTGAACTCGTAGAAGCTCGCCATTGGGACGCGATTCGTCCCAGGCCGCCCCACGACGCCAACATTTATAGAGCAGATCTCCCACCTCACTCAGACGATGGCTGCCCGGAGGGGCCTCTGGCGCGAGCGCACTCTCACTCCAAAGCCCAGCGATCCGACTCAACGCAGAAGTGAGCGCGATGGCCTCGGGAGGCCTCCCGAAACGGGTCGACATTTTCGAAATGAGAGACTTCGGAGTCCCCACACCAGGTCGAACGTCGGCCTCTCCAGCATGCACCGCCATGGCAAGCCCCACAGCCAGGGGCGTCACATCGTGGGCAAATCGAGCGCGCTGGGGAATGTAGTCTTCACGAGCCACCTCGTCGCGGATCTTCTTCCGTAGCTCCTCGCGCTCCACGAGACGTTCCGCGCCCACGAGGT
Organism: uncultured Polyangiaceae bacterium; assembly: GCA_964440025.1. Taxonomy (GTDB): domain Bacteria; phylum Myxococcota_A; class Polyangia; order Polyangiales; family Polyangiaceae; genus NIC37A-2. Next base: position 3,249 of record CAYTRQ010000361.1, on the reverse strand, counting down.
TTGCCACCTCCGTGGGAATGATGTGTCGATTCGGATGTACTGGAACGAGGAATCCACGACGCTCGAGCGCAAAGCCAACACCGCGGCGCGAGGGTGTCGCGCCTGAGGCACCCCGGAGGCGGACGGGCTCCCGCTCCATCTCGAGCAAGTCTTCGGTATCCACCTCGCCACCCACTTCCTCGACCGCATGAAGGAGCTTGCGCTCTTGAGGGGGTAAATCCTGCAACTCCTGGGAGAGGCGCTCGGGAGAGGTGAGCACACTGAAGGCCTCTTCCATGGCCAAGGCAAGGGGTGGCGTCGCGGTGCGTCCCAAATAGTGCGATGCAATCGACGTAGCCACGTCCTGACTCACCTGGGACAAGAGCGCCCGGGCGCTGCGGGTATCCTCGCCCACCCAGGTTTTCATTTGCAGCATGAAAGCAATGGGCAGGCACAGGTCGAGGCCTTGCTTCGTCTTGGTGGAATAGACCAGCCCGCGCTGGGTCAGAAGCGAGAGCCCTGGTGGAGCGGCTTCGACCGTTAGACGCCCCCCGGCCTCGGCCAGATGAATGAGCAGTTCTTCTGCCGCGGGGCCTAGGCGCGACGGATCCCGCAGGTCCGCGGAAAGCAGAAGGGCCCGCGCCACCTGAGACGGCACGTCGATCCGCTTGGCTGGGTCAACAGCTGCGTCAATGCGACGAATGAGTGCATTGAATTCTTTCTTCGGAAGAGAGCGAAGGATCTCGACCAGACCGACGGCCTGGGGCAGCTCCTCCTGCGACTCGGGTGCTTTGGTATCTTCAGACACGGGATCTTCTACTTGGGTGAATAGGTCGTACCACCGAGCTCGAGTCGGCGGTCAGTTCGCTTTCAATGGTGCCATCCAGCAAAGCTCAGCCGCCGTCGTCTGTCCAGTACGAAGGAAAGCCGAAACGAAAGACGCTGGAAAGTCCTTCAACCGTCAGCGCCTTTTCAGGAATTGGGCCGCAAAGCAAGAGCGTTCTGCTTCATTTAGTGACAAAGGGCAAGGCAGTTGGTCCCCAAGGCCACCCTTGGTAGGAGAAGAGCCGAAAATGATCTTGCGCGACCCGGTCCACGGACTGGTTTCCTTTGAGAGGGAAGAGCACCAAATCGTCGAGGCGCTGCTCCAAGCAAGCGAAGTGCAGCGGTTGCGCCGCATCGGACAGCTGGGCCTGACCTCCCTCGCTTACCCGGGGGCCGATCACACGCGATTTTCTCACGCGCTGGGCACGGCACATGTCATGGCGCGCTTTGTGGAGAGGATCCAGAGCATTCATTCCGGATTGCCGTACTGGCAGCGACTCACCAGTGAACGAGCCCGGGAAGCGCTCGCGGCAGCGTTGCTCCACGATGTGGGTCACGGCCCCTTCTCCCATCTTTTCGAGGGGGCCGTGCCCAACGGTCCCAGTCACGAACAGTGGTCCTCCAGGATCGTGAGGAGTCCCGAAACAGAGGTGCACCAAGTCCTTCGTTCCTTTGATTCGACGTTGCCGAGACGTGTCGACAACCTCATCCACGGTCAGCATGAGCTTCCCTACCTCGCCCGCGCAGTCAGTGGCACATTCGACGTCGACCGCTGCGACTATCTCCTCCGAGACGCCCACTTCACTGGAGTGAGCTATGGGAGCTTCGACCTCGACTGGCTCCTCCGGTCTTTTCGCCTGGCTCAGCCAACGGCGGCGGGTCAGGCCCCCGTGCTGGCGATCGACGGAACCAAGGGACTCCCAGCGATCGAATCGTTTATCTTGGCGCGCCTCTTTATGTTCCAACAGGTCTATTTTCACAAGGCGAGCCGCGCTAGCGAAATGCTCATGACGCGCATCTTGGGCCGTGTCCGTCACTTAGTCCTTGATGGAAAGCACGTCGAGGGCGCGCCCAGGGCACTGGTTGAAATGGCTGAGCAGGGAAACACCTCTCTGGAAAGCTATCTGGAGCTCGACGATGCACTCATGTGGACCGCGCTCCGGCGCTTCCGGAGCTCCAGCGATCCGATTCTCTCGGATCTAGCTCAGCGCCTCATCTCCAGAAGGTTGTTCAAGTCCTTGGAATTGTTCGGCGACGATGCAACCGAGGCCGGACGAGCGCGTTGTTTGACCATTGCTCGAGAGATAGCCAGCGAACACGGGCTCGATCCGGACACCTATGTCGGGCTCGACATTCCCAGCGTCGCCCCGTTCGATCCGGCCCAGGATCCGGTCACCGTCATTTTCCCCGATGGCACCGAAAGAAAGCCCGGAGAAGTTTCCTTCCTTCTGGGACGTCTTCTGGGGCAAATCCTTTCGCGCCCCCGACTCGTCTTTGCCCCCGAGCTGCGCTCAGCGATCCATGCAGAGTTGGGGGCCATGACCTCCCCCGCCTCACCCAAGGATTTCCCCGAGAGCCCTGGAACCTTGGCCGGCGGCTCGCTGGAACGCCAGAAGGCCTCGCCCGACTCCGATCGGAACGAAAAGGCCTCGCCTCTCACTTTGGATGAAGAGGAGCATTGAGGATGCTCAAGAGCTTGCCACGTGGCTCGGTGATTCTGTTAGCTCTCACGGGCAGTTCCGTGAGTGGCGCCGCCCCCATGACGGACGGTGCATCAACTAAGAAGCATGTTTCCAGCCCCACTCGCGAGGAAGGCCAGGGCTCTGGCTCACCGCGAGAACGAGGAGTTCCCGACGTGCCCGATACTCTCGCCCAACGAGGGCCGGGAGACGGAGTCTACGGCCGGTTCGAAGGCGACCTTTCGCTTTCCTTGGGCGCCGGAGCTTCTTGGGATCACATGAGCGGCGAGGCACGCCCAGGACTCCTTCTCGCTTCACGAATCTATCAAACACTTGGACTCTATGCCTCGTTCTGGCAGTCGGTGGGGCAAAGCCCGCAGATCGTGCGACTCACGGAGGTGGGACTGCTCATTGAGCCTCTATTTCTTCTTCGCTGGAGCGCCGACCGCGAGTGGGGCCATGCCTTTTGGGACTTGGCGTTCGACTCTTTGTCGCTCTCGCTGGGCGCGGCAATCACCGAGCCTTCCAGGGGAAACTGGGGCGATGAAAGTGGATTTTCCGCTGGACTGGGGTGGGGCCTTCCCTTATTCGGCCAAGCAGACGGACCCTGGCGTCGCTTTCGGGGAGGCGTGCAAACCGGGTCTTTCGAGCCTCGAGCAACGGCTCTCATCTATCTCGAGTGGCAGTGGTTCTTTCAAGTCAAAATCCTGGGGAACTAGTGCCTCGGCAACTCACGTTTCGAGCGGTTTCGAAGCACTCCCAGAAG
>CAYTRQ010000360.1:0-5985 GCA_964440025.1 uncultured Polyangiaceae bacterium | reverse complement strand
CAACAAAGCGTTTGCTCGACGTCGCCAGGCTCCGCCGACGCTCGCCTCAGACGCCATCGGATGAGCGGAGGCGGAGCCTGGCAGACTGGCGAGCTCAGCTCAGACGAGCCGTTCTTCGGGGGGCTCGGGGAGCTCGCCCCCACAACGCCAACAGAGCTCGAAGTTTGCCGGGCTCAGCTCCCCACACCGGGAACAGCGGAGCTCACCCCTGACAGGTGGCGCCTGCATTGCCTCTTCGAGATCGGCGACACACCGCCTCGCTGGAGCAATGTCCGCTTCCTCGAAGACGACAACCTCTGGACGCAAAGTCAGCGGGAGCTCTCCCAAGGCTCCCTGAAGAAGCTCGTTCTTCAAGCCGGATCGGATCCCCGCGTCTTGCAAGCGCTGTCGCAAAAGAGTTGCATCAGTCATGTCTTGTGCCAGGTACACCGTGTACACCCTTGGAAGGTAGCACCAGAAACTTTGTCGGGTGAAACATCCTTGCTTCGAGCGGCCGAGATCGCTATAGGTGCGCCTCCCCTCCCACGGGGGCTGACGTCTCGCCGACGGGCGACACGTCAGCTCGGCGGCCATCCCCCCGGTCGCCAAAAAGTCCCCATCGTCTAGTCAGGCCCAGGACACGGCCCTTTCAAGGCTGTAACAGGGGTTCGAATCCCCTTGGGGACGCTAGTTTTTTCGAGCGAACCAAGTCTCAAAAGAGAAGGCGCCCTTCCCGACCGGCAAGAGGTGCCCTCTCCTGCCCCCGTGAGCTGACCGGTCCAGGTCCGGGAAGGAGCGGGAGTGGCAGAGCTTCTCGGATGTCAGCCGAGGGACTGCAAGGGAATAGCCCGGCCGGACGACGGAGCGGAACGATGTCTCCCTCAGGCGCCCTCGCCCGCTGCCTTCTTGGGGCCCGCCGTGGAGCGGGCAGGCACGACGGAAAGGCCCATCTGTTGCTCGAAAAGCGCCTCGTCATAGGCCGCTTCTTCCCAGATGTTCTCGTCCTTCCGTAAAATGTTCGACTGCTCCAGTGTGGTCATGCCAAGACCAGAATCGAGACGGGCTGCCTTCAACATCGCCTCACAGAGTCGAGCAAAGTCGTATCCTGCCGCGGCAGCGATCTTGGGCAGCAAACTCGTCTCCGTCATGCCCGGTAGCGTGTTCGTCTCGAGAACAAATTCGTTCATTCCTGGCGTGACAAGCAGATCGACGCGAGCAGCGCCGCGGACATCGAGGGCTTGCGCGGCTCGTTTCGCCAGGTTCATGATTCCCAGCAGCCGGGTCGAGTCCAGCCGAGCCGGGAGGTGGTACCGAGTCTCACTCGAGGCGCATTTCGCGTTGAAATCGTAGAGCTCGCCCACGGGCTCAATCTCGATGGCCCCGAGAACACGATCGTCCATCACTGCGACGGCAATCTCGGTCCCTTCGACGAATCGCTCTACAATCACCGAATCATCGAAGAGAAGGGCGGATTCCACGGCTGAGGCGAGCTCCTCTGCGTTGTCCGCCTTGATCACGCCAACGCTCGATCCCTCGCGGCGTGGCTTGACGACCACGGGAAATCCAAACGAACCGTGGATGTCAGCGAGGGCTTCCTCGGCATCCCGATTGACAACATAGTAAGGGGGCGTGGGAACATTATGCAGCCGAAATAGCTCTTTGCTCTTGAGCTTATCCATGGACAGCGCGCTGGTCATGACCCCCGAACCCGTATAGGGAATGGAGAGCATCTCCAGAACCCCTTGCACACAGCCGTCCTCGCCCTGTTTGCCATGCAGGGCCAGGAACGCCACGTCCATATCGACTTCGCTCAACATCTCCAGTGCTTCCAAGCCACTTCCGAGATCGATCCTCACGACGTCATATCCCAGGCCCTCGAGAGCCTGCGCCACCGCTTCGCCCGAACGAAGGGAGACGACTCGTTCACTGGAAATCCCGCCCATGACTATTCCAACGCGCACTGCTTCCACCACGGTCTCCTTTGTCCGCCAGCTATCCAGGGCGGCCTTGCAACGACTTTGGTACCAGGGACTTTCGCAAGAGCCCAAATAAGTTGCGAAGGTTTTTGCAGGCTCACCTCCGACCCCACCGCTGACCCATCGCAGGAGCACTGAGCCTTACGAATCAGACGAGTGACGGCGGAGCCCTTTTCCCAGTCAGGGGGACCACTGACTTTTACACGCTTATCGTCGAGCTAGGCGCCTCGAGAGCTTCGACGAGCACACACGTAATATTGTCTTTACCGCCTCGTTCGTTGGCCAAGGCGATGAGTGCTCGCACCGCAGCCTGTCCCTTTCGCTCCACCAGGCCGGGAAGCTCCTGGCGCCGCAGGTAGGCGTACAACCCATCGCTACACAGAATGAAGAGATCGCCCGCAGCAATGTCCGTGCGCAGAATATCAACTTGCACGTAGTCTCGATTTCCCACGGCCCGCGTGATCACGTTTCGCTGCTTCGATTGCTTGGCTTCCTCGGGCGTAATCATCCCTTGCTGCAATTGCCAATTGACCAAGGTATGGTCTTCGGTGAGCTGCTCCGCCTGCCCGTCCCGCACTCGGTAGATTCGGCTGTCTCCGACCTGGGCGAGAATGAGCTCGTCGCCGAGTTGGAGCATCGCAGAGACGGTCGTCCCCATTCCGCTTTTCGTTTGGTCCATTTCGGCGAGACCGAAGACCATATAGGTGGCCCCCTGAACTGCCGACTCGAGGACACGTTCTGGATTCACCGCACGTTGCTCTTCTGCAGTCGCACCGCTGGCCTCTCGGAGCGGCAGAAGACCCCGGCGTACCATCCCATGGACTGTCTCCACTGCTTGTTGGCTCGCTATCTCGCCCGCAGCTTGCCCCCCCATCCCGTCGGCAACCACCCAAAGCCCGAGTTCATCATCAACTAAGAATGCATCCTCGTTGTTCTTTCGACGCCGACCGACATCGGTACCGGAGGAGGACTGGAGAACAAATCGGGAATCCATTGCTGGTCCTTAGATTACAGCTCCTCTGCCGGCGCGGGGCAAGCAAGAAGCCCTGTGAGGCAAGGGAACGACTGGTGTTGGGAGAGCCGCTTCGCCCGTCAGCGCGTTGCCGAGGTTCTTCGGCGCTTGCTCTCCGAGGACAGGGCTGTCGTCTTGCGGAACAGCACCCCCGCAAATAGGATCTGCCAGGAGTTTCCTGCCGTGCCCCCCCAATTGAGCAGTTTCGCGATCCACACTGCATCACTCAAACGAGTGATCGAGGCCGCTCAGCAGCATCACCATCCGGAGACCTCGGGATTGCTTTTGCTTTCTGGCAGCTTGGCCAGCCAGGGGAAGGAGATGGCCCTTGCCCTCTCCGCTGCACCAGACAAAGGCCGTTGGCTCATCGTTCCTTCGCCTGGCGTCCTTTCACAAGAAGGAGAAACCGAATCGGAAGCCGCCGCTGTGGGTCTCGTGCTCCCGGGAGTCAGCACCCAAATCCTCGTGGGGGCGGCATCTAATACGGTCTTTGGCGCCGAGCTGGGTCAGCGACTCCGTCGAGCGCCCGGGGCCAGTGCCCTTGTCCTTCTCCGTGGGGACCAAGATGACGACGGCTGGCTCGTCGAACTGGAGCGCGAACTTGGCGAACGTCAGGACCAAGTATTCGGCGGTGGCACATTCCCTCACATCGATCTCTGGCAGGTGGAGGGAACGGAAGTAACCAAGGGGGCTGCCGCCAGCTTCATCGTAGAACGGCCCTGGCTTGGTCGAGTCACCTCTTCGTCCGCTTGCCGCCTTCTTTCACCGCTTCACACAGTGACGAAAACGCGCGGCCCCCTTCTGCTCGAGTTGGATGGCATGCCTGCGCTGGATCTTCTGAGCGCCTCGGCGGAGGAGCTCGACGAACAGCCCCTCGTCTTGCTGGCTATCGGAGGAGGGCAACAGCCCCTCTCACCCGAAGGTCGCAATCTGGCTTTGCGTGCCATTGTCGGTGTCGATCCGACAAAACAGGGGGTGTTGATGGGAGACGAGCTCCCCCGAGGCACGCAGGTCGCCTTCGCTGTGCGTGATGCTCACGCGGCCCGTTCCGACTTGGACGCCCACCTCCGTTCATTGCGGCGTAACTGCGCCGGAGCGGCCCCCGCCTTCGGGATCTATGTGAGCTGCGCGGGGCGAGGCCGTGCACTGTATGAGTCACCCGATGTCGACATAAAACTCATCAAACAGCACTTTCCCAAGATGCCAATGGCGGGCCTCCATTCGACCTACGAAATCGCTCCCTTGGGGGGGCGTCTGACTCCGCAAGTCTATAGTGGAGTTCTTGGAGTCTTCTGTGCCCCCTCCTGATACCCTTCCGATCGGCTATTTGCGCATCTGATCGGCTATCTCCGCAGCAGAGGCCGCTCACTTCATGCGTTGAATGCGCATCCGATCGGCTATCTCCGCAGCAGAGGCCGCTCACTTCATGCGTTGAACCTGCATCTTCCTAGGTACGGCACCACTCTGCTCCAATATCTTCCGCGCCTCCTTTTGCAGAAGCGGGTGGCTCTTGCCTTGCAAAAATCCTCCGAGCAGACGGGCGTCGATCTTCGTCATGGCACGCAGGACTCGACGCAACTCCTTCGTCCGAGTGAGCGCGGCGTAGGCAAACGCGTAGCCTCGCAAAAGCTGGGGTTTCATGGGAGCAACGGATTCCTCGTCCATATCCACGAGCTCGAGCATGTCGAGAGCACGCTTGGCTTCCCCGGAACGCGACAATGCCTCTGCCGAAATCGCTGTGATCATAGCCCGGGACCGCGAATCTTGAGCTCTCTTCAGCTCGACGTTGTCGACCAATTGGCGCGCCAGATTCACCTGTCCCAATGACAGATGAATCATGGCTCGCTGTGCCCGCGCCTCATCGGCCACGGGCCCCATCACGCGATTGAGGTCCAGGGTCTCCAACGTAGCGAGAGCCTTCTTGGGATCCTCCTGCATTTCCAGCTGAGCTTGAGCGAAAATGGTAGCTGGGTCGTTTTTCTTCTTTTTTCCGCTGCGGAGCTTCTCCAGGGCGGCCTGTCGCCCCTCTGTCGTGTCGGCGCCCTTCAGCACCGAGGCGACCTCGCGAGCCGATTGGGTGCGCTTGACCGTCCAAACCAGCAATCCCAAAACGACCACCGTCACCGCACCTGGGATCCCTAGCGCAATGTACTTGCCCGGTTCAGATTGGATGATGCCAAAGACAAGTCCCCCCACGATCCAACACGCGCCCAGGATGAGGGCAACGCGCGTGGCGGTGCTTTTGATCTGCGCAGGCGCCAGGGGATCGGGCATCTCTTGGTGTTGCATCTCTGGCGGCTGCTTCATTTGAGCGCGCAACTCCTTGCCCGAAGGGGACTTGCCCGAAGGGGACTTGCCCGAGGGTGAATGGCTGCGTGACTGAGCACGCCGACGCTTGCGGGTTTCCTTTGCCACGGCGAGCCTATAGCTCCCGGCCCGACGGGGGGGCAAGACGCACCATCAAGCTATCGGGCGGGGCATCGGGAAGTCCGAAACGGAAGTGGTTGAAGGTGCTTTGAGTCAGAGAAAGCACTGGAACCGCCAAAACCGCCCCCCAAATGCCGTAGAAATGCTCGCCCACCAGCAGTGAGAAAACGACGGGGACGGGATGAATTTTGGCTGAAGCGCCAATGATCTTGGGGTTCAGGAGATTCGCCTCGATCTGGTGGATCCCGATCACCCATGCGGTCACCCAGACAGCCGTCCAGATATCTTGGGTCAGTCCCACCAAGACGGCTGGAACCGTGCTCAAAATCGCCCCAAAGATAGGAATAATGCTCATGACGCCAGCGATCAGCGCGAGCACTGGCCAGTAGTTGAGATCAAACAGCCAAAACCCCAGCGCCGAGAGCAATCCATTGACCACGCAGATGATCAGCTGACCTCGTACAACGCCCGACAGCCCTCGGTCCATGCGAATGAGCAGCCGCTCGAAACCGGGTCGATGACGTGCAGGGACCAAGCTCTTGAAAAAACCAAGCACGGCCTCGTGAGTATGCATGAGGTACCCGGCCACCA
>CAYTRQ010000359.1:0-5994 GCA_964440025.1 uncultured Polyangiaceae bacterium | reverse complement strand
ATACCTCAATTACTGCAGTCTTGGTTCGAAAGCACGGTCAATGAACGAGCGCAGTTCTCCAATTGGGCTCGTGTCCCTCTCGCCTTGATTTTCTGTTTTCTCCTGGTTGGTTGCGATGAGCTCGATGGTGGAACGCCTTTCTCCGCCGATGGAGACGCCCACAAGGCTACTGAATCCGTGCAGGCCGCTGAACGAGAGGCCGAACTTCAAACATTTGGAGCACCGCTCAGTAGTCGACCGAAAACCTCCCTTTCAGAGATACTCGATTCGCCCTCAGCGTTCGAACAGAAACCGGTGATCGTAGAAGGACATGTCAAGCGGGTTTGTGCACGCAAGGGGTGCTGGATGGAGCTAGCAGCTTCGCCCGATAAACAGGCCCCTACTTGTCGCGTCACTTTTAGAGACTACGCCTTCTTCGTACCGACGGATTCTCAAGGTGCTCGAGCGCAGGTCGAGGCAGAAGTCCAGCTGACGCGGGTTAAAGCGTCTCATGTGGAACATCTCGAATCCGAGGGGGGAACGTTCGAGAAAAAGAACCCCGATGGTTCGGCCAATGAAATACAGCTTGTAGCAAGTGGAGTCGTTCTCTCTCGTGACTCCATCTCCGACCAATATTGATTTTGCACCAGCGCTTTCCAGCAGTCAGAAGCGGGTCGGCAAGAACGTTTTGCCGTTGGTTTTTTACCGAACGAGTGGCAGCGCAGATGTCATTGAGAAACCCGATAGCGCGCAGATTTCTCCTCATGCTGAGTTGTCTCATCCTCTACGTTGCGGGATTGCCGCCGAATGGAGCTCAACTCGTGGAAAAGCCTACTTCAACCACTTTTCTACGGCCTGCCCATGCGTCCGAAGCGGGCGCGACCACAACCACTCGAGCCCAGAAGCCTCAAAACGGGACCCAAAGAAAGGCCACGAAGCATGTCTCCGAAACGGTGATGAGTGATCGCGCAGAATCATCCGATACCAAACTACCTCCTCATCTTCCCATCGGAAGGCCAACGGAGGTCCCCGTGCGAGGCGACCGCAACCTGCGAGTCACGCACGCCTCAGGCGATACGCGTCATGCGATCATGTATCTGCATGGAATGTGCGGCAACCCCAAGGGAGCGGATCCTTGGGCCGACATTGCGGCTCGCTATGGAACCCTTGTCACCCTTCGAGCCAACGTTCCTTGCCCGAGTCGACCTGGCTACAAATGGCCCCGCAGTATCTCGGCGATTCAAGACAGAATCCAGCGAGCGCTTTCCGTCGTCCGAAAACAGCGCAATGGACATCTCTTGGTGGATCGAGTGACCATCTTTGGCTACTCACAAGGAGCCCATCGGGCAGAAAGACTTTCTTCTGCCTATCCTTCGATTTATCAGCGCGTCGTGCTTGGCGGTCCACCCACACGTGCCACCCCGGAGCGCCTCCGACATGCGAAGCGCGTTGCTATTTTGGGCGGCCAGCTCGAAAACACCAGGCACATGCTCGATAGCTATCTGGAGCTCACTTTCGCCGATATCGAGAGCGACTTCTTCCTCCTGCCCAATGCCCATCACGGCAGCTACGGCCCTCAAGGGCGGCAGATCGTCTCTCAACTGCTCACCTTTCTTTTTCCTGACCGCTCGGTCGCAAATCGTCCATTGCAAGCATCTCCTTAACCGCCTCGTGAGGACCGTGTGCGAGCTGCTCAACGTTTCGCCGGGGCCGTCTTTCGTGCCGTTTGGGTCTTTCCAGCCGCTTTCTTGCCGGCCTTTTGGGTCGTCGTTTTCCCACGAGCAGTGGAAGTCTTCGCCTTGGGGGCTTTCTCTTCTGCTCTGCCCCGGGGCTGTTGGCGGCGAGTCCTTCGCGAGCTGGTGCCACGATTTTGTCGTTCCCAAATTCCTGCGACACCTTCCAATTCCTTGAGGAGGGCCTGGGCCGATTCGCGCCAGTATTGAGCATGAGAGTTGGGGGAACCAACCCAACAAGTGATGGTTTTCTTCTTCCAGTCGTCTGGAATAGCCGCCATCATGTCCTCGTCGGTACGGTCGTCTCCTGCCACGAAAAGAAAATCAGCATCCGGATATCGTTCGAGGAGGTGTCCCACTGCGCTTCCCTTGGTCACATGCTCATGACGCACCTCGATGACGCGATTGCCCCGCAGTACTTTGTAGGGACGACGCTTGAGCAAATCCCCTAGCTGAGTCAACAGTTCCTTGGCCTGAAATGCGCTGTATTCCGGATCTGCAGCCCGCGAGTGCCACGCAATAGCCGCTTGCTTGATTTCCACTGAGCTACCAGGTGTTCTCGCAACGAATTCGTCGAAAATCGGTTTGACCAAGCGAGTGAGTGCCGAGCCACTGACGTTGCGTCGACCTTGCCATTCACCCCCCGGCTCTTTGATCGCCAGCCCATGCTCGCAAACGAGGCCCACGTCGAGATGCCCAAGCCATTCCTCGAGCGTCGATCCATCTCGACCGCTGACCACATAGACGGTGGCCACCCTGCTGAGCCGCTCGAGCACGCCTAGGATACGTTCGTCGGGAACGGCTTCTCTGGGATTGATCACGTAGGGGCGTAACGTGCCATCATAGTCGAGGAAGATGAGCGGGCGCTCCGCCTTTTCCACCATCTTCATCACTTCTGCATTCCTGTAGCGGAACGGCTTGGCTTCGTGGTGGACGTCTCCCCCAAAAGTCTCCAGGCTTTCCAGGAACTTTTCCGCCCATGAAGAAGCCGTATTGTCCTCGACAAATCGCTCCATATGTCGAAACGAATCCAGGTGTGGACCATCGTTTTCCAGAGCATCCGCAAGAATCCCCGCTACTTGACTGACATTGTAAGGATTGACGAGGCGAGAGCCTGGTAAGCAATGTGCCGCACCGCAGAACTCACTGAGAATGAGTGCTCCACCTCGCCCCCTGCGAGCGGCGACGTATTCCAGAGCTACCATATTCATACCATCGCGCAGTGGGGTTACCAGGGCAATGTCTGCAGAGCGATACAGACCTGCCAGCCGCACACGGGGAACGGATTGGTTGATATAGATAACGGGAGTATGGCTGGGCGTGGAAAATTGCCCATTGATGCGACCAACCAGTTCGTCCACTTCTCGCTTCAGCTGCTGATACTCCTCCACTCCGGTTCGGGTGGGTGCCGCAATCTGGACGAGAACTGCACTTTCCCGCCATTCAGGGTGTTTGGCCAACAGCTCCTCGAAGGCTAGCAGCTTCTGAGGAATGCCCTTGGTGTAGTCGAGCCGATCGACTCCCACGATGATTCGCTTTCCGGCGAACGCGCGCTCGAGCTCTGTTTGTTCTTTTCGCGCTTCGGGGGTGCGGAGCATCTCGCGGACTTCCTTGGGCTCAATTCCAATTGGCAAGACCTCGAGCTCGACCCTTCGACTTTGCAGGGGGACGTGGGTGGAATCCGATTCCATGCCGAGGACTCGGAGGCACGCCATACGGAAATGGCTGACGTACTCATAGGCGTGGAAGCCAATCAGGTCGGCTCCGAGAAGGCCGCGCAGAAGCGACTCTGCAACGGGAAGGGTTCGATAGATGTCTGCAGCGGGGAACGGAATGTGCAGGAAGAATCCAATCGGACATCCCAATCCTTTTTGCCGAAGCATCTGTGGAACGAGACACAACTGGTAATCATGCACCCAGATCAGGTCACCGGGACGCGCCACTTTGGCAATGGCGTCTGCATACATTTGGTTGACATGCTGATAGGAAACCCAGTGCTCGCGATCGAACGTTCCCCGTTCCGTGAGATTGTGAAACAGCGGCCAAACGGTCTCATTGGAAAAACCTTCGTAAAATCCTTCCTTATGGGCCCGATCGATAAATATCGGCGACGTACGATACTTGGCGAGCTGCTTGGTGACGGCGGGCCGTTCTCGCTCCTCGACATACGCGCCCGGCCATCCAAGCCAAGTGAACTTTCTCGTGTCCCGCAGGGCTCCGAGCGCTGTCACCAATCCACCAGTACTGGGCGACACAGCATATCCGTCGTCCTGTCGGGTCATGGTGATCGGCAGGCGGACGGACGCAACGATCAATCGACTCGGCATGTTCTTTCTTCTTGCATCCTGGGCGTTATTTGACAACCGTTCGGCTTTAGCGATCGTGTCGCGCCATGAAGCATGCGCTCATCGGCAACTGCTCCTTCCAGGCACTCGTCGACAACTCCGCCAAGATCGACTGGCTCTGCTGGCCAAGGTTCGACTCGAGCCCCGTTTTCGGGGGCCTCCTCGACGAGCAGCGAGGGGGATTTTTTGCCATCCAACCAGGAAATCCGGGTTGGACCTCCCGGCAGGAGTACATGCCCAATACGAATATCGTTCGGACAACCTTTACTAGCAATCGCGGTGTCTTCGATGTGGTGGACTTCGCTCCTCGGTTTCGTCAATACGAACGGCACTTCAAGCCCAATATGCTCTTCCGACGGCTGCGGCGCGTTTCTGGAGAGCCACTCGTCCGGGTCCAGTGCCGGCCCACATATGATTATGGACGAATCGTTCCGGCTGCCCGGATGGCGTCCAACCATCTCAACTACGATATCCCCGGTGAGAATCTCCGGCTCACTACCAACATGCCCCTCAACTACGTCGTCGAGGAGAGAGTCTTCTTGCTGGAGGATGAAGTCTGGCTGGTGCTTGCCTGGGGTGAACCGTTTGAAGCTCCTCTTAAGGAAACGGCCCAAAGTTTCTACCTCAGGACGAAGAACTACTGGGAAAGGTGGGTGAAGCACACGACGGTTCCGGGGCGTTTTCAAAAGGAAGTGGTTCGCTCAGCACTTGCCCTCAAGTTACACATGTATCAGGACACCGGTGCGATCACCGCCGCGACGACCACCAGCCTGCCGGAATGGCCCGGTTCAGGGCGGAACTGGGACTATCGATACTGCTGGCTTCGTGACGCGTTCTTCACTCTTCGAGCAATGCGTCGTATTGGTCACGTCGACGAGCTCGAAGCCTTTGTCAACTTTATCAAAAACACGGCCAGCGTTCACGATCGACTGCAACCTGTTTACGGAATTACGGGCGAGGCTCAAATCACCGAACGTGTTCTCGAACACTTGTCTGGTTTCGGCGGCTCGGGGCCCGTGCGCGCAGGGAACGACGCTTACAAGCAGGTGCAATACGACGTCTACGGCGAGGCCATCGCCGTCATCTCGCCGTTCTTCCTTGATTTTCGTTTCGAAAGCCACCTGACCGAAAATGCCCGAGCTCTCCTCAAACGATTGCTTCGGCGTGTCGACGAAGTGATGTCCCTTCCGGATGCCGGTATTTGGGAAATCCGCGATGATAACCGTGTGCACACCTTTTCCCTGCTTTTTCATTGGGTAGGTAGCAAAATCGCGGCCCGCATCGGCCAAGCTCTTGCCGACGACGAAGTACGGACGACGGCTCTCGAAATTGCCCAGCGCGCCGAGCAGCTCATTGAAAGGGCCTGGGATGAACAGCGAGGGTTTTACGCCGATTCCCTCGCCAGCAGTAACGAAGACGCAGCCATGCTGATGATGATCAACCTCGGCTACCTCCGCCCTGAAAGCCCTCGCGCGGAGCGACATCTTCGCTGCCTTGCCGGAAGACTCCAGGTCAACGACCATCTCATGCATCGCTACCTGCATCATGATGGAATCGGAGAGGACCATGGAGCAACGTTTACCGTGTGCGGTTTTTGGTATGTCGAAGCTCTTGCCCGCCTTGGACATATCGAAGAAGCAACGGAAGTTTTCGAGAAAATGCTTGCCTATTCAAATCATGTTGGTCTCTTTTCCGAAGACATCGACCCGAAAACCGGAACACAACTCGGAAACTTTCCACAAACCTACTCGCATGTTGGAGTTATCAACTCTGCTTTTGCCATTTCTCCCCTGCCCGTCGATCTCGGCGAGCTAGGGGTTGGTAGCGCCGCTCCTGTCACGAGAAAGTAGGACGTCGGCAAGGAAACCTTTTCGAAGTTGTAAGATGTGCTCTAGTGCTGCGACCACATAAAAGTGGTCGGTAGGGAGACCACTTTT
>CAYTRQ010000358.1:0-6036 GCA_964440025.1 uncultured Polyangiaceae bacterium | reverse complement strand
AGAGAAAAGTGGTCTCCCTACCGACCACTTTTATGTGGTCGCAGCACTAGCCTGCGCCGGGGCCTTCGCGAGAAGCGGAGTGGCGAGGCCGCTCAGGATATCGTAAGGACCCGCTTCAGATGGTGTCCCCCGAAGAAGAGCGCGAAGCTCAAGAAGCTGAACGCCAGGATCTCTCTGCGACCGACGAGCGAGCGCATGACACGGTGAATTCCGCGCCTGACGCGGCGTCTTCCGCGCCTGACGCGGTGCATTCCGCGCCTGACGCGGCGTCTTCCGCGCCTGACGCGGTGCATTCCACGCCTGATGCGGCGTCTTCCGCGCCTGACGCGGTGCATTCCGCGCCTGACGTCGCGCCCCTTGCGCCTGACGCGGCGTCTTCCACGCCTGATGTTGCATTTTCCGACCACGATGCGGTGCCTCCTGTGCCTGATGAGGCGTCCGCGCCTGAAGCGGCGTCCTTGAGGCAAAATGCGGGGGAATCGAATCGGGCGGCGGAAGCGCCAACCAGGATGCCTCCTCAACAGCGACCTTCATTTCTCTTTTTCGGGGTGGTCGCGGCTTTGTCGCTCATTGCCGATATCACCACCAAGGTGTGGGCGGAGATGACGCTCAATCAGCGAGGCTTCGAGCCCTTGGAACTGATTGCGGACCACTTGAGTATCACGCTGGCTTACAACCGAGGTGGTGCTTGGGGGTTGTTTTCGACCGCCGATGAGGTGGTGAGAAAGCCCTTTTTTCTCGCCGTCAGCGTTGCGGCGATCGCGTTTATCGTTTCCCTTTATTCCAAAATCCACGCGGAACAAAAGGCGCTCAAATGGGGGTTGCCGCTTGTTTTGGGCGGTGCGCTGGGAAATCTCAGCGATCGCATCACTCGCTCACAGGTGATTGATTTCATCGACTACAGAGCTAAGTGGGTGATGGATCTGAATGCATGGGTCCACAGCTACGTTCCTGGCTGGACGGTGACCGACCATTGGCCAACCTTCAATATAGCCGATGTAGCCATCTGTATTGGGGTGGGACTCATGGCGGTTGATATGTTTACTCATCGGCCCAAACAGAGGACGAGGACAGCGCCGCCCACGCATTCTGGTCAGCCAGAAGCGCCTTCGGCCGCTGGGTGAATTCGTTGAGTTGGGCTTGAGGCATGCAGGGACGCCTGTTCGAGTTTTTGGGGACGGTTGTTCCCAGCTATTTTGCCCTATTGATGATTGGGTTCATCATGGCGACGGCGATGGGGGCCCTTTGGGCTCGTCGAGTTGGTCTCAATCCTGACTCGGTGGTGGATCTCGGCCTTTCGATGCTCATCTGGGGCGTCGTGGGAGCGCGGTTGTTGCATGTACTCGCCGATGGCTACTTTTGGGATTACGTGCATCTTTGCACGGATCCCAGCAAGGTACTGTGGGAGATCTCGCGAGCCGAGTGCCTGAGACAGAGCGATCCAGGGGTGCTCGGAGGCCTTTGGGGAGATTCCGGCGCGGCATTGGGACGATGGGACGAGGAAGCTGGCGGCTGTCGTCCGGTGGAGCGCGATTGTTTCGCTTGGGCGCGCTTTTGGGCGGGAGGTCTCACCTTCTACGGTGGCTTGGCGCTCGCGGTGCCCCTCGGTTACCTTCAATTGCGTCGCGATCGATTTCCCGTGCGCAAAGCTCTCGATATGGGGGGCATGGTGATTCCCGTTGGGCTTGCATTTGGCAGGATGGGATGTCTCCTGGGCGGTTGCTGCTTTGGGCAACGTTGTGAGCTTCCCCATGCACTTGTCTTCCCGCCCCACAGCCCCGCGAGTCTATCTCAAGCGCAAGCCGGGTTGTTGGCCGGAAGCCACCACTCCTCGCTGCCGGTCCATCCCACGCAGCTCTACGAGGCCTACGGTTGTCTGGCTCTTGCGGCGGCGTTGATCCTTTGGCTCAGCGGGCGCAAGCGCTACGATGGGCAGCTCTTTCTGATCTTTTTGGCAGGATACGCGAGTCTGCGCTTTATCATTGAGTTTTTCAGGGCAGATGAACGAGGTGGATTCTGGGGGCTCTCGACGAGCCAGTGGATTGGGGCCGCGCTGGCTGTGGCAGTCTTGGTGCTGCACCAGCGCCTGCGGGGTCGAGCGTCCATCAGTTGACGTTCGAGATCGCGGAAGATTCGTCTTGCCGACGCTGCGCACAAGCTATTTCCGAGCCGGAAAGTCGAAAGCCGTGAAGATCAAGGGCCTTGAAGATCAATCACCAAGTGTGAGGCAGGACGAGCGCAACAAAACCTTTACTATTGACCAGAGTTGGGCCGGTTGCGCTGGCTGAACATCTGGGTCAGAGAAGCAAATGAAGAAGATACGGCTCTTGGGCAAAACCGTCTTGGGTGGTGGGTTCATGATAACGCTCGGCCTTGGCGGTTGCGAAAAAGCACCTGTCTTTTCAGGGACGGACGCCGCAGGCGATCGTGCAGTAGACGGGAGTCAATCGGGAGGCGGTGGCTCGGGGGCCATGACCGGGAGTGGCGGTCTGAGTATCGGTCAAGGGGGCTCTTCGGGAGGGACGGGCGCAATGGGGGGAGCCGACTCCTGCGCTGAGTCCTCGGAGTCTGCCGATCTCGTGCCGGCCAATTTGTTATTCGTCGTGGACAAAAGTGGGAGCATGAACTGCAACCCTCCACCGATCGATCCGACCTGTCCCGAGCCCCGGAAGGTGGATGAAATGGAGCGGTCCAAGTGGGAAATCACGCAAGAGGCGCTCACCGGAGAAGGCGGCGCTCTCGAAACGCTGGCAGGTCAAGCGGGTGTGAGCGCGGGGCTCATCGCCTTTCCTCTCGACAACAACTGCCAGGTCCCGGATGCCGGGGAAGTGACCGTGGCAATCGAGCCACTTTCGCAAGGTCATTTGGCGAACTTGCAGGAGGGATTGAGCCTTTCAGCCGACGGGCAAACGCCCCTCGCGGGAGCGGCGATACGCGGGCTGGAGGCGCTCCGGCGTGGCATTCATTCTGGGGATCTGGACGGGGACAACTACCTGGTGGTCATGACCGACGGTGCGGAAACATGCCAGACGGAGGCGCTCGGAGATCTCGTCAGATTTGTCGAGGAAGCTCGTGAGTTCTACGGGATCCGCACCTACGCGATTGGTGCTCCCGGGAGCGAAGCCTCTCGGTCTCTGCTCAGCGAACTGGCCGTGATCGGAGGTACGAGGCGCTCTACCGATTGCAGTTTGGATCCAGACGATGCTTCGGAAAGCTGCCATATCGATCTGACCGAAAGCCAATCCTTCGCCTCCGACTTGGGCTCGGAGTTCAAGGGGATCACTGAGGATACGGCGCGAACCTGCGAATTCGATGTTCCTCAAAATGCGTTTGTGGATCGAAGTAAGGTCAACGTCGAATTCACTTCTCGTGGTAATCAGAAGGAACTGATTGTGCAGGATCCGCTCGAAGATGGGAAAGCTCAGTGTGAAGATGCACAGGGCTGGCAATTTTCGCCAGGCGGCTCGCAAATCGTGCTCTGCGGGGAGGTGTGTGACGCAGTTTTGTCCGATCCCGATGCGAGCGTGCGGGTGGTCTTTGGCTGTCGGGAAACGGTAGTTCGCTAAGTGAGCCGGGCTCTCATTCAGGCCCTCTCATTCGGGCCAGGGGAAAGAGAATCATGAATTTGACGAGGATTTCGGGTCTTTTGGGTTTGACGGTTGCAGTTGCGGTCGGTTGCGGGTCGCAAGGAGGCCCTGGAGATTCTGCCGGCGGCGCGGGGGCGGATTCCGCTCTCGATTCGGGCGCCGACAGTAGCGCAGGAGGCTCAATGCAGGGCGCCGCAGGAAGCGGAGCGGGAGGACGCGATGGCAGCGGAGCCATGGCAAGCGATGGCAGCGGGGCTATGGCAAGCGATGGCAGCGGAGCCACCGGTAGCGGAGGGCTTGGAGGCAGTGGCGCTGGTGGAAGGAGCCTGCCCGACGACGTCGAGTTTACCTACGATCCTTCCAAGGACATGGATGTAGAGACCTGTGCGGCCACCGAGATCGCCTCGGAAGAGATATATCTGGATATGTTCGTGATGCTCGATCAATCTCTTTCCATGGGCGACGATTGCGATGTGGGCGATGGGGACGAGTCTCGCTGGTGCAATTCCATTAACGCGCTTTACGGGTTTTTTGCGGATCCTACGACGGTGGGGACAGGAGTTTCCTTGGGAACGTTTTCCGGGGATTCATGTGATGTTTTTGACATGGATGTGGGGTTTGGTCTTCTGGAGTCTGGAGACAGCAACGGTCACCTCGCCGATCTCGAGGCTGCGATGAACGACGAGCAGCCCAATGGATATACGAACACGCAGGCCGCCGTGGAAACTTTAATTGCCGAGACTGCTTCTCATATGCCTTCGGGCACCCGTCGGACGATCTCGATCCTCATTACCGATGGGGCTCCCACCCGCTGTCCCGATATCGGCACGAATGACGACGACGGGCACCTGGCCGAGATGCAGGAGCTCAACGAGCTGCTGGTCGCTCACTACGATGCCACGGGGATCCCCAGTTTCATCATCGGCATGGAGGATCCACAGATCCAGGCGAATAAGCTGGAGGCCATAGCCGAGGGGGCTGGGGCTGAGCTTCACTCCGACTATTGTTTGGAAGGAGATGATGAGTGCAGCTACTATTCCGTTCCTTCCGATGGCGATCCGCAGGTGTTTATGGCAGCGCTCGAATCGATCCGGAGCTCTGTGTTGGGATGTGAGTACACAGTGCCCAGCTCGGACGTCGGTCTTTCGGATCTGGAGACGCTCGAGGTCAGGTTCACTCCCGATGAGGGGCAAGACGAGCTCGTGCTCGAGCAGGTTGGTGACGAATCGTCTTGCTCCTCTCCGGAGCAATATTGGGTTGAATTTCCTGACAACGAGGACCCGATCATCAAGCTCTGCCCGGCGACGTGTGAATTGCGAGGAGAAGACGCTTCCGTCGATATCTCTTTGAAATGTGAAGGAAGCTAGATATTCGTGCTCAATGAGCGCGTCCAAAAGTCGCCTGGCTCGCTCGTTCGGGAGCGTCTGCAAGGGCTTTCGAGGTCGTGAGATGTGCTCTAGTGTTCCATGTATGACAAAGCTGGCTGTGATCACCGCCCTGGGGCTCTCTGCATTCTTGTGGAGCTGCAACCGAGAAGAGCCAGATCGAGCACCAGTGTTTGGTGGTAACGAAGCAGGAACCGCCGGAGCCGCCACCGCCAGGCCGCCTGTCACTGGAAGTTGGGGGCCTGGGGGAGCCTCGACCGGAGGTGGCGGTGGCGGCAGTGGGGGGCTTGGAAGCGGAGGTTCGGGACTGTCCGGAGATCAGGAGTTGGCTGGGCGTGTCGTTGAATTTTTGGGAGATGACTTTTTCTTCACCGAGACTCTCAACCTGACCGCGGAGGTGTTCGCTCAAGCGGAGGATGGGACAGGCTGGATCTCTGCTACCCATGACGGGCAAAGCTACAGTCTTTCCGGGGTGAGGTTGGCGCCGAAGACATGGATGGGGGCGCGACTCATCGGAGGGGAGGGCGACTATCACGCGAGTTTCAGCATCCAGGATACTCAAGACGGACGGGCTGACGTGCCGTTGGTGCGGCGTCAGGTTCTTCTCGAGATCTTCGGGACGCTTCTCGTTCCCGAGGAGCCCGGTTCCTCTGCGGGTCATGTCGTCGTCAGAATTACGGACACCAACGGGCAAAATGTCCAGGGGGTGACCGTTGCGGTCCCCGGCGCTTCATTCGTCACCTACGCGAGCTCCGGCTCCTGGACGGAATATGCCGAGCAGACAACCACTCAAGGACTCGCCCTGGCGGGAAACGTGCTGGCTGGATCCTTTCCGGGCGAGGAAGTGACCGTCACGGCCTCGGGCGCCGTCGAGAGGACTGTTTCGGTGCCGATCGCCGCCGACACGGTCACGGTGGCCAATCTGACGGTAGCTCCTTGAGCCGTTTCCGGCTGGACCATTCTGAAGTGCTAGCTGTCGTTTTGCAGCCCGAGCTGTCGTTTTGCAGCACTAGTGCTGCGACCACATAAAAGTGGTCGGTAGGGAGACCACTTTTGTCTCGAAA
>CAYTRQ010000357.1:0-6094 GCA_964440025.1 uncultured Polyangiaceae bacterium | reverse complement strand
ACACCGCCGGTCGAGGCTCCGCCCGTGGTGGTGCCTCCCGTCGAAACGCCACCGGTCGAAACGCCGCCCGTCGAGGCTCCACCCGCGGCGGTGCCGCCGGTCGAAACGCCGCCGGTCGAAACACCACCGGTCGAAACGCCGCCGGTCGAAACCCCGCCGGTCGAAACACCGCCTGTTGCGGTCCCCCCGGTGGAAACGCCACCGGTGGAAGTTCCTCCCGTATTGTTTCCCCCACCCGTGCCATTCCCCCCGGTAGCTCCTTGCCCATCGATGATGCCGTCCATCGACATATCCGTACTGCCACCGCCGACACCATCGCGCTCGTCCTCCGCGACCGCACAAGCTGGAATGATTACAAAAAACAAGAAAGGGCTGAGCCGAAAGCGAAACATAGTTAATTTTCTAGAAGCTCCTAAAGAGAGTGAGAAGGGGACACGCGACTCGACCTGCCCCCAGAGCCTGCTCCAAGGTTCTGGAGATGAACCCGCCGACAGGCCAAGGGTCAGGCAAATAGCATACCCCTCTCCGCCCCTTCAGACGAGCTCCTCGACCGAACAAATTCGAACGAAATCTTGGCAATACAGGGACGTTGAAAGCTCTCGGGCACCCCCTCGATGAGCCCTCTCGCATCTCGCGGAGATAGCGAACGTATCTCGCGGAGATAGCGAAACACCAAAAGCTTCTCCGTCGCCCAACTATGAGCCCTTGGGCCGATCGTCAGACCCAGAAGCCGACTCATGAGGTCGCGGGGCCGAGGCGCGGCGAAGACGGTCCGCCACCGCCCGGCCAATTCCCTGCATCGAAGGTCGGGCAGCCAAGATCACACTGCATCCGGCCTCATCCAGATCGCGCAAGCTCTCATAGAGCGCCTGAGCAAAGCCCGCCTCTCCGCCCTCGAGACGACGCACGACGACACGAGCGGCAAGGTCCTCAGGGGCCGCCGATGAGGTCAACACGCCGACTCGTTCCTGCTCTGCAAGGCTTCGCACCCAATTCCACACTTCCTCTGACTCGACCACCTGCACACGCGCGCGCGGAGCATAGTGGGAGGGCAAAGTGCCTGGCGCAGCGGGGCCACGACCGTTGTCGGCTTCCACGACAACGCCCGCATCCCGAGCCATCTGCTCCACCGTGATCGATCCAGGTCGAAGCAGCCTGGGCACATCTCCAGAAAGATCGACAATCGTCGATTCGACACCGACGTCGCAGCGCCCGCCCTCGAGAACGAGCTGCACATGATCCCCTAGATCATTCATCACATGGTCTCGGCACGTGGGGCTCACGCGGCCAAAACGATTGGCGGAAGGCGCGGCCAGGGGGCCACCGAAACTCCGAAGGACAGCGAGAGCCACCGGGTGGTTGGGCATCCGCAGGCCAACGGTGGGTCCGCCACCGGTGACGGCATGAGGGACGATGGGGCGCTTTTTCAAAATGAGAGTCAACGGCCCGGGCCAAAACGTGCTGGCTAGCGCACTCGCTTCGTCCGGCACCGCCCTGGCGTAGATACCGATGTCTTGCACCCGTGAGACATGCAAGATCACCGGATGTCCTTCGGGTCGGCCTTTGACCCGGAAAATCTCGGAAACGGAGCGCTCGTTGAGGCCATCCCCCGCGAGACCATAAACGGTTTCCGTGGGCATCCCAATGAGCTTGCCACTCCGCAAGAGCTCGACCGCTCGGCGAATCTCCGCTTCACGCGGAAGAAACTCACCCTGCGCTCGCGTCATGCCTCGGAGGCCGCATGCTTGTTGCGGAGATAATCGATGAGCCAGCCGACGTGCCTGACCAGCCCCTCACGCGACTCCCCCTGGCTGTGGACAATGAGCATTTCCGACTCGAGAACTTCGATATGGTCGGCAACATTCGTTTCGAAGGGACGATCCGGCAAGACCTTGCCGGACGGCGTGACTTGACGCCCCTCGATAAAGGTACGCCGCAGAACCTCGATCGATGCCAAACGGAGCAACTCGTAGCGTTGTTCTTCGTGCTCCGCCTCCGGCTCCACGGAAACAATCAGCTTACCGAATGTCGGATCCTTGTTCACCAGCTCATCGCCAACCTCGAAACCGCAGTCAAACCGAACCCCCAAATCGCGGACGCCCGAGATTCCATTTTCCCGAAGAACGGACAGCACCTCCTCACTGCTCGGGATCTCCATCCGATCGAACACCCCAGAATTGGGCAAGAAAAGGCCCTTCTTGCCGTCTCGTGAATCCTTCACATTCGGCTGATAAGCTTCTGCGTTGATACGAAATTCTCGTGCTACCCTCGTTCGAACAACGTCATCCTGAGAGAAGTCGAGGGCCAGCCCGCGTGCCACTGCGAGTTGGAGCTGAACCAGATTGAGCGGCTCGAGCACTTCACCACGGCGAATGCGGTGAGCTTCCTCAGTCACCGGGTGTTCGACCTGGATCCGCGTATTCATTTCCAAAAGGTAAAAGTGACCGTCTTTGTACATGAGCTCGACGGTGCACGCTCCCACATAGTGAGCGGAGTCAGCGATCTTGACCGCGATTTCGCACATCCGCTTTTCGAGATCCGGTCGATCCTTGAGAAGCGCAGGCGGAGCTTCCTCCTGGATTTTCTGGCTGGCTCTCTGCTCGGTGCAGTCACGCATTCCAAAGTGCCGCGTGTTACCAAATCGATCGCGAACGACCTGAACCTCGAGGTGGATCGTTTGCGGAATGTTCTGCTCGAACATGACACCGGAGTCCCAGCCATTGGCATCGATCTCCGCAAGCACCTTCGCGACCGCTGCGGGAACCTCCCCTTGAGTCTGAATCACTACCTGACCGCGCCCTCCGCCCCCATTGGCCGCCTTGAGACGACCGGGAAATGTGAACTTGCCCGTCGCCGCACCATCGAAAATCGCGCGCTCAATTGAGTGGGAGTCCGACTCATCCATAACGATGCCCGGCGTCACAGCTTCCGGATCGAGCAATTGAGCACGCAAGCGAAACTTCCTCTTGTCGCCCACCTGCTCGACGACGTCTTGACTAGGCCCGCAGAAGCAGATCCCGGCTCGCCGGAAGTGCTGAATGGCGACGGTATTCTCGGCCAGCGGCCCATAACCAGGGTAGAGCGCCGACTCCGCAAGACGCACCGGAGCATCTTCTCCAAAGCGCTCTTCATAAACTTCCCGCACCCGTCGCGCGATCTGCACGGGGTTGGCATAGGTTTCCCGGAAATTGCCGGACAGGCCAATGGAGAAGCCTCCTCCTGCCTCGGCGCAGCGGACGGAGAGGGCATCGGCGTCATCTTGCTCATTATAAAGAGCGACCGGCGTCACGCCTGCCGCAAGAGCCTCGCGCACCGCGCGCACTCCCATTTCTCCTTTGTCGGCGACAATGAGGTATCGAAGCTCCCCCTCACCCACCGTCGTTGCCGAAAGCCGACTCAGATCCTGGCTCAGAAGGTAAATCACGTCGCACGTGCGATGATCGTTCGAAAGGATCTCTGGGGCCTCCCGTTCCAACCGGCGCCGAAGCCGCTCACGGGCGTCCCCATCCCGAGCGATCGCGCAAAGAACTTCCAACCCCTGTTCGCCGATCGGAACTGCGGTGACGAGCTCAGCGAGATCGGAAAACGGCATGTCTTCCCACTCGAGCGAGCAATTGCTCCGTCGCTTGCTCTCTATCTGCTGACAAAGCTGCTCGAGCTGCTCGGTCGCCCCCGGGTAGGCCTCGTCGAGCGAAGACCGGTAGGCAAAGCAGTTTCTCCAGACTTCCCCATTTTCAATCAAATAGCGCAGCGCCAAGAGCCGTTGGCCCGTGCCGCGGAGTGGCACGGAACGCAGGTCCACCAAGGCGTCTTCCGCCAGTCCAAGGGCCGTCAGGATGGTCTCCTTGCAGCCAACGTACCCGCTACTGGGCCGGATCAACGAAGCCATTTGTTGAAGAACCTCACCGGAGGCGCAGCGACTGAAGTTGATTTCTCGATTCATGAAGAGGCCGGAGTGTAGAGCCCCGCGTGCGGCCGGCAAGAACAGAAGCAAGTGGTCAATCCAATCTCTCGTGGTTACTGAGGCATTCACTCAGCCGTCTTCGGCACGCACCCCGAAAATGCGAATCACCTCGTCGCTCGCCCCCAAAAACGCGAATTGCTTCGCCAAGGCGCCTCGAGTCGTCGCTCGCCCCCAAAAACGCGAGTCACCTCGCCACGATGCCTCACGTCAGACCTCCGGGGAATCTTGCAGTCTTGCACTACTCTCAGACCCCGGTGGAAGCTTCTTTACTCAGCCTTGCCTGGCGCACGATGGTTCCTCGACGCCGAGCTCTATCGCATCTTCAAGTCTTCCGCTCTTCCACGAGCCCGTTCCCGTGAAGCCCGTTCAAAAAGCCAGCGCGAGAGGTCGTAGTCGCGGCCTTCTCGCATGAGCAGCTGGCGCACCTCGTTCTCGAGGCCGAGCTTTCCGGACAGCTCCGCGACGTCGTAGAGCATCGCGCGGTGGATTTGACTTGAGTAGAAGTCCGTGAAAGCAGGCGTCTCGAGTGCTGCCAGAAGCTCGATCCAGTGAGCGATCAGCCGGCGCGCCCGAGCTCTGCGTTCACCGCCAGCTCGCAGATCGAGCAATACCGTTGGTGCAGCACACGCTGGTAGTGCAGCCGCGTGGACGCGAGGCCGAGCGAGTCGCTCGTGTTACGTCGGGCCCAGAGCTGGCTTTCGTGCTCGGCCAGAGAGTCGGCGACCACTGCGGCTCTCAGAGACTCGTTGTCCGTGAGCCAGGAGAGATTCTTCGCCAGCGCCCTGCGGGCAAAAGACGCGCGCGAACGGGTGCCGGACCGCCGCGGAACGCGCCCCCGAAAAAACCAGCGTCGTCAGATCATCGAACAGCCCCTCGAAGGGAGCGACCGGCTGTCGACGCGGAAAGGGGACGTTCATGAAGTCGGGGCCGAGGCTTCGCTGGGTGTCATTCAGGTCCCACATGCACTGCCGCGCGCGGACGGCGAGATCGTGCGCCCACGCTCCCTGCCCTTCCGTCACCGGTAAGGCGCCGTCGGACGCGATGATGCGCTCGAGCATCGGGCGCACTGCAGAGGACCCTGAGTTGTCTTGCGACAATAGCCGCAGCTGTTCGAGTAGAAGCTCGAAGCCGACGGGCTCCGTGGGCTTGTCGAGGGCAGACTCCACGGCCTGAAGCCGGTCCTCCAAGAGCTTGGCGGCCAGGCCTTCTTCTCCGGGTTGCCAGGGCAGCATCCGAGTTTGACGGAGCAGCATCAGCCGCTCGCGGGCGCTCGTCGTACTGAGGGCTTTTTCGATCAGGAAGCGCCGCACTCGTTTGTCGTTCAGATACAGATTCGAGTGCACCAGCTCCGCGGTCGCACGCGCCCTTAAGTAGGCAGCATCCGGTCGCTCACCACTTTCGCCCTCGGACATCTCGTAGGGCGAGACATCGTCGTCTGCGATCGTCGCCAGGCTGAGCAGAATCGTTGCTTTGCGATCCATGACATCTGTCGTGTCGTGCACATTGCCGAGCGCGGCCAGGTAATGAAGCGTTGCATTGTTCCAGGGCAATGGGCGCGCGGCCAGCTTGCTTTCCAGCTCGTCCACCATTTGCGGCGAGCACTCAGGGGCGTCGCTGCGGGCGCTGAGGTCGGGAAACAGCCGTGGCATGGCTTCGAGGATGCGTGCACCGATGGCAGGCTCGGCACTTTCGGTGCGCTCGTATTCACGCTGAAGCAGCAGCAGATCTTCTCTTTCTGAGTAGGGATCTTTGATCGAGCCGGACAGGCACGGATAGCGCGCACTGCACGACAGGACACTGCACGACAGGACACTGGGCAGCAGGACACTGGGCAGCAGGACACTGGACAGCAGGACGCTCCACAGGCCACGAGACATCGCGAAACTAACACGCACCGAAATGAATCCTTAGCGGCACGCCAGCAAGAACTCAACTCCGCGCGCCGGAAACCTGGAATCGAAGCGCGGAATGAATGTCACCCACATCGCCGCCGCCCGGGCTCGATGAGGTCGCCCCGACCGAACCGCCGCCCGCATACATCATTTTACTCATTATACAGATTTTGATACTGGGCTAGCTAGTGCCTCGGCAACTCACGTTTCGAGCGGTTTCGAAGCACTCCCAGAAGTG
>CAYTRQ010000356.1:0-6137 GCA_964440025.1 uncultured Polyangiaceae bacterium | reverse complement strand
CGAGTCTTCAACGTCAACAGTTTCGGCTTCGATGCCTCCGCACTGGATGATCTCGAAATGGATTGGACCTATTTTCAGGTGGCCAAGAAAGTCGCGGGTCGCACCGCGATTCAGTTCGAACGACTCATCAACGAGGTCACCTTCCACCTCCCCACTCTCTATTTGCGCGTCCCTCGGGACGGTACACGCTGTCGCTTTTTACCTGTGAAAGACCATGACGAACTTGCCGAACGCCAAGAGGAGATCTCACAACTCGCCCAGGCCCGCGGCATGCTCCGAGAAGAGGACTGAAATGATGCGCCACTGTCGACTCCTCAACTTCTTCGTTCTCCCTGCCGCTGTGGGGCTTTTCGCCTCGTCTGCCAGGGCACAAACGCCAACGCCCGAACGCCCCACCCCCCTCCCGGCTCTCGGACGCAGTGTGATCGGTAACTCCGATTCCACGGCCATGGTGCAGAACCCTGCGAATATCGCATTTTTGCCTGCTCCCGAGCTGCGTTACAATGGCTACTTCCTAGGGGACAGCGCCACCGTGCCGACCGCTGGCCATGCCTTCGGGCTCGCTTCGCCCGTGCCTTGGCTTCCGCTGGCTACGGGGTTGCGTTTCGATATGGTCACCCCCCCTTCGCTGGCAGCACAGCAGATGTACGGCCGAGCGTTCGAGTACCAGTGGCTCACCTGGGCGCTCGCGGCGGGCACCGAATCAGCCTCCGTCGGAGTCTCGTTCCAACGTTCGTTCTCCGACGCCGCCGAGGTGCACGGCTTCGGGACTTGGTCTGCAGGGCTCAATCTGCGTCCGGCCGACTACTTTGGGATGGGAGGCGTCGTGCGCAATGTCGACGCGCCTCTCAGCTCCGCGGGCGTTCGACTCGGAACCGAATACGTGATCGCCACCGCCCTCCGCCCCCTGGGATCGGATCGGCTCGAAATCGGTCTGGAAGGGACGTTCATCGACCAGCAAGGTGGCTACTGGCAGCCTCGCGCCACGCTCGACGTCGGAATTGGGACGCTGGGTCACCTCCGCGGGGACTTCGCGTGGACCGCCCCCGGCAGCGACACCTTCAACTCCTCCTGGGTCGCGTCGACCGCCTTGGTGCTCAATGGGAATACGCGCGCTGGCTCGGGACAGCTCGCCGTGGGAAGCCGTTATGGCTCCGGCTTGGGGGATGTCGCCAGCGATCGAGCCTGGGAAAATCTCCATGCAGATGCCGCGATTCGAGGATTCCGCGAAACCTTCGCCGCCGAAAACCTCAGCTACGCCGTACGCCTGCGCTTGGAGGAAACCCCCTCCGCACGCGGCCACGTTCGTCTCCTGCGCAAGCTGTGGGCGATGGCCGAGTACGAGGATGATCTCCAGGCAGTCCTTCTGGAAATCCGGGCCCAGCCGGCCAAATCGCTGGCTCATATGCAGGAGCTCGCCGACGCGGTCGCCTACCTCAAGCAAAAAGGGAAGAAGGTTCTTTGCCATTTGGAAAGCGCCACCGGCACAGCGCTTGTCTTGTGTTCCCAGGCCGACCAAATCCTGATCAATCCCGCCGGCACGATCCGCTACGGCGGCTTGAAGACCCAGTCATTTTACATCAAGGGCTTGCTCGACAAGCTCGGCATTTCTGCGGACTTCGTTCGTATCGGCCAATACAAAAGCGCCCCCGAAATGTTCGTGCGGCGCGACGCCACGGATTCCGTCAGACAGGTTCGCAAGGATCTCATCCAGCAGATCGAACTCGAGCTGAGTGGAACTCTCGCTCGGGGTCTCGACCTGCCGCTTCGGCAAGTGCGCGAGGCGGTCAAGAAAGGTCCGTACACAGCCGCTGAAGCAGAAGAGCTCGAGCTCGTCGACGGCTTTGCTTTCGACGACATGCTCGAGAACAAGGTCGAAGACCTTGCAGGACAGTCCCTGGTCGTGGAGGAGGGCTCCGCCGCCCCACGCAAACGCAGCCGCTTCGGTCCACAAAAACGAGTCGCGGTCGTCTACGTCGAGGGCAACATGATCGATGGGCGCAGTCAGACCTACCCACTCGTGGGGATCAAGACCGTCGGTTCCTACACCATCGCAGAAACCCTCGAGAAGGTCCGTCAAGATCCGAGCGTAGGCGCCGTCGTCCTGCGAGTCGAAAGTGGCGGTGGCTCGGCCATGGCAGCCGACGTCATCTGGCGCGAACTGCGGCTGTTAGCGGACAAAAAGCCCGTGGTGGTCTCCATGGGAGCCGCGGCGGCCAGCGGCGGCTACTATATCTCTTCGGCGGGGAGCTACGTCTACGCCAATCCGCTTTCCATCACGGGAAGCATTGGGGTGTTCTTTAGCAAGGTCAACGTCACCGACCTCTTCCAACGGATCGGCGTCAACGTCGAGACCCTTCGCACCACCAAGCACGCCGATGCCAGTTCGATGTTTCGCCCCTTTTCCAACGAAGAACGAGAGATCCTCAAGGACAAGGTCCAGCAGTTCTATGGGATGTTTCTCCAGCGAGTGGCCGAAGGACGCGACATGACCCGGAAAGAGGTCGACGCTGTGGGGCGGGGTCGCGTCTGGACCGGTCGACAGGCGATCGACCACAATCTGGTCGACGGCCTGGGTGGCCTCAGGCAAGCCCTCGCCAAAGCCCGCGTGATGGGCGGTGTTCCCGACGACGCACCCATCCTCGAGCTTCCCGAAGTCAAACAGACTCTTCTGGGCCGAATTTTGGGAGTGAAAGGAATTAGCGAGGAGATGTCGCAAACGCAGAAAATGTTGCCCCAACAAATGATGGACGCCGTTCGGGCGGTGGCTCCCTACGCTCTGTACGAATCCGACCAGCCGCTCGCCCGGATCGAGGTTTTGCCCCAACTCCTCCCTTGATGACCGAAGACCAGGCACCACTGCTCCGTGGACGGTCCTTGAGCTTCGTCTCGCGCGAAGGCAGAACCATCGACGGACCCGAGCTCCTGGAGGTACGCGGGCCCAGCCTCGCGTGCCTGGGGAGCGCGAGAGATCTGCTTCCCTGCCTGACTCGGCCAGAACGCCTCGAAGGGGGGGAGCTTGGCTTACTGGGCACCTCTCCTCCTGCGCTCCTTTCCTCACTCCAAGCCGGGTGGGCTCCTCGCACCCTCCCCGCTCCTCCCTCGCTCCGCCTCGCGGAAACCCTGACGCTCAGCGCTCGTCTCGTCGGTCGGGGAAAAGCCGAAGTCCGCGGTATTCTCGAGCGGCTTCAACTGGCGGGCCTGGGACGGAGGAAAATGAGTGAACTCACAGCGCTTCAGCGGCGCCTCGCCGGGCTCGCTCACGGTTTGGTGGGCTCCCCGCAATTGCTCATCCTCGAAGACCCCTTTGCCGATCTCGACCAGACCTCCGCTCAACTGGTGGAAGATCTGCTGGAGGAGCAGCTCCACGACAAGGCTTGGATTGCTGGCATCGATGGAGACTCCCTCTGGTCACGCCGTCTCCTCACCCGCGCCCAAGCAGTGCTCACCGCCGACGTCGGCACCCTTTTGGGCCCCCTCTCTCCGGGGGAGATCGACGACAAGGCCCGCTGGGCTCGCTTCACCCGAGTGACAGAAGAGCTCCGAGAAGCGCTCTCCAGCGCCGGAGGTCAAGTCACCAGCTCTCCGCACCCCTCGGTGCTCATGATTCGCGCCGTTTCCGGCCTGACGATCGCCGACCTCGCGCTTCAGACAGACTGTCCTCTGCTTGAGCTTGCACCAGCATCCCCCGGGCACGGCTCGATCGTCCGCGCCGAAAACCGGGCACCGTCGCCAGCCTCCCATTGAGCGAACGCTCGACCAGCAACCCGCAAAGCGGCCAAGGACCCTGGCGGGAGCTCATGCTATGGGGCCATCCGTGTCCCTCCCCGAAAAAGGAAGCTCTCGGAGCGCTCTACCTCGGACCCGCCGCGTGGTGGTCAAGGTCGGATCCCGGGTCCTTGCCCAGCAACCCGATCTCCCCGATCGCCTTGCCGAGGAGTTCGCAGCACTCATGATCGGCGGCCGCAGTGTCCTTCTGGTCTCCAGTGGCGCAACCGCCATCGGACTGGAGCGCTTGAAGCTTTCTTCTCGGCCAAAGGATATGCCCACTCTGCAAGCGGCAGCCTCTGCGGGTCAGTCCATCCTCATGAGGCGCTACGACGAGGCCTTCGGCAAACGAGGCCTCACCTCCGCCCAGGTCCTCCTCACTCACGGCGATCTGGCCAACCGAAAACGGATCAACAACGCACGGCACGCCCTGGCAGCTTTGCTCGACGCGCGAGCCATCCCTGTCATCAACGAAAACGACGTCGTCGCCACCGAGGAACTCCGTCTGAGCGACAACGATCAACTCGCCGCCATGGTGGCTCCCTTGGTCTCCGCCGACGCCCTCATCCTGCTCAGCGATGTGCCCGGCGTTCTCGATGCAGCCGGCGAGCGCATCTCGGAGCTCAACGACGTCGCCGACGTGACCGTTCGAAAAAGCCCCGACGCAATCGGGCGCGGCGGCATGGCCAGCAAGCTCGATGCCGCACACAAGGCACGCCGCTCGGGAGCGCTGGTCGTGATCGCCGATGTCAGGCAACCCGGGATTGTCAATCGTGTCCTGAACGGAGAAGACGTGGGAACCTGCTTCTCCCCCGTGGGGGAAACGCTCCGCGCCAGGCACCATTGGATCCTCTACACCCTCCGCCCGCGAGGCACTCTGCTGATTGATGAAGGAGCAGCCAAAGCGCTCTCCCGGGGCGATTGCAGTCTGCTTCCGGTCGGCGTCCTCGGCCTGAGAGGCGACTTTCGGCGCGGCGATTCGGTGCGTGTCACCTCTCCAGATGGCCGCGACGTGGCCCGAGGCTTGACTCGCCTTTCTGCGCTCGAGGTGGCTCGCTGCGCGGGCAAAAAGGGCGACGAGCTCACCGCTGCCCTAGGTGGCATGGGAGACACCGTGCTCATTCACAAAGACGACCTGGTCCTCGCCCGTTGAGCCTCCCCGAAGGACAACCATTCGACATTTGCGAGTGCTCATTTAGCATGCCGAGCAGATGAGCGGACTCATCAGATTCCTCCTCTGGACCGCCCTGCTCATCGGGGCAGTGGTTGGTGTCGCTCGTCTGGTAGCAATCAGGTGGCTGACTCTTCCAACCGACGATCCGGTGTTCACGGCTTCCCTTCAGCCAACCCTTGGAGCCGGCGAGACGATTCTGTTACAGCGCGTCGCGCCTCCAGAATTCGGAGATCTTGTCCTCTGCCCCGAGCCCGGCTATCCAGAGCGCTACATCATCGGGCGGGTGCTTGGACTTCCCGGAGACGAAGTGCACGTGGAAAACGGTCAGATTGAGGTCAACGGCCGCAATTTTCCCTTCGAGCGCACCTGCCACCCCGACACCGTCACCTATCCGCACCCCGATCGCCCCGACGAACAAGTCGAACAGGCCTGCTCCTACGAAGCCGTGGCCAGCCAGCGCGTTCATCAAGTCGGGCGGATCCACGGCCACCAAGTCCGCGCCGAAAACCGAAAATTCGACGTTCCCGAGGAGCACTACTTCCTCGTCAGTGACAATCGACTGTTTCCTTATGACTCTCGGGACTATGGTGTCGTGGAGCGCGACACCTGCAAAGAAACCGTCATCGCCCGGCTCGTCGGAAAGAAGGGCTGGAATGACGTCGAAAAAAGGATGACCCTCATCCAATAGGCCCGCTATGGAACAAGCCAAGTATTCCCCCTGTCCCAGCTGCCAGGCTCCCATTCCCTTGGGCCACAAGTTCTGTGGCCGCTGCGGCGAAACGACCCCACCCGAAATCGTGCAGCCCCAGGTCGAGTTTTTCGGCGATCTGCAAGATCCCAGCAAAGCAAGCTTGGTTGTCATCCGTGGCCTGGCACATCCGGCCACCGGCGAGCCCCAAGACGGGCTCAGCTATCACCTACGGGCCAGCGAGCACATCGTGGGTCGACAAGGACAAATTCAATTCGATGACCCTTTTCTCGCTCCGCGCCATGCCAACCTTTACTACCGCGGCCCGCGGCTGACCCTCCGTGACGAAAAATCCATCAATGGCACTTACCTGCGCATCCGCGGAAAAGCCAAGATCGCCACGGGGGAAACCTTCATGGTGGGAGACCAGTTGTTTCGCGTCGAACCCATGCCCACGGTCACCGATGACGCCTTCCAGTCCACGCTGCAGGGCAGCTTCGACGCGTT
>CAYTRQ010000355.1:0-6186 GCA_964440025.1 uncultured Polyangiaceae bacterium | reverse complement strand
CCCCCCACCACAAAACTGTGTACACCACCCCCCCAATTTTTTGGGGGCCCCAGCACTAGTACTCAGCGTAACCTGCTCCAGCGCATTCACTACAGCTACAGGGGCCTACAAGGCTTCATCAACGAGAAGTTCCATTCCGAGGGTCGCTTGGTGAAGCTCTACGGCCCGGCGAGCGGTAACCCGCCCAGAGCAGCATCGCCACCCCGACGCAGATTGCAACGTCCGCAACGTTGAACACCGGCCAGTACGTAACGTGGATGAAGTCGACGACGAACCCCCGGACCACACGATCGATCAGGTTACCGAGCGCTCCAGCCATGAGCATCGTCAGTCCAGCCTTCTCCAACCACCCGGAACGCCGCCATCGGGTCACAAGCAAGCCGGCGGCAACGAGCACTCCAAGCAGCTTCGCCGCCACAAGGAAGGGATAGCGTGTGGCAGGCGTCGTCAGCCCGCCCAACAGGCTGAACGCCATGTCGCGATTCTCAGTATAGCTTAACTCGACCATGCCAGGCACGATCGGGGTTGGCGCCGCATCGCGCAGGTGAGTCACCGCGAGGTGCTTGGTCGTGTGATCGCACCCGACCAAGCTGCCGAACAGGACAACGACGAAAAGCAAATGCCACCACCGCATGGGTCCACAACGCACCAGCGACCTTCATGATTCCCGAGGGCCGCCGACCCAGACGACACTGCAAGGACGGCGACAGACCGGCCCAGGATCCCAGTCGCCGACCGATACTGGGGGGGGTACCAGTCCTCGGGGAAGGCGTCTGGTCAGAAAGCGGAGCCCCCCGCCCTCACCCCGAACGAACGGGCGACGAAGCGCCCTTTTTGAGACGCGAACGAGTGAGGACGTGCCAGCGTTGTTCGGACGGGCGCCATTGCGAAGTCTTGGCTACTCATCCCAGTTGTCGATGATCCACCAGGAAGTGAAATCGCCGACCCCACCGTCGGAGTCGTACAGAAGTTCACCATCGAGCACTCGCAGGTACATTCCGGAAAACTTGTTTCGGATACGGAAGACCTTGCCTTGCACCGAGGCGTCCCAACCGTTGAGGGGTTCGAGCTTCCACAGCGCGCTGTTCCATGCGGCATCGACTTCTTCGATCGAAAGGCTTGAGTAGGTGCCTCGTAGGTATTGGTTGGGGAACTGGCCACTGCGGATCCTGACGTAGTCTCCTTCCTTTTCGAAGAACCACTGCGTGATTGATTCGTAACCGTCAGTCGTCCAGGCGAAAAGCTGCCCCGTCCACCAACCCAAGAGCGATAGGTCCCGATGACCGTAACTTTGTATATTGTGATACTTGTTGATTTCTGCGGGGGCCGAACCGTCGGGAGGATTAGCAATGCCGAAAGTGATCGGATCCGAAATGGGCTGGTAGGCCGGCAGCGAGGAACCAGGCTGCCAAACGCCGTTGTCCTGATGCATCATGAATCCTGATCCATCGATCTGCCCTGCCGCATCCTGCCAGGCCCACGCGGGACTGCTCTCGTCGGCAACCATGTAGTGGCAAGTTCCGGCGCAGCCGCTGCCCCGAGGAGCACGAGAAATGCTTCCTGTGAAATCTTTACTGAGCAGGTCGTCCCCAACCACCATATAGGGCGCGAAGAGATCGCGACCGTTATAGAGACTCCCCACGTCTTTGAAGGCTTGCGCCAGAGGAGGGCTGACGACGTACGGGTCGGTGGTATGGCAATCGGTACACAGTCCGGCCATCTGATCCGGATCTCGCCAGTAGTCGTTGACCTCGTCTTTTTGGTGACTGGTGAGGGCTACCGTTTGCGCATACGTATTGCGCTTTGCGTCAAAGAAGCAAGTTTCACCGGTAGCGCGGTGACTGATAATGAGACCATTGAGCCTCGAGCGTTCATCACCGGGCGCATGGCCTCGACACAGGTAAATGGCGTCGACGAGAGGATTGTCGGTTGCTGCTTTGCCCAGTGTCGCCTTCACTTCCGAGATGAACATAGAGTTCGGATTTTCGATGACCTCACCGTCGCTGCAATTGTATGCTTCAATATAGTCGAACTCGAGATCTTGCTTGCATCTCTCAATGTAGACATCGAGGTCCGTCGCAAACGCGGTTGGCGCTACGAGTAGAACGCAGAACGCGATCGCTCTTCCCAGTCTCTTATCAGTCATCTCTTTGCTTTCTCCTCATACCCGGCTTAGAGTCCCGCTCTAGCTGAAGCTTCGAAACAAAAAGAAAATAGATGGAAGACGCGGATCCTGGAGCCCCGCTCGATCCTCAATTCGAAAGCTCTCCAAGCGAAAAAACGGAGGAGATCGGCGCTCGATCCTCGCTTCGAAAGCCCTCGGAGCGAAAAAACAGAGGGCAGCGGCGCCTTCTTGTCGGCCGTACCCCAGCGGGGTGCCGTCTACTTCATCAGGCGGACCGTCAACAAAATGCGAGCGTTTCGCAAGTTGTCGAGAAGCGGATCCTCAGAGCGAAGAGTTGCTCATTGACACCCCCCAAGGCGAGGTGACACCGCCCTCCACCACCCGGTCCTCGGTAGCGGCCGAGCGCTGGTCAAAACCCATGCTGATGACCGGGAAGCCGCAGCCCAATGCTTCGTAGCCGCCGCTGGTATCACGATCGGAGCTGGACTGATTGATCCAGTAGCGCGTACTGCCCCCTTGACGGGTGTTCACCACCTGCTGGTTGCAGGAGAGAGGCCCTTCGATCACGCCCGTCTCGACACACTCATTGAGCACACATTCGCAACGCGGGTCATCGCTGCACTCAGCGCAATACGATTCAATAGCTTCGCAGCGCGAATCCCCCGGCTTTCGCAATCCGACATTCCCTGTTCCTTGAAGAACCGCACATCGTCGAGCCAAATGTCATAGCTGCCTGGCTCCTTCGCCGCGACTGCAATCGCGAGGACGGTGCTGGGATCGAAATCCACGGGGGTTCCGAAACCTTCTTGGCTCAGGTCCTCGAAGAGAACCTCCACTTCGGTCCACTCCTCACGCAGTGTCACCTTCACTCCGTGAGAATCGTAGCATTCGCCGCTGCACGTTCCTCCTTCGTCCGACGGAACGGTATTGGCAGAGACAACACGGACCGATAACCCACTGGGAGCCTACCGCGTCGTCCCATCGTTCGACGCGAACCAGCTGCCCGCTCCGTCGAACCCAGTGATCCCATTTTCCGATTCCATATCATCAATGAGTTCCGATTGGAGGGAGTTGGGATCGTCCACCATGCAGATGCTCATAGGAGTCATCGGGACACCGCCAGCACCTGTCCCCCCACCGGCCGCTGACCCCCCACCGCCCTGCGGCGCGCGGCGCCCACCAACGCCGAGGGGTCCACCAGCCACAGGCAGGCCACCAGCGCGGGCTCCCCCCCTCCCCGAGCTGCGGCCCCCACTGGCGGTGCCCCCCATACCGACAACATCGGTTCCACAACTCGACGGCAGACTGAACAAGGCATTCAACGCGATTTTTCCAGTTGAACCCAAAAATTTCCGTCGTCATAGCTGGGTCACATCCGCTAGGGTCGACCATCGACGGACCAGAATACGGGCATTGCGGTGGAAGAACGGCCGCGTCGGAGCGGCCTTCAACGATTTGGCCTTCGTCGCGTTCGCGACAGTTCTTTTGGGAGCCTTTCATAGGGTCA
Source organism: uncultured Polyangiaceae bacterium (assembly GCA_964440025.1). GTDB lineage: Bacteria > Myxococcota_A > Polyangia > Polyangiales > Polyangiaceae > NIC37A-2. Next base: position 2,554 of record CAYTRQ010000355.1, on the reverse strand, counting down.
CGGAGACAGGGATCCTCAATCTGTCGGAACGAGTCTCCTTCACACTGCCCTTCCCCCTCGTTGTCGGCGCCGCAGGAAGCCAGCTCTCTGCGGCGCCGATACGATCGTCGGGAGGGTTGGTGGAGGGAGTGACCTCGGGAAGGGTGAAGCGCCAGTCATCTATGTGGCGGTCGTTGCCTTGGTGATCACGCTGCTGTGACTGTCGAATATCTTTAAAGCAGAGCCCCGTGAGCTTGACAAATTAGTAAATATATTTACTTTAGGAAGAGGACATAATGACTACCATTTCAACGAAGCAATCGTGTGTTACATTAATAAATACATTTGTCGTATCTCCAGATCGAGCCGACACCCTCGTCGACCTTCTGGTCCGCGCAACAGAAGAAACGATGCGTCACCAGCAGGGGTTCATCTCTGCGAATATCCACAAGAGCCTCGATGGGACAAAAGTCGCCAACTACGCCCAATGGGCGTCGAAAGAGGACTTCGACCGGATATTCCAGAACGAGGCGGCGCTCGCTCATATGCGGGAAGTTGAGCAAGTCGTGGAACGTTTCGAACCGGTCCTCTATCAGGTTGCTCATGTCGAGGCGCGACCCGCAGACAGCGAGGGACCAATCAGTTGAGCCGGCGTGCGACACATGAGCATCGATTGGAAGCACCGGTCTCGCTTTCCAGGCCCCTGGCACAGCCCGGGATTCTTGCTATGGCAGGTGACTCATGAGTGGCAGCGGCGGATCAATCGATCCCTCGAAAATCTCGATCTGACCCAGATGCAGTTCGTGCTTCTTGCTGGCGTCGGTTGGCTGTCTCACCAGGGAAAGCCCGTGAACCAAAAGGCGCTCGCCGACTTCTGTCAGATCAGTTCGATGCAAGTGTCCCAAGTCGTCCGATTGCTCGACCACAAAGAATTGCTCGAGCGTCATTCGGACCAGCGGGACGCCCGCGCGCGTCATCTTCGCTTGACCCTCAAGGGAAAAAGGCGACTTGAGTCCGCTCTCAAGCGAGTCGAAGCCGAAGACGTGCACTTCTTTTCACGCGAAACCCGTTCGGAAAGCCTCAAGGCTCTCTTCAGAATGCTCGGCGAGGGCCCCCTCGACTAGAACGTATCTCATCACCCCCAACAGGACCCCAACAGGGTGGAGAGATACGTTCTAGCACCTTCAACTAGCTCCGAGGGAATCGCCCGTTGTCGCGAGCCGTGAGGGGATTTTTATGAGCATCATCTGGGAGCAACGGCAGCGAGCTGAAAGCGTTTGCGGTAGGCAGTCGGACTGAGGCCGGTGACTTCTCGAAAGGCCTTCCGAACGGCTGAGGTGTCGGTATAGCCTACTGAGTCGATGATGGCTTCAATGGAAGCTTTGGAGCTTTCGAGGCTACCGCATGCCCGTTGAACGCGAAAGCGCTTGAGATAGGCCTGCGGCGCAAAGCCCGTGGCTTCTTTGAATCGCCTTTGGAAGTTGCGTACGGACATTCCCGCCGCTTGAGCGAGCTCTTCGACCGTGAGCGCCTCGCCGAAGTGCTTTCGAATCACGGCCTCGGCGCGGGATACTTCTACACAGCCATGATCGTCCCGAGGACTGAAAACGCGATAGCAGCGTTGTTCCCTTGGAGCGGTGTCGGCAAGGTAGAACTTGCCCAAGGCCGAAGCGAGCTCGGGCGAACCGAGGCAAGCAGCCAAGTGGAGGACGAGATCCATCCATGCTGTCGCTCCGGCCGCGGTCATGACTTGTCCGTCTTCGATGGTCAGAGAATCGGCATCCACTCGCGTCCGGGGACAGCGACTCTGCAGAGTGTCGGCCAGGGCCCAGTGGGTCGTTACCCGGTGACCATCGAGGAGACCAGCACTCCCCAGGACGAACGCCCCGGCACAGACTGAGGTGAGCCAGGTGCCGGAGCTCTTCTGACGCAGCAAGAATCGCTTCAACCCGTTGGGAAGTGGAGTGGGTTCGGGAGGACCATAGGCAGGACATACGATGAGCGCGTCGAAGATCGCGCGGGGAGGTCGCGCGTAATCGAAGACTCGATCGCACCCAGGCGGCGCGGGAGTACCTACCGGGGTCACGAGCGTCGTTTGAAAGAAACGTTCTCCATTCCGGAGTCGGTTGGCTTGGGTAAAGAACTCGACGACTCCATGGAGAGTGGAGCCGAGGGGATCGGGAGGCGCAACCACGGCAATCGCAATGGGTGCTCCCCTGCGGGAACGAAGCATTGGCGCAATTTGCCTGATAGTTGTCCGATACGCCAATGGCGGGCGTTGGGGCGATTGGGCAAGTTGAGCCCCATGCAAAATAGCGCACTCATTCTCATCGATATCCAACGCGACTACTTTCCGGGCGGAGCCTGCGAGTTGAACGGGGCCGACGCCGCGGCTGAACGCGCGCGCTCGGTTCCGGAGGCCGCGCGGGCCTCGAACATGAAGGTCATCCACATTCAGCAGCGGCCCCCCGAGACGCCGGACCTCCCTTTCTCGTCGTCGGGACGGAGGGAGAACGACACGACCCTCGTGTAGCTCCCCGAGAAGACGAACTGGTGATTGAAAAAACCCTCCCGT
>CAYTRQ010000354.1:0-6203 GCA_964440025.1 uncultured Polyangiaceae bacterium | reverse complement strand
GCTCATGCTCCGCCAAGCTCTTCGCCATGCACATCAGGCGGGCAGAGACGTCCGTTGGCTGGCGGAGGACTTTAGCTTTTATCTGCCTTTCATTGGAGTGGCGATGAACCGGGTCGGCGCAGTTCGCGCCTGCCAAGAAAACGGAGAGCGTTTACTCGCCAAAGAGCATGTGATCGGCGTCTTTCCTGAAGGAGCGGAGGGCATCAAGAAACTCTACAAGGAGCGCTACCAACTGCAGCGCTTCGGGAGAGGTGGCTTTGTGCGACTCGCGCTCAAAACCAACAGCCCTATCATTCCCTGCGCAATCATTGGCGCCGAAGAAACCAACCCCATTATCTATAGGTTCGACAACCTTTCCAAATTGGTGGGCCTCGACTACCTCCCCATCACTCCGACGTTTCCATGGCTCGGGCCGCTGGGTCTGCTCCCCGCCCCCACACGATGGAAAATCATGTTTGGCTCCCCCATCGATGTTGCGGACTACGGCCCAGCCGCAGCTCGTGATCATGTCTTGGTCGGCCGAATCAGCGAGAGAGTTCGAACCAGCATTGAGAATCTCCTCGCTTCCGGCCTCAGACGGCGCAAAAGCATTTGGTGGTAAAGTGGCCCGAGGAAAAGGCTCCCCGGGAGGCCACCACCACGGCGTGCTGGTGGTCGACAAGCCCCAGGGCATGACCAGTCACGACGTCGTGAGCCATGTCCGCAAAGCATATAAAACACGGCGCGTGGGCCACGCCGGGACTCTGGATCCAATGGCCACCGGCGTCGTGGTTCTGCTACTGGGAGAAGCAACCAAGCTTTCCAGTGTACTGACGACTCAAAGCAAAGAGTACGTCGCGACCGTGACCTTCGGAGAGGCCACCGACACCCTCGACGCGGAAGGCAAAACGACAAGCAGACGTCCACTCCCGCCCGGTGGCCTCTCTCGCGAAACACTCGAGGGTGCCCTCCTCGAAGAGCGAGCACGGACTCTCCAGATCCCCCCTGCAGTCAGCGCCATCAAGGTGGAAGGACAGCGAGCCTATCGACTCGCTCGGAGCGGAGCCGATCCCCAGCTCTCACCAAGGCCTGTCCAGATCCACGAGCTTCGCGTCGCGGATCTGGGGCGAGATTGGGCAAAGCTCACTTTGAAAGTCTCAAAAGGCTACTACGTCCGAGCACTCGCTCGCGATCTGGCCGCCAACCTGAATACCGTAGGACACCTCAGCTCCCTCAGACGGATACGCAGCGGTTCATTCGATCTCGACGAAGCCAACCCTTTGCCCCTTCGGGACTTGCCACGCCTTTTACCGCTCAAGGTTGCTGCCCAGCGTTCTGTGCCCACATTGACGATCACCAAAGAAGGCTCAGAACTGCTGCGGCAAGGGAAGCGACTGGAACCGGAATTCCTAACCAGCCCTCCTCCTGAACAACCAGCCCCGGTCCTTGCAGCTCTTCACGATGAGCACTTGATCGCCCTCGTGGAACCAGTGGCTGGCTCGAACCTGTTCAAGGTACGGCGAGGAATTTCCGACCCTGGGCCGCGGTGAGGCCAGCGAAGGCGGACCTTCTCCCACAGGCCGATTCGACGCGGCCTGTGGCCTGCTGAAACGCGCCGCAGCACGGCCCCCCAAAGAGAGGCCTCCGCGCTGGCGTTCTCAGTATTTTTCAAGCATTTCCGCGCTCTTTCGTATTCACGGGCTGGTCAATCCAGCGAAACATTCGCGACCCTCGGCAAAAGATCCCTTGCGCCGAAAGGCAAGCCGCGTCTAGATTGAAGGCAGGGCAGGTGCCCCCTCCTCTACGATTGGAAGCAGAACCTCCAGAACTTGAGTACCTGAGCCTAGGGGTCGCTCTCGCCCCTGCTCTTGTTGCGGCAGCGTTTTCGATTGTCAGCGCAGCCATGGCGAATCTGTCCCCGGCTCGGCGCATGGCTCTGAGGGACAGCTTGGCAAAGGCCGGGCAGAAGGGCCTCGACCGCTACCTCGCGGCCCCTGGCAAGCTCGAGGCACGCTGGTTGCTCCTCCGAGTGGCCGGGATTGCCGCAACGGCAGCCTTGATGGCGTCTTCACTGCAGATGCGCGGCAACTGGGTTGTCGGGTTGCTCACGGCGGTGATTCTGTATTCAGTGCCCAGTGAACTCGGACGTCAGTTCGTCGCTGCCCGACCCGAGCGAGCTGCGCCACTGCTGCTCCGGCTTCTTCGTCCCGCCGAGTGGCTGGCCGCGCCTTTGGCCGATCCTCTCAGTTGGCTCGCAGGGCGCGTCATGCGGGATCAAAAGTCACTCCCTCCCAGCGCCTCCCTCACGGAAACGGAGGTCGAGTTGATCGTCAGCGAAGGAGAGCTCAACGGATCGTTGGATCATGATCAATCGGAGATGATCCGAAACGTCCTCGATTTCGGAGAAGTCACTGCCAAAGAAGTCATGGTGCCGCGCATTCATGTCGATGCCTTGGATGCGGCTCTGCCAATGACCGAAGTTCTCAGGGAGGTTCAAAACACCCAACACTCCCGCTATCCGGTGTACTCAGAAAGCATCGACAACATCGTCGGCGTCCTGCACGTCAAAGATCTATTCACCTGCGTCGCGGAAGGCAGCTTGGAGTCGACGACTCTGATGGAACTGGCGCGCAAGCCCGTTGTCTTCGTACCTGAAGGGCAGCTCGCCTCCACGGTACTCAAAGACATGCGTGCTGGACGTCATCACATGGCCGTTGTGATTGATGAATTCGGTGGGTTCGCTGGTGTTGCCACATTGGAAGATCTCCTCGAAGAGATCGTCGGCGACATCCAAGATGAACACGATAATGAAGGCAAGGCTCGCATTCATATGCTCGGCGAGGGGCATGCACTGGTCGACGCCAGCTTGCCGGTGACCGACGTCAACCGCCATTTGGGCACACAGCTTCCCGAGGGAGACTACGTCTCCCTCGGCGGACTCCTGCTCCAAAAAATCGGGCGCGTCCCCGCACCTGGCTCCCGGCATGAGCTCCTCGGCCTTTCCGTGCTGATCCGCGACGCCGACGCGCGCCACGTGGCTCTCGTCGAGCTGAGTGGCCTCCCCGATCCTTCCAACAATGGAAGAAGCCGAACCGACAATTCAGCGGACGCCGCCTGAGGCACTTTGAAGGGATTCTGGACTCCCCTCCCTCACGTCACCCGGCATCAGCAATCAGGCCAAGCAAGAACTTCCTCGATCGTCGATGAGTTCGAGGCATAAGTGGCGGTGACACCTGCCATCGGCGACCGCTCCGCTGCTGCACGCGGCGGCTCGGTTGCCGATGGGCTCAGCGAGTGAAACCCGCAAGCGATCGCGCCACTTCGCATCCTCGTCGCGCGGTGGGGGCCGGAGCTTGAGGGTTTCGCATCCTCGTCGCGGTGTGGCCGGTGCAGCGGGTGAACCTCACAAGCAACCGCGCCACTCCTGCGTCGCGGCGTGGTTGCCGGTGGGTTCGGCGAGTGAAACCTGCACTCGGCAACCGCGCCACTTGCACGCGGCGGCTCGGTTGCCAGTGGATTCGGCTACTGACCAATGCCCTTGAGCTCGTCGATCAGGCGCTTCCCCGTGTCGAGCAGCCCCGCTTTCTCGTTGGTCGGATCGCTCTTGTCGCCTTTGAGGAGCCTTTCGAGTCCCACGATCTCCTTGCGGAGAAGGTTCATCGTGTCGGAGCTACAAACGAGCGACTGAGTCGATGGGTCAACGGGAATGAGCTCTGGATCCCCGCCTCGAGTCGGATCGCCCCCTTCATAGCGCTCGAGGGTGACCTTGTCGTCCCCGTCAGGGATCTCGAACTCCTCTGGCCAGTCGTATTTGACCATGTCGCCATCCTCATTTTCCACCTTTTCCTTGGATGTCACCAAGAAAGGCTCCGGGAAGGGCTGCATTGCAGCCATCGGACCGTGCGGCCCCCCCGTCACGAAAACAGCCCAGTTGAACTTCGGCTTGTCCTTTTGGGCGAGGAGCTCTTCGATTGGCTCTCGTGCTCCCATCATGACGCGTTGGAGGCGATCTTTCTGCTCGTTGGCCTGCTGCGCTCCTCCAGCGTAGTCCACCAACATCCGATTGATGTCCGGGCTCATCAGCCCGATTCCCTTGCCAACGAGGTAGGTCCCATCGAACGGAATAGTGACATCACCGAGCGCCTTGATCTGTTCGTCGGGATACTCACCGTCGGAAAGACTCCGCTTGGCGTTTTCCAAAATTTCCGCAAGTTTTTCTGCCTGGATGTTGGCCTCGTCGACCTCATCGGAAAGCAGGTCTGCGCCTTGCAGGGCGAGATTCTGCCGTGTTCGGCGCTCCATGCCGCCCCCCAGAGCCCAGCCGAGAACCACCCCGACAAGGGCGGTCCCCACTGCGATCAGGATGATTTTGCTGCGCCCCTTCTTCTGAGCTTGGACCACCTCTTCGCTCATCTCGATCTTGATGGCCTGAGGCGCAGCAGGTTTGGGTTGTTCCGGCTCCTGAGATGGGGGAGGCTTGGAAGCAAATGGCGGCGCTGGAATGCTCGACCCCGTCGCCATCGGCGGCGGAATCGAAGGGCCTCCTCCGCCCTCGACGGTCTTGCGTCCGAGGCGGGCCTTCAGGTCTATCTTGGGCTTATTCTGTTCGGCCATTCCGTGAGTTCTCGCGGGTCGTAAAAATCCACTGGCAGCGGGGTGCCAGCTCTGGCGGACAGTAGCGACGCGATTACCGCTGGGCAAGAATGAAAACAGCAGGCGAGTACTTGGAAATTAGCACTCACATTGTCCCGCGACCCGATGGAACGCGGCTCCGAGCCTTTGATACGCGAGGATCGGGGCCGGCGGTGGTTCTCGCTAACGGTTTGGGGGGGCCAGTGTCTGCATTCGACACACATATCAGACGCCTCGCTCCTTTTCACAGGGTGATCAGTTGGGACTACCGCGGTCTTTATGGCTCGACGCTCGGTCACTCCGGCGTCGATTTGAGCGTCCAAGCACACGCGAAAGACATCGCAGCGGTCCTGAATGCGCTCGGGGTCGAGCGAGCGGCATTCGTGGGATGGAGCATGGGCGTTCAAGTTGGCCTAGAACTTTACAAGTCCAAATCTTCGACAATCAGCCATCTCGTATTGATGAACGGGACGTTCGGCCGACCTCTCCGGGGTGTGCCCCTCCCCTTCAGCGAGCTGGTCCTTCCCCATGTTGTCGCCTCCGCAAAGGCCGTGCATTTTCTCGGGCCACCTCTTCTCGGACGAGTTCGTCGAACCAAATTGGGGCTCACGTTTCTGAAACGCCTCGGCTTCATTGCCTCCTCGTTCGATCCCGACCTCTTCTCGCAATTGTTGGCAGAATTCGAGACTATCGACTTCCAACTCTATTTCTCGCTTTTAGCTCAGCTTACTCACCACGATGCAGAGGAATTGCTCCCCACGGTGAACGTGCCAACTCTTGTCATCAGTGGCTCCCGGGATCGAATCACACCCAGCTTCAGTGCACGGCGGATTGCCCACACGATTCCCCATGCAGAACTTTTTGTGGTGCAAGGTGCTACCCACTATGCCGCGGCAGAGTATCCCAACGAGATCCTCGACAGGGTCATTCCATTCTTGAAAAGAAAACCTCGCCGTTCGTTGCCCCACGGAATTGCACCCCCTCTCCCCTCTGATAGGCCTTTACCAGGATAACTCAACTCATGACTGTTCGGGTCCTTGTCATCGATAATTACGACTCCTTCACTTACAACTTGGTCCAGTACTTGGAATCGTTGGGAGCCATCTGCGACGTGCATCTCAATGACAAGCTCAGTCCAGAAGAAGCTCTTGCGTCGGGCGCCCAAGGAGTCTTGCTTTCACCTGGACCTGGAACTCCCAACGACGCAGGGATCACGCTGGACTTGATTGACCAATCCAAGGGCGAGATCCCGATTTTCGGCGTGTGTCTCGGCCATCAATCGATTGCTCAAGTCTTTGGAGCCAAGATTGGTCGCGCTGAACGGCTCATGCACGGCAAGACCAGCCCCGTCCTCCACGACGGAAGGGCCCTATTCCAAGGCTTGGAGAGCCCTTTGACAGCCACTCGTTATCACTCGCTCATTGTGGAGCCGCCCTCGATACCTGACCAACTGGAGGTCACGGCGTGGACTCAAGAGGGTGAAGTCATGGGCCTACGGCACAAATCGCTTCCCTTCGAGGGGGTGCAGTTCCATCCTGAGTCCATCCTCACGGAACAGGGCCTACGGATGATGAACAACTGGCTCGATACTC
>CAYTRQ010000353.1:0-6207 GCA_964440025.1 uncultured Polyangiaceae bacterium | reverse complement strand
TTCGGTCGTAGAAGCCTCCGGCATCATCCTGGGTTTCTTCGCTGTTCCCCAACCAATTATATTGGTAGCTTTGTTTTAGAACGCGACGCTCGAACGAAATATGAGGGCTTGGTATCGCTCTTCTTGGATCATCGTTGCCTTCATAGAAGTCCATTTCGTTTTCGAAGGGGCTTTGCCATGGGTCGTCGCCGGTTGCGTACTCGTACCTTATCTCCGTCGCCCGATAGAGATCGTCGTATTGGATTTTTTTGGTGACGGGTTGGGCGCCGGTGGGCCATGAGATGGGGTCGCGCCAATCTCTGATTTCTACCGGGTTGCCCACGACATCATAGGTGTAGTCTTCGTCCTGAAGGAGGAGTTGACGGGTGGGCTCTTCAGCGGAGGCGTCACTACTAACTGGGTAGTTGCCATTCCAGGCGCCGCTCGCGGGGGGGCCACGGTAGGTTTGCACGCTGCTGATGCGGCGACGCTCGTCATAAAGATAGCCGGTCGTGGTGCCGCTGGCGTCGCCGTAGTGAATTTCATGGACGAGGTTGTCTGCACCGCGACGAATGCTGGTGACCAGATCTCCATAGCTGCTGCCTGCCGCCTCAACGGTCCCTCGAGCACTGTAGTCAGTGGAGATCAAACTCTGGTGGTTTTCGTCCAACACCTCGGGCACGAGTGGATCTCCCGCCGGGTCCGTGAGCTCGGCGGCACCAGTACTGGCCTCGACTTCCCGATCGGCTGCGTCATAGGCCATGCTGCGGCTGTACACGCGCGGTGCGTAGCGATCGACTGGGGCCACGTTCACGGGCACCCCTCCCACGAGCTCCGTCGGTTCGGCAAGACGTGTCTGGGTCCGTATCGTGCGACCACGCCCGTCATAGGTCGTGAAGGTGGCACTACCTCGATCCAATACGGCAATGGCCCGCCCCACCGTGTAGCCGCCGGTCCAACCCGAAGGCGCGATGTTGCCGGGGACCGTCTGAGGATCGTCGTAGAAGTAGCTCACCTCCAAGTTGCTGAGATCCGTTCCCCCAGCCGGTGCGGTATAGGCGGCATGGTGATCCTCACAGGGTGCGTAATCCTCACCAAGGAGACGGCCAGCACCGTCGTAGAAGAAGTTCTGGCCACAGCCGCGGGCGTCGCTCGTGCCGATCAGATCGCCGAAGTCATTGTACCGATAGCGCCAAGCGGAAAGTCCGCTCGTGTCTTCCACCCGGTGATCCGGCGTGAAGCCCTCCGTCGTGTTCGGCTCCACGTTGAGCACCATCCGGCCCAAGCTATCGTAGCGCATCCAACGCACCACTTGATCACTGCCGCGCACGCGGCGGATCACCAAGGGCTCACCCGTGGGCTTGTATTCGGTCTCCACATGGCGCTCTTCCACCACACCGCCGGCTCGGAAGCGTTCCGTCGTGCGCACCGTACGGCCGTGGCCGTCCTTCTGCTCGCTGGCATAGGTGCCTTGGTGCGCCCCAGGATACAAATCCGCCGCGTCCCACAAATCGGTGGAGAGAGCATGATACTTGCTCTGCAGGGTGATGGTGCCGTCCAAGTCGTAGGTTTGGACCTGTCTCCCGAAAGCATCATAGCGCTGTCGGCCGTAGGTCGTCGTGGGGTGGTTGCCGTAGTTGAAGTCCTCCGGATCGCCCGAATAAAAGAATTCCAGGAATTTCTTGCTCACCGCGCTCTTTTGATCCCACTCGATCAGGCTTCCGGCGATCCAGGAAGCCTCGTCTCCCGCATCCGTATCGGCCTCACTGAGTGTGACCAGGGTGCGACCAAAGCCATCTACGTAGGCGTAGCTCTCGAGGTACTCTTGACTACTTTCCGTCAGACCATCCTGAGTTCGAGTATGGATGATGCTATGACGACTCCCCGCGGGAAGCGCGCTGTCCACACATCCATCACATCCTGGAAGCTTGTACTCCACGAGAACGCTCGGGGCCGCAGATACCCCCTCGCCCTCGGCCGTGGGCTTTTTGAGCTCACGGATGCGTCCGAATTGGTCATAGTGGGCCTGAGTTTGGCGGAGATTGAGGTCAAAGGCGTCCACCACCACGCCTAGACCCATGTCGTAGATCGCGGTGGTCATGAGCTCAGGCCCCGCGCAGGCGGTGGTGGGCTCGTCGACACTGCCGGGATCAGCGGTAAAGATGCTTTCGGAGGACGCGAACAAGCCATAGAAACCACCCTCATAGCTCACTTCTGCGCAACGGCCGTTCGCTTCTCGGGTGCGCACGGCGTTCCCAAGCTCGTCATAAGAGGTGCTGCTTTGGACGAACAGGCCGTCACTCGCCCCACCGGAAGGCACTGTGCTCACCTCCTCCCGCTGGAGCGGCTCGGTTCCTCTAAGCCGTGCTTCGACCTGCACCGGACGTCCCAGTCCATCATAGGTCGTCACCGCGAGGTTGCTGGCTTCCGTGTAGACGCTACCGACCACGTAGCTTTCTGCTGTCCGCCATAGCCAACCGCTCGTGTGAGGCACCAAGGTCGGCTCCGTGACTCGACGAATGATCTCAGCAGGAGTCACGAGGGAATCACAAGCGTTTCCTCCCACGCAGCCTTCCCTGTCGACTCGGAGCTTGTTGCCGAACCGGTCGACACTCGAGAGCGTGCGGAGGTGCGCCATACCGGCGGCGTAGTCGCTGGGTGCATTCGGACCGGCGGAGGAAGGCAAATCCCCCTCGGCATAACCCTCATCGACGAAACCCGGCCTCTCGATGTCCACGCGCCCCTGTTGAGCCGCCGCGGTGTCATAGAGCAGAGTGTCGGTCTGACTGAGAAAGGCGTGACGGACGGCTCGCCCATCGAGGCCCGAATACAAGGTCCTAATGGTGTAGCGGTTTTCGACACTCGAAAGATGCGTACCCGCTTCGTTGTATTTGTGGGTCTCCACAGGCAGACCCTTCAAGGCCTCGTGGGGGTGGTCGGCCCAACGATTGGGAGGGGCACAATAATGGCTCTGGTCGACGCCGTCCCACGCGCTTCCATCGGCGGGATCTCTGCACCTCCCCAACAAAAAGACGCTTTCGCTGATATCGGTCGGGCTGTTCTCGTCGCCGATGCGTCGCGCCCGGGCGCGGCGGAAGCCACGGAATTCTCTCTGTCGTCCTTCAAAATACGGATCGCGGTACTCGTACTCCGTCACATAGGCCGCCGGGGGGCGTCCTCGGATCGTGATATTGTCGCGCTCGATCACGCGTTTGACCAGGTACGTCACCGTGGGCATCTTGCTGCACCAGCCCATGCTCCACGGATCGGCCTCACCCGGTCCGCCCTCTGGACAGGCCCCTCGTGCCTCGGCCGCAAGCATCTCCCGCGCGCTCGTCGAGTACTCGATCTCCGTCGTTTTGCCGAGACCGTTGTCGACCCCCACGAGCAAATAGGGTTTCTCCCCGCCCTGCAAATCGATGTACTTGTACTCCTCGGCGTCTCCCCAGACCAGGTCGGACGTGCCGCTGCCGTTCACGTCATTGATACGGATCCGATTGTGATACCCGGCATGGTAGGGAGTTTCATCGAGGATCTTTCGGTCCGTCCAACCGCGACCATCGACATTGAGCCAGATGTCCACACCATCGAAGCGGATCTGCACCAGATCAGCTAGACCATCTCCGTTGACGTCACCAAGTTTGAGCGTGGAACCATCCACGTCGCTATAGAACGGAGCTTCCTCCATTTCGACGTAGCGGTCCGCGCCAAATGTCCCTCCTGGGCAGTCGTCCCGCGGGCCCGTCCCCCAAAAGCCATTGCCGCGACCGGGCCAGTACTGGATATCGCCACGCTTGACCCGAATGATGTCGGTGATGCCGTCACCGTTCATGTCGCCCACACGCGTTTCGGAATCGCTCAGCCGAATCGGCAAACCACTGTGAGGGACGCAGGTGCTCTTGGGGCTGATGCTGATGTTGCTGGCGCTCGATCCCACCCTCGAGGCTTGCCCAAATTGTCCGTCGCCCCCTGGATACCTGCCCAGAGAGAAGAAGGTCTGGTAGTCGGTGCCTGAGCTCTTGACCACGTCGACCAAACCGTCGAAGTCGACGTCCATCACCTTCAGCTCCGTCGTGTCCTGACCGAAATCGATCTTGGGGCTCTGATCGCCCGCGGTGACGATCTCTCTCCCTACCCACTTCCAATGACCGTTGACCCGCCTTGGATCGTAGGCGGAATAGGTCTTCTCGCGAGGCATGTGCAGGAGGTTGATGTGACCATCACCGTCGAAGTCGAGCGGCGACACATTCTGGTTGCTCAACTTGATGGTGTTACTGTTGGCCCCCAAGACACCCATCACTCCCATGTTGGTCGGCCCCCCGAAGCCCTGGGCGCCACCGGCTCCGTTGAAGAACACCGCGTGGTCGTTACCGTAGAGCCCCGGCGCCGTGACCAGCACGTCGGGCAACCCGTCGGAGTTGATGTCGAAGAAGTCGGTCAGGCTTTCTTCCAGCGAATGGTCGGGGCTCGCCGCGAACTTTTGGACTCGTCCGTCGAAGGGCTGATACCCCGCCAGGGGCTCGTCGTCGCGCTCTCCTCCGGGTTGATAGCCCCCGACCTCACTGTAGCTGAACCTCATGGGAGGCAGCCGCCCGCAACTCGTGTCCTCCGGCAGCGCTCCGTCCTCCCCTTCCGTTGGTGCCGCACTTTCGTCGACCGGCTGCTCGCCGGAGCTCGAAATGCAACGGCCCTCCACCTGGACCTCATTGAGCACGGTGCGGTGCCAGCGGCTGTCATAGTCGAGATGATAGCGGCGCACCTGATGCCGGGGCTCACTGACGTCGCCAAGGTAGGTCTTGCTGGTGACGTCCACCCCTAGCAAACGGCGCGTCTTTTCGATCAACCAACCGCTGCGATAGCTTCCGGTAGGATCGGGGCGCTCCGCCCAGCGCAACCGGACATGATGAGCGAAATCCAAAAGGTGCGTGGTGGCCGGTTCTGCCGCAGGAGAGGTGTCATAGATGTCTGTGAGGTAGGCCGTGCCACCTACTTGCGCGTAGTCATAGACAACGGCGTTGAGTGGAGCTCCACTTTCGATGTGTTGATCATACTGGCGGCTCAGATGCCACTTGTAGATCTCATCGGGATTCCGTGGGTTCCTCTCGAGAGCCCTGGTTTCCGCCGCCGCCGCACCGCCCGGCGCTGGCCCCGCCTCCGGCCTGGGGACACCGATCTCCATCGTGGTGCCCGATTTGTCCTGCACGACCCAAGTGAGGTGATTCGGCGCCCAGAAAAAGCGGAGAAAGCTCCCTTCCACCCGCGGGCGGAAATACTGCCAGCCGGCGGCCCAGTCCGGCATGACCTCGGCAGGTTGACTCACCGCGCCGCTCGATTCCGACTCTTCCCGCAAAGCACCCCCGCAGGACAGATCGGCCCCCACGGTACAAATAGGAACCAGCTCTTGCCCTCCATTGAACACAAAGCGGTCCTGCTCCGGGTGCCACTGGCTCCGATCGTCATAGCTCGGCACCCCTCGATCCGTCTGCCGGGCAATGAAGGGAACTCCCACGCTCCACCCCAGCCCCGCCGGGCTGTTTCCGTTTCCCGAGCTGTAGGACAACCCCAACGATGGCTGAGCACCTCCGCGCGCCTTGGGCAGAGCAAAGGGCACACTGAAGGTAGCGATCCCTGTTGACAGCTGGGCGCTGAATGACTCCCCCATGCCCTCGATACTGCCCTCTCCATCCGGCAGACTGATCGCCTGACTCGTGACCCCTGACTTGTCACCGCTCGGCAACGCCTGGGTCTGCAGCGTCTTTTGATCGGCTTCGGCTTCCTCTTCTGCCTTCTCCTCGGCGGTCGCAGCGGCATCCTTGGTCGCGGAACCGTCATCGCTCGAAGGCTCACCTGCTTGTTCACCATCGCTCTTCGGCTCATCGGCCTGGCTCGGCTCATCCTGGAGCGTTGCCGATCCGATGTCGCCTTCCACTTCCGCCGGGCCATCGCCAACCGCCGTCGAGCCGGCGCGATCGCTGCGGGAGCTCAGGCTCCCTCCTCCAATGCGCTCTGCCTGCGCCGCGTCAGTGCTCTGGGCTGACGCCACCGCCGGAGCCAACGTGGCACTCAAGTAGGAGACCAGGGTCATCAGCGCCGTCCCCGCCCAAGAGCGGGAACGGGCTGGTGCCTTTCTGCCAAACACATTCACCGGATTGACCTCGGATCGAGTGGCTATGGCCACCTACTAAGTTGACTCGACGCGGGACCAGTAGCCGTAGCGCAGATACAACT
>CAYTRQ010000352.1:0-6219 GCA_964440025.1 uncultured Polyangiaceae bacterium | reverse complement strand
AATGGCCACTTCGTCGCCCGCCCCTTCGGGGCGAGGGCGGGCGACTCCGCTTTTTAGCCCATTTTTCGCCGTCGAACGCTTTGTTGCTTGTTGGTTCGCATCCTTTTGTGGATGCGAACTACATCTACGACCTCGCCGTTCTTGAAGGGCACCGCCGTGAGGGCATCGCGACGGCTTTGATCGAACACCTGAAAAAGCTGGCGCGAACGCGAGGCACCTGGGTTACCTTCGTGCAAGCCGATGACAGCGCCGAAGACGCCCCCGCCGTCGCGCTCTATACAAAACTGGGCCTCCGCGAGGACGTTCTTCATTTCGACATTGAGGTCACGTGATCGTGATCACAGTCGGCCACCAGCACAGCACCAAGACGGGACTCGCGAGAGGCGTTCTAGAATTGTGAGACGAAATCTCTTCTCTTCAAGACGGTCCCGAGACGCGTTCTAGAATTGTGAGATGAAGTCCCAAGCTTCCGGGGGAACCCAGCTCTCGCTCTGCCCCTGATCCTTCTCCGTCGGGTTGTGACCGCCGCCATGCGCGCACCAGCGCACAGGATATCCTTCCGAACAGCCCTCGTACGATGTGCAAATGTGGGTGCCGCTATTCTGGCCCGGCTCAGGCGGATCCTGCGGCGTACAGCCGTTGACATTCACAAAGTTATCGCGAAGCTGGCGCCCCTGTGAGATGCTGAGCACAGAGTCTCCTACCCCGTGTGCATGGAAGTAAGCAATGGGCGTGTCGCCTCCATTGCAACCGCTCAGTTGGGCCCCAGCGTACAGCGCAACTCCGCGGAAGACATCCGCCCGGGCACAGGCGAGGGCATAGGACATTCCGGCGCCATAGCTAAATCCAGTAGCAAAGATGCGATTGGTATCGATACACAGATCCTGTTGGACCTCCTCGAGGATCGCGTCGGTCAGGGCGAGATCCCGATCTCCGGTGTTGGCCCAACCAGCCTCCAGACCCTCGGGGGCCACGAAAATCGTGCTACCTTCCGCAAGATCCCAGAGTCCGTAATAAGGGTCCTCCGTCGATCCGCCGCCATTGGCCACTTGATCCGCGTTGCCGTTCAGCCAGTGAAAGGCAATGATCAAACGGTAGGGATGATTGTTGTCGTAGTCGTCGGGAACTCTCAGGATGTATTCGCGGTTCGTGCCACCGCTCTGAATGCTCCGGCGTCCGTTCATCAGTGTGCGGGACGCGCCGCAGCCCGCGCTGCGCTCGTCGTCGACGCTGCCCGAACCACCGGAACCCCCCGCAGCGTCACCCCCGCTGGCCGTATTCCCACCGGTCCCACCGGTGGCTCCGCCACTCCCGGAGCCGCCGCTATCGGTGCCGCCGCCTCCAGTTCCTCCTGCGCTACCAGATCCGGCGGTTCCTCCCGAACTTCCACCCCCGGTAGCCGACACGCCGCCCGAATGCCCGGCGGCTCCCGTGCCACCGTCGGAGCCGGTAGTGCCTCCCGTGCCATCCCCACTCGACGCACCAGTTGAGGTCCCCCCCGAAGTGGTACCGCCGATCGATGCCGCCCCACCGGTGTCCATCCCGCCGGTTCCTCCGTCGGGAGAGGGAGCACCGCTGTCCGACGCACAGGCGGGGAGCAGCACACTCAGAGCCAAGAGTGTTCCGCGGGCGCACCGTCGAAGTTGAGTGTTCTGTGGGACCCCAATGGGAGAATTAGACATCTGCTTCGCACCTCATTCGTCTCGATTTCCTCGATTTGCAGGTCGCTGACCCGAGGTCATCTTCGCGGAAATCACGGAGAGAGCCTTGCGGCAGCGGCCCCAGAGGACCGCCGTTGCTCAGGGAGACCTGCACGGTACGTGGTCGAAGGCGACGAACAAGGTGAGGATCAGTGCCCCCCCGCCCTTCAAATTTCCAGTCTGGTTCGCATCCGCAAATGGATGCAAACTAACAAGAAACACAGCGTTCGACGACAAAAATGGTCGAAAAACAGAGCCGACCGCCTTCGCCCGCTCGACTTGCATCCGTCAGGATGCGGGTCAAAAAGCAAACTCGATCCAGCCGGCAGAGATTTGAGCCATTGAAGGTCTCTTTCGCGAGCACGGAAAAATCAAGCGAGAGTGACGCCCGCCCGCGGACCGCGGGCGGGCGACGGAGTAGCCATTTTTCGCCGCGAACTAGTCAGATTTTCGGCTCGTTCGGGTGAGGGACACCTTGTCCGCCTTCCAGATAGCTCTTCAAGCTTGCTGAAAGAAAGAACCCCCATTTGCTGTTGCAGTGCATAAAAAAGTCGTCTTGCTCGGACCAGCCGGCGTTTTCAAAGCGCAAAGCGCTGCCTTTCTCGTGCGGAGAGAGCTCGAACGTAAAACTCATCCCTTGCCACGGCCCCTCCGTACACGTCCAACGCACACGCCTGTTCGGAACAAGTTCCTCGACTTTCATGCGCACCTGGTGACTACCGTCTCCGAAGCCAAAGCTTGCGGTACTCCCCTCCCGGGGCGTTGCATCGACTCGGGTGGTCCACCAGGAGGCGAGGAGGTCTGCTTCCGTCAGTGCGGCGTAGAGCTTCTCGACGGGTGTTTCAATTTCGACTCGGTGGCGAATGGCATGTTGACCATTGGTGTTTTTACTTTGCATGTCTCTAGGACGTTTGACGGGGTCAATCTCGCCAAATTGTTGATTTTATTGAACATTTCATCCATGCGAGCTGCCGATCCGACGACTGTGCTTTTCTCCCCACCAAGCACCCTCCGCTCCGCGAAGTTGCTTATTACGCAATGGTTACTCCCATGACGTTGCCATTTCCGCAACGGCGCCTACCATAGTACCTACAGTCTCCAATGACCTCAGACGCTCCCGCTTTTTCCACCCTTCTCGAGCCCCATCGCGATCTGCTGCGCGCCTATGTCTACCGATTGGTAGGCCACTACGGTGACGCCGAGGACTTGATTCAAGAGACCCTGGCCAAGGCCTACGAGCGGTACCCTGGATTGAATCATCGTGGCGCTTTCAAAAGCTGGCTCCTTCGCATCGCGACGAATACCTGTCTCGACTATCTACGCCACAAGAAGCGTTGGCGCCCCCTGAGCCAAGTGCATCTTCAAGATGTTTGCGCAGAAGATGAGGAAGAACGCCAGGACATCGTCGAGACGACTCGCAATCCACAATTTTCCTACGATGTCTATGAGCACATCTCGTTTTGTTTCACATGTGTGGGACGATCCCTTGAACCGACGGAACAAGCAGCCTTGGTGTTGCGCGAGATCTTCGGGCTATCGAATCGCGAAGCCGCACAGATTTTGGACGTGACCGAATCCGTCCTGCGTCATCAGCTCAGCTCGGCTCGTCGGGCCATGGAAAGCACCTACGAAGGACTGTGTGCTTTGGTGAACAAGCAGGGCGTCTGTTATCAATGTAGTGGATTTCGCAAAGCTACCGCCGAGGAGCGTCGGGGACCGTCTCTTCCGGTGCTGCCGTCAGGTCCTGCTGGCTTCGAGGAGCGCTTGGCCTTGGTTCGTGACAAGCCTTTTGCAGAGGGAGTCAGTACCTCCCTTCACGAACTTCTGTTCGACAAGATCCAGCGTCTAGAATCGAATAATTAACGTAGACTGAGGGGTCCACCAGCGGGACGCCATCGAGGGAACGCCCCGATGGCGCTGAGGACGAGTGGACTGGATCGTTTCACCCCAGCTGCCAGGCGGAGAGGCTTTTTAGCTAACTAAAACGTTTTTTCGTTGCCGACCGGTCGCACTGGGATACCGTGAAATCCAGCTGCCAACTCCACGAGTAGCGGCAGATCCCAAGCGTAGCTCAGCCGCTTTTTCGCGGGGGAAGGTAAAAAGCGATGCGACGAGGAAAGCAAACGTGGTTTTCGGGAAACGCTGGACTCCTCTGCGCCGCGGCTCTGAGTTGGGGGTGCGCTGAACTCAGCGGGCCCGCCTCCGGAGAAAATGGTGAACAGACCTCAGTCAGAGGCGGCCACGCAGGCACCGGAGGCAACCTCGGTACGGGCATGGACGCGACCGAAGGAGCCTCGGGAGGCGAATCAGGCTCGCGTCCAATCCCCCGCGACCCCGACGAGCTTCAAGCAGAATGCGAGGCCCGGAAGGACCAATTGACCATGGGGCTGACCAAGATGCGCCGACTCACCAAGCGCCAAGTCAATAATACTCTCAGAGATCTGCTCGGCGTCACTTCCAACCCGGCCAGTGGACTGGCACCCGACGAACGCCTGGGCCCCTTCGAAAACAACGCGATCACCGCGATCACTCCGCTAATGGTCGAGCAGTACCAAGAGATGGCCCAAACGGTTGCGGAGGAGGTTCTTCCTCGCCGAGGCGAGATCACGGGCTGCGATCTGGACACGGAAGGCACGGCCTGCGCCAGCGAGTTCATCTCGTCATTCGGCTTGCGAGCCTATCGCCGACCACTCACCGACGAGGAGCACCAGACCTTCATCGCACTCTATGAGCTCGGCTCGAGTGGTGTCGATCCTGAACACGGATTCCAGCTTCTGGTCGAAGCTTTCGTGCAGTCCCCGAGCTTCATGTACCACGTCGATGTACCAGAGACGAAGCTGGCGACCTCATCCCCGGCTCCACTCGATCCCTACAGTCTCGCCCAGCGGCTTTCCTACTTTCTCTGGAACACGATGCCGGACCAGGAACTGTTCGACCTCGCCGCCAGTGATCGCCTCAGCGATCCCGAAGTTCTGGACCAACAAGTCAAACGCATGCTCGCTCATGAGTATGCCGCAGAAACCATCGGTTTGTTTCACAAGCAATGGCTGGGGCTGTCTGGTCTCGAGGAGAAGGAAAAGGATGAAAACCGGTTTCCGTCGTTCGATCCCGAACTGGCCGCGTCGATGCTCGAAGAAACCGAGCGCTTTTCGAGCTACGTGATTAGGGAAGGTGATGGCCTCTTGAGCACCCTGCTTGCCGCAGACTTCACTCTGCCGGACGAGAACCTACTCGACCTCTACGGCATTTCACCCCCGGCTGACTTTTCTGTAGGAGACACCGCGACGTTCCCAGAGGGCACCCGGGCGGGGATCACCACCCAGGCAGCCTTTTTGGCCAAGCACGCCCACCGAGATCAAACGTCGGTCGTGCATCGGGGCATCGTGATACGCAAAAATCTCCTATGCCAAACCATTCCCCCACCTCCCGACAACGCCAACACCGCAGTTCCCACGCCTACGGAGGCCACGACCACCCGCGAACGTCTGGAACAGCATCTGGCCGACCCAACCTGTGCCGCCTGTCATCAGCTGATCGATCCACTCGGCTATGCATACGAACACTACGATGCAATAGGACGCTACCGCACTCGAGACGGGCTGGGGGAGGTCGACGCCAGCGGAAGATTCCTCGCGACGCGCGATGACCTCCAAGGGGACTATCAAAACGCCACGGACATGATGACTGCCATGGCCAATGCAAGCGAGGTACAGGATTGCGTAGCGGACCAATGGTTCCGGTTCGCGCTGGGACGCATGGAGAGCCTCGATGACGCCTGCACACTCGTCGAGCTCCACGACACCTTCCGCGAATCGGATGGCAACATTCGTACCTTGATTGCTCAAATCGCCGCTAGCCGCGCCTTCAATCACGTTGATTCCACCGCAGCCCAGGACTCGCAATGACTCACCGGACTCCGACTCGCCCGAGAAAGCCCTTTGCTCCCCGTTCACTCGGCCAGTCCCGCCGGCGCATGCTCCAATCGCTCGGTTTGGGAGCGGCGGCGAGTCCGCTCATCCCTCTGCTCAACGCCTCGGGGCAGGACATGGAGTTCATTTTGCCCAAGCGACTGTTGTTGGTCTTTACCCCCGACGGAGCTCCCGCCCTCGACTGGAACACGGTCATCGATTGGCGACCGACCGGTAGTGAAACGGATTTCGACTTTCACTTTATTCACGAACCACTTACTCCCATGAAATCCAAGATCGTGGTCCCCTGGGGACTCACCCTGACGGCCGCCGGCGCTGGGGAGGCGCACGCCCACGGTATGGCGGGATTGTGGACGGGTTGTGAGCTCAAAGGTCCGTCCGACGGAGTGAGCTTCGATGGCGGCAATGGCGCGATGACGGGCTGGGGCAGCGGACCTTCCGTCGATCAGATCATCGCCCAAGCGGCTGGCCCGGAGCTTCCCTATCTGGAAACTCCCGACTCTCCTGCTCAAGAAACGCCCTACCGCTCTGTCGAGCTGGGGGTCGAGCCCAGCGATCCCACGAGCGTAACGCGCATGATCTACGCGGGC
>CAYTRQ010000351.1:0-6220 GCA_964440025.1 uncultured Polyangiaceae bacterium | reverse complement strand
GACGCTGAACGCCTCAGTGCTTGTTTGGTTCGCGTCCTTTGTGGACGCGAACTAGTCTCGTTCGCGGCGCGAGGTGCCCACTCCGTCGCCCGCCCCATGCGGGGCGAGGGCGGGCGACTCCGTTCTTTGCACCTTTTTTGCCGTCGAACACCTTGTTGCTTGCCCGTTCGCCTCCTTGAAGGACGCGAACTAGTCTCCCCAATTGAATGGCGAAAACGAGGGCCGGGATGCGGACCAGAAAAAGCGACAAATTGCGGATCCGCATCCATGAAGGACGCGGGGTGGCACTCGCTGTTTTGCTCATCGCTTTATTCATGGCCCCCTGCGCTTTCGCCGCCCCGGAGCCAACAGAGGGACCTTTTGCAACCTCCGGAGCGGACTGGCAAGGAACGGCAGAGTTCGTACGGCTGGCCCAGAGACGGCTAGGGACCGACCGAGTCCATGTTACGGCAACCCTCAACTACGAAGAGCTCATGCCGGGAGACTCCCTCGTCGTGATCTTCCCCGGAGTCGAGCTCGATGGGGAATCGCTCACGACGTTTCTCGCCGAAGGGGGGCGCGTGGCCATTCTCGACGACTTCGGCAAAAGCCCTTCGTTCCTCAAACGCTTCGGGATCCACCGAGTGCCGCCTCCCCTCGCTCCCAAGGATCGACTGCGCGAAGATCCCGACCTGGCCGTGGCCGTTCCGGTCATTCAAACCGTGGCTGGGACAGCCCAAGGGCGCCATCCCATGACCGTCGGAGTGGAGCGAGTGATCACGAACCATCCCGTGCTTCTCGAGCACCCGGATCTGACGCCCGTCTTGGAAATTCCGCTCGAGGACGGTGGCGCCGGAACACTAGCTATCACAGGCATCATCTCTGGAAACGGTCGACTGCTCGTCGTCTCCGATCCGTCCATCTTCATTAATCTGATGCTCCGCTACCCCGGAAATCGGAAACTGGCCGTGGAAATGCTGGACTATTTGGTCAGCCGAGAGGTGGGACGGGCAAGCTCGGGCCGGCTCCTCATCCTCACAGGAGAGTTCACTCAAAAGGGTCACTACGGGGAGCCTCAGGACCTGACCGAGGAGATCATGGACAGCCTCTCGTCGCTGGAAGAGGCCCTCGGGGACATCGAGGGCCAAGGGCTTCCTCAGGCTTTGACTCTCGCCCTAGCAGCCGTTTTGGCCTTTTGGGTCCTCGGTAGCGAGCTCCGGCGCAATACCTTCAGGCAGCTGACCATGTCGCCCGCCTACGCGCGGCAAGCTCCTCTGGCCGCTCAAACCGGGGCGAGCGCCCGGGCGGAAATTCTCGGCGCTCCGCAGACAAGCCCCCTCCTCTCGGTGATCGAAATGGATGCAGCGCTTCGAGAAGCGGTCGAGCAGCGGCTCGGGATCAATCCCTCCTTACGACGGGCGGAATTCGAAGAGCGCTTGGCGACAACGAAAATGGGCAAAGATGATGCAAAAGAGCTGACTGCTCTCCTCGAAACGACCCGCACCTATGGTGCGAGCCTGGCCGAGGGAAAGCCCGTACGCCCTTCCACCACCGCCTTGAAACAGCTACACGATAGGTCGATGAAACTGCTTGGGGCCATTTTAGAAGCGGAGAAGAAGAATTGAGCTCAAAAATAGCAGATCACGAGCTCGGTGAACTTAAAGCGCGGCTCGATCGCGTGAGAAATCAAGTGAGTCGTGTTTACCTAGGCCCCAAGCGGGCCGTGGATACACTGCTGCTGGCCCTCCTCGCCCGTGGTCATGTCCTTTTGGAAGGAGTCCCAGGGGTGGCCAAAACCACGCTTGCCAAAGCGTTCGCCACAACGCTCGGATGCCAATTGAGACGCATCCAATTCACCCCCGATCTCCTCCCTGCCGACATCACAGGCACGTATGTTCTCGATCCTCGCAGTGGCTCCTTCTCTCTCCGCTACGGTCCCATTTTCTCGAACGTCGTCCTCGCTGACGAGATCAATCGAGCTCCGGCAAAGACACAATCGGCACTCCTCGAGGCCATGCAAGAAGGACAAGCGACGATCGAAGGAGAAAGTCAAAGCCTTCCTCAACCGTTCATCGTGCTAGCCACACAAAACCCCATCGATCTCGAAGGGACGTATCCACTTCCCGAGGCCCAACTCGATCGGTTTCTCGTCAGACTCGTGCTCGGTTACCCAGAGGAAGGCACCGAGATCGCCATGCTCCGCACCCACAACGAAACAGCCCCCGTGGCAGAGGTCATCCTTTCCGATGGCGATATCGAAAGCATGCAGGAGGCCACGAGGCACGTCCACGCAGAAGACGAAATCCATCACTACGCCGTCCACCTTTGCCGCCACACCCGAGACAATTCCCGAGTTCTGCTCGGAGCCAGCCCCCGCGCCTCGCTATCGCTCCTGCATGCCTCCAAAGCTCATGCCGTGCTCTGCGGCCGAGCGTTCGTGACGCCCGACGACGTGCGCGCGGTCGCGAGCTCCGTGCTCGCGCATCGTTTGATTTTGGTCCCGGATCTCGATGGCGACGAAACCGCCAGGCGCAGGGTTGTCGAGGATGCGCTCGATCGGGTTCCTTACAGTGCAGCGGCGGTCTCGTAGGGCCGGGTGATGCGTCTCCATGCCAAAAGAAGGGCGACGCATCTGGCCTGGGCAGGGGCCGTTGGAATTGGCCTCGGCATCGCCCTTTCGGCCCCAGACCTCGTCGCCTACGGCTCGGCCCTGCTTGGGGGCGTGGCCATCTCACGAGCGCTCACCCTCGTGAGCGTTGCTCGGGCACGAGCGGCCGGCTTCGAAATGCTGTGGAGCACCCCGGACCGGACGCAACGCGCTCGCCGTTTGGCAACGCTCACTCTCAGAGCAGAGCTCAGAAATCGAGACGCCCTGCCCACGCGCTTTCGACAACTTTCGGCAATGCACTCGCCGCAGCTCGAGGTGACGGTCGTTCCCGAGGAAGGGGAGATCCCTGCCCGCGGAAGAATGAGCGTTACGCTCACCATCCGCCCCTTGCGCGTCGGCTACCACGGCATTCATGGACTGACCCTCGAAACGGTCCGAGCCCCTGGCTTGTTCGCAGTTCCACTGAGCTTCACCAATCCTTACGTCATCGAGGTTCTTCCGCGCCGCGTATCGTGGAAAGCCAGTGGTTCTAGCGGACGAAGAGGCCGTCATCAGGCCCCCGAGGGAGGTGGCGGACGGCTTCGCGGGGACGGTCCAGAGTTCCGTGAACTGAGGGAACACCGCCCCGGCGATCCATTCAGACGCATCGCTTGGAAAGCATCCGCTCGTCGTGGGCGGCTGCTCGTCGTCGAAAAAGAGCTGGAACAACGGGACATCGTTTGGATCCTGATCGATGCGTCGATCGATAGCTTTTCCGGGAGTCCCGGCTGGAGCGGCATCGACCGCGCCATCGATACCGCAACGCAGGCCGCGGAAAGTCATCTTGCTCGGGGTGATGTGGTCGGACTCAAAATCGTCGGCGCTCGCAATGTCACGAGTGTCCCCCTTGGACGCAGCCCGACCCATGCAGCGCGTCTCATCTCTGCACTCTCCTTCGAGTGCCACACCGTTCATGCCGATCGCAGCGACTGGGATGAACGCGATGTGCTCCGCCGCGCCCTGGAACATGCACGCGGCCTCGATGAACAAGCCGCCGACTTGAAAGGCGACGAGCGCAGCGCGGTGGCCAGTCTCATTCGACGCCTCCTCAAACAGGCTCCCGTGCAACCCAACCCCCCGTATGCTCCCTCCGACTTCGAACGCCTCCTGAGAACCTATCTTCTCGCGTTCGGGGTTCATCCTCCCGTGCGCTCCACCTCGGATCGCCACGCGGTCGAGCGTCGTCTGGCTGGTCTCATTTCCGAGGTTCTTTCCAATCGTCCACGCCCCACGGTCGTCTACGTCTTGGGAAAGCCGCCCACGTTCGAGACGCCGAAGGAGCTCCTCACCGCTTACAGCGCCTGCCGAAGAAACCACACTCAACTCCGGTTTGTCCCCCACGAAGAAAGCCTGACCGCCGAAGCAGAATCCCTCACACCTCAACAACAGATGGCTGTCGATGCCCTCTCCGCTCGGCTCGAACTCGCCAGCGAACAAGGTTACCGTACCCTCGCGAAGCTCGGGGCCGTTGTGATCACTTCCAATAAAAAGCGCTATCGCTCTCCGCGGAGTAGAAGTGCTCGATCGATAACAATCTGAGAATCGACGACCACGCGCACGTTGATCGTCCCAAGCGGGGCGGACTGTGGCAGTTCAATCGTCTGATCGTACCTGCGCCTCTCCGGAGAAATGGTTTGCTCGCCGGTCTCCGTCACGCGACGGCCTGCCGGACCTGGACGGACCACCTCAAACCGAACGTTGCGCGCCTTCTCCTCGGCTTCCTGCAAAAAATCGAGTCGAAATCCCAAAGTGGGAGGATTCACGGAGGTCACGGTCACTTCGGAAAGCTCCTGAACCTGGCCGCCATAGAACACCCCAACGGCGCCTCTGACGCGCTCTTGCTTTTCCGCACCCCGGCATGCTGCGAGCAGTCCAAGAGCTCCACACAGCAGCGCCAGGGAGTTCGTTCTGATCCGACCCTCAGCCCGTCCTCTCGTCTCTCTCATGACTTTTCATCCGAAAGCCGACCCCATGCGGCCAGGGCATCCGCCATGCGAGCGAACTCGAGGGGGGAAAGCGTTTCCCCACGAACGTCGAGCGAAATTCCACAGGAAGCTGCGACCCTTGCGACGACCTCGGGCGAGGCCACCGATTTCCAAGCATTGCGCAAGGTCTTACGCCGAGCGGCAAAGGCACCCCGGACTAGCTGGCGAAACAGAGGAGTTTCCTCTGCAATGGGCGTTGCGCGAGGGATCAAGACGCAAACCGCGGAATCCACCTTGGGCGGAGGATAAAATGCACCCGGCTTGAGATGGAACTCCCTTTTTACGGAAAACTGCGTCTGAACGAACACGCTGAGTGCTCCGTACTCCTTGTATCCCGGGGCCGCCACCAGACGATCGGCAACTTCCTTCTGAACGAGGAACACCGCCCGTTCGATCGCGGCGCGCAACGAAGTCACCTTGCTCAGAAGGGGCCCAGTGATTTGGTAGGGGAGATTGCCAGTGACAACACGCCGCTCGGCCGCCCCCAACAACTCCAGCCAATCAGCGGTCTTGGCATCCGCTTCGATCACACGGGCTCGGCCCTCTTCGATGGCCTCAGAGAAAAGCTCCTCCAAAACCGGTATCAGCTCGCGATCTCGTTCCACCAAAGCCACGGAGCAACCACGCTCCAGGAGTTGATCAGACAGTGCGCCGAGTCCCGCCCCGAGCTCGAGAACCCGTTCAGCACCGGTTGGAGCGGCCAATCGCGCGATGCGGGCGGCATGGTGGACGTCGCCCAGAAAATTCTGGCCAAAAGAACGCTTAGGCCGGAGTCCAAACCGCCCGAGGAGGGTCTTGGGTCCGGGCAAGGGCACGGCTCGAGTTGTCCTCTGGATCAGATGCCGTTCGCGTTCGGCGATGATTCCGAGCGAGCCGTGTCTTCGGGATCCTCCTCGTCACCGCTCAAGGTTTCTACGTAGTCCTCATGACCGAGGAGGCGGATCTCATGATCAAGCATCATTGTGGGTGGTGGGGGATCCCCATAGAGCTCGAGGCGCACCGCAGCCCAGCGAACCTTGGCGATGGACTGGGCTTTGTCCCCCTCCGCCGCGTCGCTCGGGATCTTGGAGAGCTCCTGCTCGGCCTCCTTCAAGTCCTTGCGCGCAACCACCGCATCGACCTGTTCTTTGGCAGTAAACTGATCGGTGAGAATGCTCACTCGGCCCCCTCCCACTTTGGCAAACCCTGGCCCAATGGCAGCGGAATGGGTCTCGCCACTCGCTCGATACCGTAAAATCCCGGTCCTGAGACCGGCGAGCAGGGGTCGGTGTTCAGGAAGAACACCAAACTCTCCTTCGACACTGGGAGCCGTGAGCTCCTCGACGTCTTGAGAAAGCTGAACACCTTCGGGAGTAACAATTTCAAGATGGATGGGGGTCGCCATGTGAGCTGCCCTTGCTTGAGAAAGGGTTCGAAAAAAACAATTTTCGCTCAGGAAGCTTGCTTGGACAGCTCCTGCGCCTTTTCCTTGGCCTGTTCAATATTGCCCACAAGATAAAACGCCTGCTCGGGAAGGTCGTCCAAGGCACCCGAAAGGATTTCCTGGAAGCCAGCGATCGTCTCTTTGATCGGCACATACTGTCCCGAAAGCCCGGTGAACTGCTCGGCA
>CAYTRQ010000350.1:0-6221 GCA_964440025.1 uncultured Polyangiaceae bacterium | reverse complement strand
CAGAAACGATGAGCTTGGCCAGGTGGACCATCATTTCCTCCAGTTTTTCCCGGAGCCATGCGAGCCGAAATCCCGGCTCGCGGAGGGCTCCCATGGATACAATCAATTGATTGGCGACGATGGGGTTCACTGCGAGGAATCGGTCGAGGCGTGGCGGACTTCGTAGAGTCCGAGCGCCCGGTTGGCGATAAAGCGAATTCTGAGCCCAATTTGGTCCTCATCCTGGGCGTCGTGAGACAAAGCAATGATCTCGGTCAAGGCGCCGCGCGAAGCACGGAGCTCGGCCAGCAACCACTTGACGTGCTGAGGCTCGATGGCACGACCAGCCTCCAGCGAGCGTTCGATGTCCGCCGCGCGCCACTTGACCTGGACGCTTCGAGGCGGAAGCGTGCCGGCTCCTCCGCAGTCCGGGCAGTCCACGACTCCGTAGTCGGTGGCTGCTTCTCCGGTTCCTAAACAACTCTGGCATTGCTCGAGGGGGGCGCGAGCCCGAGACGTTTCCATAGGCCTTTAGATTACCATGTCTCTCCAGGAAGGGAGACGCTACACTCACAAGCGGCGGGAGCTGCTTACAGTCGCGGATTTTGGCGTCTGCGCAATCGGGCGAGGCAGGGGAGGCCTGGGAGGTTGGCGCATTTCCCTGCTATGCTCGGCGGCAGTGAGTCGCCTCCCCCAAGAAGCGAGAAAACGCCTGGAAAAGCTCAGCGCCGTGTTCGCGCGACCGGCCAGGCGGGGTGCATTTTGGGGTTCTGTCTACTTTGCATTGCTCGCAGTGGGAGTGGCAGCCCAGGTTGCTCGAACCGGCACGATCACTTCTCGCTTGATGGCCGCGGGGCTCATCATTGCGCCCCTCGGGGCGCTGATGGGGCTGTTCCTGCGCTCTCGAAGACGAAGCAAGGACCCAGAGCGCATGGCTGCGCGCGCCGTGAGCTCGGTCGATCCTGCACGAGCCCAGGAGCTTTCACGGGCTCTCGGCCTTTCCCACAGAATCCGTCAACGGCCCACGGGAGAATCTCAGGAGCTAGCAGACGCGCACTTGAGCCGCGTGCTCGATGGGGTCTCCGTTGAGGCCGTGGAGAGCAATGGGCGTCGCCGGGGCCGACGGCTCTCGCTCGTGGCGTTTGGCTTGCTTCTCGGCGTGCTCGTGTTGTTGGCGGGGCGGGGTCTGGCGGTGATCGAGGGACTCGACGTGCTTCTGGCTCGCGGCGGTTTGGCTCCTTGGACGATTCCCTATGTGGAAGAGGTCGACGTGCGAGCGGATCCCCCCTCTCATCTTTCGGGGCGAGCTCAACGCCTTTCCATCGGCTTCGGGGAATCGGTCGTTCCGTCTGGATCGAAAGTGGAATACCGGATGATCCCCCGCGTGACAGACCGATCCTTCGTCTTGACCGACGGCGTTCGAGAGGAGCCATTCGTGAGTGATGGGCAAGGGGGTCTCGTGGCACGGATGCGGGTGACCGACCCGGCCGAATTGCGGGTGGCCGCGGTCTTTGGCCCCGTGCGGGTCTTTCATTCGGAAGATTTGGATGTTGCGACCCTCGAGGATCATCCTCCGTCGGTGATGCTCGAAGGAGCGCCCGACCAGATCCCTTTGGACGAGCTGCAGCGCATGGAGCTCCAGTTCTTGGCGCGGGATGATTACGGGCTTGCTTCTGTTGAATTGGTGATGCGAAGCGGTCGCCGGGAAGAGCGCAAGGAACTGGTACAACTCGACGGGCAGGAGCGGGTCTATCGAGGAGGATATGCACTCACCAGCGACCATCCGATGCTGAAGGGCGCTTTCCTCCCGGTTCTGGTGACCATCGAAGCGCGCGACAACAATTCGGTGGAGGAGCCGGGACGAGGGGTGAGTGAGGCCTTTACGCTGTTGCCACGCCCTCTCGGTTCGAAGCTCGGGAAGCGACATAGGGCTCTTCGCGAGTTCAGAAGCGAAGTGGTGGCTTTTCTTTCCTCGGAGATGGCGGCGGCCCGGTTGAGTCGGAGAGAGGCTCGGGAGAAACAAGCGGAGGCGCTTTCCGAGCTGGAGGCGGCCTACACGCGCATGGAGGAGTCTCTCTCTCGGAAAGGAGAAGCTCCGCGAGGTTCTCTGCAGTTTCTCGAGGCTCAGCTCGATTCTTTGCGTTTTGCGAAGGGAGAAACGAGAGCGGAGTCGACGCTGCTTGCGGCGGACGTATTGATCAGTGAGCTCGCTCGCCATGACGCAAAGACCGTGGCAGAAGATCTGGCCGCCGCGGTGGAGGAAATTGCCGCGCGAACGCGGGGCGAAGGGGTTTCCAGGCAGGAGCTCGAGACGTTGCTCAATGCGGCTCTTGAGGGGGCCTCCCAGTTGAGGCAGATCGGCGAGCTGGGGCTGGACCTGGGCTCTGTCGCGCAGGCCGATCTCGATCGAGTCAGGAGGCTCGTCAAGCAAGCCGCCTATGGGCGAGCGCGTGCGGCGGCACTGCATTTGGCAGCGCGGCTCCGAAGAGGCACTCCGTCCTTCGGAGCCAAAGGTGCTGGGGTCGAAGCGGGCAGTCCGGCTCCTGGGCACGGCAGTCCCGATGCGTCCCCGTCCACCGCACCGTCGGACTACGATCAGCTGGCTCGAGACGCGGATGCGCTCGCCCAGGATCATGCCAAGGAACTGAGTGAATTGGAGCGTGTGCTTTCCGAAGCAAGCCGTGCTGCCGCCCGCGATGCGGCCCGCGATCCGCAGCTGGACGAGGCCTCCCAGCGGTTGCGTTCGGCTCTTGCTCAGCTTCCAGGAATGGCTCGGTATCCTGGCACAGCGGACGCCTCCGCGGCCCGAGGACGGAACATGGGCGAGGCCATGGCGGGTGCCCTCGAGGACGGACGCACCAGCGACGCGATCGAACAGGGTAAGGCCGCCCTCGAATCGATTCGGCGCGCGCAGCAGCTCCTGCCGCGTACCGGGGGATTCGTCGCTTCAAGCGATCTGGAAAACGCCGAGGAGGCCGTCAAAGATGCGCTCTCTGAGGCTCAGGAGGCTCAGGAGCGGCGGATGAAGACACCGGAAATGCGCGAGCAGCTTCAGCAGCATGCGATGCGGGAGCAGGACTTGGCCCGCCGCGCCGAAGAGCTTGCCAAGCGCGCATCCGGAGGCCAGGCCCCGTTGCCCGACAAGACGGTGCGTGGTTTGCGCCGTGCTGCGGATTTGATGAAACAAGCGGCACGGGCCATGGAGCGAGGCGAGGCAGAGGCCGGCCGTGAGCTGTCGGGCGACGCCCAACAGGAGCTCGAGCGGGCCCAACCGGAGTCCCGGCGCAGTCACGCCGAGGAGGATGGTGAGCAGCCAGGAACGGCCAGAACGCCGCAAACTCACGGCGCCGACGTTCCCGAAGAGACCGAGGATCCGGCTCGCGATTTCCGCGAGCGTGTGGAGAGAGGTTTGGGACGTCGGGCAGGACGCTTTGGTCCGGCCGTTCGCCGATACGCGGAGGAGCTCAAATGAGGTGCTTGCCGCTCGCTCTGGGGATGCTCGTGTTGATCACGAGCTCGGCCTGCT
Organism: uncultured Polyangiaceae bacterium; assembly: GCA_964440025.1. GTDB lineage: Bacteria > Myxococcota_A > Polyangia > Polyangiales > Polyangiaceae > NIC37A-2. The sequence continues at coordinate 2,716 of CAYTRQ010000350.1, read as the reverse complement.
CGCAGAGGCCAGTCGAGAAGAGTGACGAGGAAACGGCGGCGCCGGGGACCTCGCGTCAGAAGCAACGAATTGCCTTGGCTGACCGAGCTATCACGCGGCTGGACGTTGCCCGGGCCACCGAGCTTCTGGAAGGAACGGCCGGCCCCAAGGCAGCGCGCGCCAAGGCGAGACTTGCCATTTACCGAGCCGATTGTGAGGGGGCTCTCGGTCATCTCGCCAGCGAGGCTGCCCAACGCGAGAAAGGAGCAGGAGAACTTCTTTCTTTGGCGGAAGGATGCCATGGCGCGACCGCGGGCGCTCAAGTGATCGAAGATCGCGAGCGAGGCATTTGGATTCGATTTCAGGATCAGGCCGACCGAGTCCTGGCTCCTTTCCTGTTCGACGTGATCGCTCAGGCTCGAGCGGAGATCGGACGAGATCTTGGTGTCGAGCTTCCCCGCCCCTTACGTCTCGATCTGGTCCGCGACCTTTTTTCCCTTTCGGCCGTCTCTGGATTACCCGTCGAGGCGGCCGAAACGACAGGAACGGTCGCCGTGGCTCGATGGGGGCGAGTCACGATGGTCTCGCCGAGAGCGACCCAGCATGGCTATCCGTGGGCGGATACGATGGCTCACGAACTGACGCATCTGATGCTCTCCCGCGCCACGATGGATCGGGCTCCCCTTTGGCTCCAGGAAGGAATCGCCAAACGGGAGGAAGAGCGGTGGCGTGAGTCTCGCGCTTTCGACAGGGAGCCGGATCCCTTCGTCATGGCGGCCCGTGCCCAAGCATCTGGGCGTGCAGTGGGAATCACGCAGCTGGGGAATTCCATCGCGATGCTTCCTTCTGCCGACGCTGCCGCCATCGCCTTTGCAGAGGTGAGCAGTTTCATGGATTTTTGGATCGAGCGGAACGGTCCTCACGCCTTGAAGCTTCTTTTGAGGGACGTTGCTCATTCCAAGGACGCGGATTCTGCGATGCGGAGCGTGAGCGGCCTTTCCATCGTGGATTGGGAGTTGCTCTACCGGAAGAAGCTCGAATCCCTCATCGAACGTCCCGCTCAATCCATCGAACCACCAGAAGAGCGGTCGATGGGACCGCGCGAAATGTCTCGCACCTTGCGGATTTCCGAGCTTCTTTACAACAACGACTCCTTCGATCATGCCGCGGAGCATGCGGCCCCCGCGCTGGACCGAGCTCCTCACGCGGCAGCTTTGCGGTTTGCCGTCGGTCGGGCCGCCCGGCAAGCCAACTGGCCGCATTTGGAGGAAATTGTTGGCGATCTGGACGATGTGAAAGGACCCCACGGAGGGTGGCTTTCTTTGCGGAGCCGCATTGCGGAAAAACGACAGTCGAGCTCTCGTGCCGAGGAGCTACGAGCCTACGCGCTCTCACTGGATCCCTTTCTCCTTGAGGTCGCTTGCGGGGGGACTCGAGGGGGGCGCTCGGACCCGGTTTGGGTGGAGCTCTCCTCCGAGCAGCGGCAACTGTGTGAGCATGTGCGCGAACTGCCACGGCGCGGCTCTCGCTAGGATGCGTGGATCCTGCAGTTCGAATCTTCCCCGCTCGAGGAGGCGCACGTGTTTGACCCCGTCTCATCCCCCCGAGTACCATGCTCAGGCGGCTTGAGGCCGATTTTGGAACGATTCCCGGTGAGTGTCACGACTTTTGCTGCCGCCCAGCTGATCCGCGCGTTACCCCGAGTGCACCTCAGTCGCGCTGTAGGGCGCCTTTGTGAACAGCCTCTCCCTTCTCGCGTGTCGGCTCTGGTGCAAGACGCGTACTGCAAGGCCTTTCGGGTTGACCTCTCCGAGGCAGCAGACAGCGGGCCCTACCCCAATTTCGATTCCTTCTTCACTCGTGCTTTGCGTGAGGGCATTCGTCCGATTGCAGACGCGTCCGTCGTCAGTCCTGCCGATGGACGCCTCTCGGTGTTGGGCCCCGTCGACGCTGGAGCTCGGATCCAAGTCAAGCAACAGAACTATGATGTTGCGGAGCTCATCGGGAACGTCAAAGATGCTCGCCGTTACCGAGGGGGCGAGTTTGCCGTGGTCTATCTCTCGCCGCGCGATTACCATCGCGTTCATTCGCCCGTGGACGGCGAGGTGCACATTGTTCGTGGGATTCCGGGTGATCTATTTCCGGTCAACACGATCGGAGAAAGTCATATCTCGGGGCTTTTCGTACGCAACAACCGGGTCTGCATCTGCATCGATCATGACACCTTGGGAAGGGTGAGTGTCGTCATGGTCGGAGCGACCATCGTCGGTCGGATCAGCGTTTCTATGATTCCCCAGCCGGCCGTAGCGCCTGGTGAGACGCAGCTCGCCGTAGGGCGCTCAGTCAAACGGGGGGAAGAACTTGGCATGTTTCACCTTGGTTCCACCGTGGTTCTCCTGTTCGAGCCCGGAGTGCGTTTAGGAGTTCGGCCCGGGCGCACGATGATGGGAGAATCGTTGATGAGCCGTGGTGGGGAGGGGAGATGACCGATCCTAAGTCGAGCTGGCCTTCGCGGCCTCCTGCCCCCTCCTCTCCGCCCCCTCGGAGAAGATCCGTCGAGCCGCCCCGCTCGGTGCCACCGGCTTCGCCTTCCCAGAAAGACCACCGGTCGTCGCAGCCGCCTGCTCCCCGAGGAGCTTCCCCGCCGTCTCCACCCGCCCCGTCGAGCCCGCCGTCTCCGCCCGCCCCGGCGGGGCAGCCGCCGACTCCCGCGTCGGACAAGGAAGTCCCCGTCGAG
>CAYTRQ010000349.1:0-6240 GCA_964440025.1 uncultured Polyangiaceae bacterium | reverse complement strand
GTGGAGACGAAAGAGGCAGGTCAAACTGCCCGAGTTGACGAACCAAATGCTCAAGTACCGGGTTCAACTCATCGACGAAGCTACCGTCGTGGAGCGAGGCGAGCGCGTGGTCGTGTGGTTCGTGCGCCAGGCTGATGGTTGGGTGAGGGCGAAGGACCACCCGGATGCGGTGGTCGACGAGGTTCTCGCCGAGCGGCGCGATGAGCGCTGCCCTCCCGGTACGGTCTGGCAACGGAAAGTCGAGCTCGAACTCTCTGCGGGAACGGTGCTGCGCCGAGCGGTGAGTTCTCCTCGGCGCGATCACCTCAGTCCGATTGACTATTTAACTCGTGGCCAAGGAACAAAACGGAGGCGGCTCACCGAAAGCTACCATCGAGTCGTGGGAAATTACCGGATTGAGGCGGTGGGGAGTGGGTGAGGGGGAGGTCCCTTTGGAGTTATGAAATGCGTTCTAGAATTTCCCGGGTGCGTGCGCGACATTCCGTGAGGGTCGATTGGTAGGCGGGACTCTCCATCAATGAGGCGCAGAGCCGTCCTTCCTCACCGAGCGGACGTCCACGGGCGAAAACCTGACGCAAGGCAGTTGTCAGACTTCCGCACGCGAGCGCACGGGGCAATGCTTCTGGGGGAAAGAGGGCAGGGTGATTCGCCTCGAGAACCAACAGGTTGGCGTTGGCTCCCTTAGTGATCCCACGTGGTCCACCTGGAAGATCCAGTCCCCACGCAGCGCGGAGAATGGCTTCGGGTTCGACCGGAAAGTTGCGCAGGGACAGCGCCTTGCGCTCCTTCTCCAGGGACTCGTTTGCCTGCAGGTTTCCCGATTTCAGGACTTTCTCCCTGGCGGCAGAGAAAGAGGTGGCGAGTCCCGGCAGACCCGCGAGCAAGGATAGCTCCCGCTGTACGTCGAGAGAGTCGTTGGAGGCCACGGTATCCGTACCGATTGCCCAGCGTCCCTGGTGATCGAGCCATGCTTCGAGTGGGCCGAGGAACCCGAACTGCGATTGCGAAAGTGGACAAAAGGCGAGTCTTGCCCCGCTGTGGCACAATTGTTCGACCTCGCTCGTGCTGGCGTGCAAAGCATGAGCCACGAGGAGATCGGCGTCTCCAAGGCGGGACAGGAGCTCCCCCACTGGATCTCGTTGGTATCGTTGGTTGGCTTGAAGAACCTCCTCGAAGTTCTGCAGGAGGTGCATGTGCATTGGGATGTGCAAATCTCGGGCGACCCGTCCAGCCCGCGTCAATAAATGAGGACTCACGGTGTCCAAGGCATGAATACCGACCGACGCTGAAATGCCAGCGCGCGCGTAGCGCTGATTCCGAGCGATGCTGAAGGTGGCTTCGAGCTGGGCCTCAGTCCGAGTGCTGCCAGGACCGAAGAGATCTTGCAGGGTGGGGGCTACGTTGCCCGTGAGGCCGACTTCGAGAAGTGCCTGCGCCGTGGCCTCGCCGAAGTAATAGTGATCCCACACCTCCACGCAGCCGCAGATCAGGCTTTCGTAAGCTCCGAGACGAGCAAAGGCCAACACGTCTTGGGCCGTCATCTGTTGCTCGACTTGAAAGAATACATCGGTGACCACATTGCCTCGACGTGCGGCGCGTGTGGTGATGCCGCGCAGCGGCGCCATCCCTAAGTGCACGTGAGCGTTGACCCAGGCGGGAACCACGGGACAGGACTGGAAGTCGTGGGCATCCGTGGCCTTGAAGCGGGCCTCTTCCAGTGAGACCAGCTCGGCAATGCGACCTTCGACGACGTGCAGTCCAAGAGGTCGCTCGACGAAATCGGGGCAGAGTACCCGTTCTGAGAGGATCCAGGTGTCCATGTAGAGGATTCCCTCTTCCCTCAATCGGACGTAGTTTGAAAGCTACTCTGTTGCATTCGTACTTCGCTGAGTGTTCTACGGATCTCTTCCTGGGTTTCGGTCAGCAGGTTTTGGAAGATCACGAAGCTTTCATTGGCCGACAGCTGCTCATTGACAAGCTCTTGAAAGGCGCGCCGCCCGACTTCTTTGCTGCGCTGCTCGAGATCGTGGAGGTGGCCGATCAACCGCGCGATCTCTTCGGCTCGAGAGGAGTGATGTGCGTCCGATTGGCGACCGACGTTGCTGGAGAAATCGAGATTGCTTTCCAGGGTGCCGAGGTCATCGAGAACTGCGTGCAAACGATCGTAGTGCTCGTCGATGCGGTTCTTCTTGCGCTGGTCCAGCCAGCGTGCTGCACCGGAGACAATCGCCCAGAGGGCGAAGGCGGCCGAGAGTAGAAAACCCATCGTTTCGGCATACTGAACGATGAAGGAGGGGCCCTTTCCTTCGAGCCATTGGCGGGAGCCGAGATGGAGTGGAAACTGTACGCGATCAGGGTCGAAATCGGCCTTGATGGAAGCGAGGCGGGGTTGGGCCCTCACTAACGCCGAGCGGTGCTGGTACATGGCTCGACACAGCGAGTTGACTAGCTGCGGTTCGAGCTCTTCTTTGCAGGCGAGCACGGAAAGCACACTGAGCGTGCCGATGGGCTCTGGCGGGTGAATCCCTCGAGACGTGGTCGCGTAGGTTCCGCGTGGGATGACGGTCGGTTGCACCCATGGATGTTCGAGTCGAAAAGCATCCACGACGTTGCCGTTCATCGAAGGGGCGGCCAGTGGCACCAGCTTTGCGCCGTCTTCTCGGATGGCGTGAGTGACCGCCGGTGCGGGCAGTCCCAAGACGGTGACGAATGCGTCGACCCCCTGGGGGCCCTCCTTGCCGAGGGCCGCTCTGGCTTCTTGGAGGCCCAAGGAGCGCAGCGTATAGGAGCCTGGGGAAAGGCCGACGAAGGGGAGGAACGATTCTGCGAGACGGCGACTGCCGCTTCCTTGGACATCCAGCGCAATGCGTTGGCCCGTCAATTCTCGTGCATGATTGGCATCCAACTCGGAGCTCGCCACCAGATGCAGATACTCTTCATACAACGGAGCAACCGTGCGCACGCTCGACCCCGCGGGTGAGTCATTTTGAAGCAGTGCCAGATCGACCTTTCCGTCGTCGAGGAGCGTGAGATTTTCTTTGGCTCCCTTGGTGGGCAGGACCTCTACTTGGACGTTGGCGTGTTTTTCGAAAGCTCCCGCGAGTGCCTTGGCGACCGGAAGGTAGACGCCTCCTTCTGCTCCTGCGGCCAAACGGAGCCGTTGGGTTTCATCTTCCTGCGAAGTGAGCCACAGCCAAAGAGCCACCGTTAAGGCTCCGAAGGCCATGGCTCCCAGTAAGATCACGGCCCGGTATTCGTGGAGCGAGGAGCGCAAACCGCGGCCTATCGAGTTCCCGTTTGCCTGAGTCGCCTGACGGTCAGGGTGTTTGCCGTCGTTTCCGCGAAGCTGCTCGGCCATGGGCAAAAGCTATCTTGCTGCGCAGGAGGACGCGAGTTGTCGCTCGAAGTGGCGGTGCGTCCGGCGCTGTGCAACACAGCCAGAGCTTTTTCTGGCGCCAGACATCGAGAACATGTGGCCCATGGGTACTGGGTGCGCGAGCTCGCGTTTTCGACCTTCCGTTCGCGGTTTCGATGAGGCCCAACGGGACAAGCGCTGAGGCGTTTTCTCTCTTGGGTTGTTTCACCCGTAACAAGCTTTGTCACGCCACCTGGGTAGTTGAAAAAAAGCGGCCGCGAGCCGCGCAGTCAGGAGGAAACATGACAGCAAGCTTGTATGAACGTCTTGGAAAGACCGAAGGCATCCGCTCCATCGTCGAAATGGCCCTTGGCGCCCATCTGGACAACCCGGAGATCAAAAAGCGCTATGAGCCCGGACACCAAGACCCGGAACACTGGGCACAGGTAGTGAACCATGCGGTGGACTTCTTCGTAGCCGGCGCGGGAGGCCCCGCCGAGTACAAAGGGAAGTCGATGGTCGAGGCCCACACCGGAATGAACATCAACGGCGAAGAGTTTCTGGCCGTTGTCGATGACATCATGATGGCACTGGACAAACACGATATCGACGAAACCACTCAGAAGGATGTCCTTTCGATCCTTTACTCCCTCAAACCCGAAATCGTGAAATTGTAGCCAATTGTGAAACTGTAGGGAGAGGTCCTATGCGAGGGTGTCGGGATTGGAGTTTTTCCAGCTGATGGAAGTAAGCGGGTCTGGCTCGTAGCAGAAGTAAGTGCCTGTTCGAATGGTTCTCTTAAGATGCTCGCCGAGCGAGGGATGGTGAGTCAAAATGCGCTCGATCGCATAGCGCGTGGATCGCGTCGCTGCTGTCCGAGCCCGCTCCGCGCCCTCGAGGGTCTTCCGACTACGCCCTCCCAGCCCGACTCCTCGCGATAGTTCCTGAACCAAGAATTCACGATCGGCCCGTGCCAGTCGGGCCCGCTCCCAGTCGTTGTTCCGTTCCGCCTCGGCGATATCCGAGTCAATTTCGACGAGTCGGCGCTCGTAGGCGACCCGAGCGGTCGCATCGAACACCTCGAGGCCGGGTTCAGGTTCCAGCGAAGACGACGCATCGAATCCAGGAACACTCGTATTTGCATAGGCTCCCCGCTCCACCTCGATCAGATCAAGCGCATGAAACTCTCTCCCGGGCTCGAGGAGCAAGCGTTCTAGATAGCGCATGCCCTTGAGCTCCTTGAAGTGAACCGTGGTCCCCGCAAAATGAACGGTACGCATGTCTCCGTTGAGCACGAAGTAGCACTCTTGTCGAAAGGCTCGGTCCTGCCCTCGCCCCGAATCTTTCTCGATATCGGCTTGCGAATCTCGACATTCCTTTTCGGAACAGAGCACATCGATCCAACGTTCGGCGCCCAGTGTCTCGAACATACGGTGAGCCGCAGCGAGCTCATGCTCTGCACAGTCCGGTCTGCCAGCGGCGCGGTGTGCGGCTGCCAATTCGACACGGAGCGTTGCAGCTTCGAAAGGCATGCGAAGTTCGACCCACTCCTGCATGGCGGCTGTCAAGAGTGGAACGGCTTCTTCGTAGCGCTTCTGGGAGGAAGCAAGACGACCATGAGCAGCTCGAACCGTATTCTCGATCGTTCGGCTCCGGTAGGTAGCAGCGATCTCCCCCAACTCTTGCGTTGTGATTGTCGCTTCATGCAAACGGCCCGTAGCCAAAGCAATGCGCACCTGTGCAGAAAGCAGAGGTGCTCGGCGCAGACCCCCGGACGGAGGAGACTCTTTCGAGGGGTTGTCGTAGGGGTGCTCGAGCGCGTCGTGAATCAGCGCCCACGCTTCTTCGTGGCGTCCCTGAGCAAGTCGGAGTAGTGCCAATCCTGGTTGCGGTGACCAAGCGTTTTCGTGAGCGGAAAGATAGGCTTCCTCAGCGCCTGCGAAGTCACCTTTTTGAAGACGGGCGTTTCCTAGTTCCGTGAGAGGCCAACCGAACTCGCGTCGCATCCAGGGGCGCAGTTCTTCACAAGCCAGCAGAGCTTCTTCCTCCGCTTTGTTGCAAGGGCCACGCATCCGCAAGATCTCGGCACGGTGCACGCGACAGCGACCATTGAGACCTCCGAAGGCTGCTCCTTTTCGCCATCGTTCCATGGCATTCGTCCACTCTTCGGCCCGATCGTGCTGACCGACCCACTGCATCGCGCAAATGACCTCGCACCACATTTGACCTGCTGTCATCGCATCCAGATTTCCCGTTTGCAGCTCGAGTGCAACTTCGTCCAGCATGGTCAATCCTTCCTCTACTCGGCCATCATGGACGCGCACTCTCCCTAGAGCGGTCTTGCCGATGATCACGGGAGGTGCGATTCCGTGACGGGTTCCTCTCTCAATCGCCTCGCGGGCGCACCGCTCCGCCTCCGACATGCTTCCGCACATGAAACGCTCATATGTAGAGATAGCCGCTAGCCAGGCAAGCACTTGGCTGTCCGAATCTTGTGGGAGCAGAGAACGGGCTCGTTTCAACCAAGCTCGCACAGTGGTCATCAGACCGGTGTCCATCATCAGGTACATGCCCACCATCACCGCGGCGAACGCCGCCTGCTCCAAGTGTCGGTTGTCCAGATGCAGACGATAGAGCTCTTCGAAGGCCGTCAGGCACGCTTCCAGATCGCCCTTTCCGTAAGCGGCGCGTCCCCGGCATTCTAGTACTTCCGCGTCGCATGGCCCTTCGAACCGATTGATCAGGTCCGCTGCCTTTTCAAACTCACCCGAGTCGAGGGCCCGCTTGATTTCTTCCTTGCTCGTCGCTTGCGTCATCGGATCGCCTCTCCTCTCGTCTTTGTCATGGCGCTTCATCTTCAAAAGCGTCGTTTTTCCCGCGAGGAA
>CAYTRQ010000348.1:0-6312 GCA_964440025.1 uncultured Polyangiaceae bacterium | reverse complement strand
CACCTTCTTCGTCCTCACCAACAGGTAAGGTGTTGATAGCGCGCGCATCGATGCGCGAAAGTTCATTTTCCACCCAGTCATGCAACCCAGCATCGAGGGAATTGGCCGCCTCGCTATCCGATCCGAAGTAAAACCGCTTGAGCCAAGGAACTACGGACTGCTGGCCGCCAGCAATCTCATCGAGCTCATCCTCCATTTTCGCCGTGAATGCGTAGTCGACAAGCTCGCCGAAATGCTGCTCGAGCAGCCCCACCACCGCGAACGCACGGAACGACGGGACCAGGGCTGTCCCCCGTTTCCACACGTAGCCACGGTTGAGGATCGTGCCGATGATCGAAGCATAGGTGGAGGGCCGCCCCACCCCGAGCTCTTCGAGCCGGCGCACCAGCGAGGCTTCCGTGTACCGCGCCGGTGGTTGTGTTTCGTGCGAATTGGGCGTCACGCTGAGCGTCTCCAACACCTGTCCTTCGCTGAGGGGCGGAAGAGGTCGCTCTCGGTTTTCGAGCTCCGCACTGGGATCGTCCGTTCCTTCCACGTAGGCGCGGAGAAATCCCGGAAACACGATCGTGTTTCCACGGACCGACAGCTCCGCTTCCTCGTCTCCCGCTTGGGCAGCGATCGTCACGGTCACGCTCTCGCCTCGGGCATCCTCCATTTGCGAGGCCACGGTGCGCTTCCAGATCAGCTCGTACACCTTCGCCTCATCGGGCTGCACTCTCTTGGCAACATCGTCCGGATGACGAAACGCGTCTCCCGAAGGGCGGATCGCTTCGTGAGCTTCCTGAGCGTTCTTGACCTTCTTTTTGTAGAGCCGAGGCGAGCGCGGCAGGTATTCTTTGCCGTAGAGTTTCTCGATTGCCGTGCGGGCTGCCTCGAGTGCCATGTCGGACAACGTTGTGCTGTCCGTACGCATATAGGTAATGTAGCCGTTTTCGTAGAGACGCTGCGCGGCACGCATCGTGCGGGCCGAGGAAAACCTCAGCTTTCTTCCGGCCTCCTGCTGCAAGGTGGAGGTCATGAAGGGCGGCGCTGGCGTCCTCTTGTTGGGTTTGCGCTCGACGGAGGTCACCCGACCAGAACTCGTGCGCAGCGCCTCCGCAAGACGGCGGGCTTCCGCCTCTCCCAAATGCAAAAGCTCCGGCTTCTTGAGCTTTCCTTGGTCGTCGAAGTCCTTGCCGCTCGCAACCCGCCTCTGGTTCACGGAATGGAGCTGCGCCGAAAACTTCTTGGGTGTGCCCTCCGGCGCCGCGTATTCGGCTTCGAGATCCCAATAGATCGCAGAGCGAAATCGAATCCGCTCTCGTTCCCGTTGCACGATCATCCGCGTAGCAACCGACTGCACGCGTCCTGCCGACAGGCGCGGCATCACCTTCTTCCAAAGAACCGGCGAGACCTCATAGCCGTAGAGACGATCGAGAATACGACGCGCCTCCTGTGCGTCCACGAGCCGACGATCCAAATCGCGCGGATTCTCAATCGCTGCTTGAATCGCCTTCTGGGTGATCTCGTGAAAGACCATCCGTTTGACCGGAACCTTGGGCTGAAGCACCTCCAGCAGGTGCCAGGCAATCGATTCCCCTTCTCGGTCCTCATCCGTGGCGAGCAACACCTCATCTGCGTCAGAGGCCAGCTCTTTGAGATGCTTGATGTGCTCACGCTTGTCGCTGTCGACGATGTACAGCGGCTTGAAGTCGTTGTGGGGGTCGACACCCAGACGAGCCCAGGGCTCTTTCTTGTATTTTGCGGGAATGTCTCCGGCCGAGCGAGGCAGATCCCTGATGTGCCCGATCGAGGACTCGACCACGAAATCCTGACCCAAGAATCCAGAGATGGTCCGCGCCTTGGCCGGGGACTCGACGATGACCAGAGATTTGCTCACGAGAACCGCCAAATCCTTCGGGGATGGCTCCGTGTCAACCGTCCCCCGAGCGCCAGCGCTGGGCTTCCAGACAGCCCATGCAACGATTTCTTCAATACTTTCATGACTTTAATCAACTTAGCTCCGAGGCCCTGAGCAAAGGTCGGAATCCCGAAAAGAACGGCCCGGTCATCCCTTCGGCGCAGTCGACCCCCAGGCCGGCACTCCAACTTGTCCCGAAGACGAGCCTGATCTAACGTTCGGTTCCTGCCCTCGAAAGCAAGGGGGCAAAAGGGATCCATGGCACGCGTCACCGTCGAAGACTGTCTCGAAAAAGAAGATAACCGTTTTGCTCTCGTTGTTCTCGCTGCTCAGCGCTGCCGGGAACTGATGAAGGGGGAGCCGGCTCTGGTCAACTCCAAGAACAAGGCAGCGGTCATCTCACTGCGTGAAATTGCCGATGGAAAGGTCCATTGGCACCGGCCCTCAGCGGAAGCCGTGGCGGAATACGTCCAGGAGCTGGAAGCTCGCTTTTGAGTCAGCGAGCACTGAGTCAGTGAGCGCTGACTCAGTGAGCACCAAGAGCACCAGCCCCGTTCCCCAGTAGCGCTCGTTCACCGAGCCCTTCCTGACAGCACGACCGCTGGTTCTCGACCGCCGGCACGCGCTTGGTCCGCCACTGTGACCAGAAAACGCCCAGGACCCGAAAACCTCAGCCACTACGACATCCCCTGGCTTTACGAGCAACCATTCGTCCAGCGCCAGGAAGACGTTGTCTACTTTTGCGAGCTGGCCCAGCATCTTGAGGGACCTGTTCTGGAATACGGCTGTGGCAGTGGCCGCATCACCATTCCTCTGGCGCGCCAAGGATCAAGGGTCACCGCCGTGGACCGGAGTCGCCCCATGCTGCGGGTGCTTTCACAGCGGCTGAATCAACTCCCCGCAAGCTCGCGTCAGCGTGTTTCGGTTCTTTACGGCGACATGCGCAAACTCCGGCCACCAGGCCAGTTTCCTCTCGTGCTGGCGACATTCAACGTGGTGGCTCACCTGGCGACTTTTCGAGAAATGAGCCGCTGGCTGACGCAGGTTCGTCGGGTCCTTTCTCCGGGAGGCCTGCTTTGTTTCGATGTGGCTCTCCCCGCTCCGGAAGAGATCGAGGCGGACCCGGATGACCGAGTCCGCCTCCGCCCTTTTCGTCATCCCCAAACCCGGGAATGGATCGAGCACGATGAGAGCTATAGCTACGAACCGAGAACTCAAGTTCTCGTCGTGGAAAGTCACTCCTGGATCCGGGGCAGCCAGGATGTCGTGACGACCCGTCTCGCACTTCGCCAGTGGTTCCCGAAGGAGCTCGAGTCTCTCTTGCGTTACGAAGGGTTTTCTGTGGAACTTCTTGCCGACTATACACAACAGCCAGCGGTCACCTGCCGCGATACCCTCGTGGTGCAGGCACGTCTCAAGTAAACGGCCCGGGTCCACCTCTCGCGGTTCGCGTCAGGCGCCCGAGCTCCCCCCTTTTCTTACGATACATCGAAGAAAATCTCTTTCTCCGCTCCTTCTGCCGACACACGTTTGTAAGTAGCCAACCCCCGATCGAAGGGTGATCGAATCACGGGAGCTTCAATCCCGGACTTCCTATGCCCTCCGATCTGTCATTTCTCTGAAAACTCAAGCCCTATGGCCAGCGACCTTTACTCAGAACTCGGCGTCTCCAAAAACGCCAGCAATGACGAGATCCGAAAAGCCTATCGGACACTCGCTGCCAAGCTGCACCCGGATCGCCATCCCGGCGATGAAAAGGCCGAGCAGCGTTTCAAACAGCTGAATCAAGCATACCACGTTCTTTCCGACCCAGAAAAACGAAAGCTCTACGACGAATTTGGTGAAGAAGGGCTCCGGGAAGGGTTCAACCCCGAGGCAGCTCGCGCCTACGCCAACGCTCGGCGGGGGGGCGGATTTGGCGGCGGCGGGGGTGGCGCGGTCAATTTCGAGGAGATCTTTGGCGGAGGGGCTCGTGGAGGCGGCGGCTTTGGCGACATCTTCGGAGATATCTTTGGCGGAGGGCGACGCCGACAACGAAAGTCTCCCGACGTTCAGTCCGAAATCAGGATTGAATTTGCTTCCGCGGTCAACGGGGCGGAATTGGAGCTTGCGCTCGACGGCGGCTCGCGTTCGGTCAAGGTCCGCATTCCTCAAGGAGCCGATGACGGTGATCGGTTGCGCGTCCCCGGCGCCGGAGGATCGGCGGCGCCAGAGCTTCCTCCAGGCGATCTCGTGCTCACCGTGCGGGTCAAACCTCATCCCCATTTTCAGCGTGACGGGCTCGATTTGACGCTCGATCTGCCCATCTCCCCGCTCGAGGCCTTCGCCGGCGCCAAGATTGAAGTCCCGACCCTCACCGGCAATGTCCAGCTCAAGGTGCCCGCGCACGCGCAAAGCGGCCAACTCCGGCGCTTGCGCGGCAAAGGTGTGAGCCGAGGCAGCAAGACCGGCGATCTCTATGTTCGCTTCCTCATCCGCCTGCCGGATTCGGACGACCCGGCGCTCAAAAGCGCAGTGGAGGAGCTCGAGAGCCGCATGCCTGCGGGCCTGCGGGACGACATCAAGCTGTAGGTTCTCCAAGCTTTTTCAGCCATTTCAGGAGTCCGACGTCTCCTTCTTGCGGCCCGCATCGTCGTAGCGGCCGAGCTCGCGACTGACTCGGCGCAAGGCCGCTTGCTTGTCATGAAACGGCATGAACGCCGATTTGAAGCCCGCCGTAATGATGTCTTTAATATCAGCAAAGGGCGCCCGCATCTGGGTGTGGACCTTGTAGAGCTCCTCGGTCACCGTCGTTTTGGTAATTAAGCGATTGTCGGTATTGACGGTGACTCGAAGCCCCAGATCGCTATAGAACTTGAGCGGATGCCCCCCCAGGCTCGCTACTGCACCAGTTTGCACATTGCTCGAGGGGCAGCACTCAAGCGGGATCCTATGGTCGTTGACATAGTGGAGCAGATCTCCGTCCTCCCGCAGACGGCACCCATGGCCGATCCGGTGGGCCCCGCAATCGTGAAGCGCTTGGGAAATGGAGGCAGGACCATACGCTTCACCGGCGTGGATGGTGCAATTGATATTGTTGTCCCGCACCAACTGAAAGGCGTCCTTATGGTCCTTGGCCGGAAAGTTGGCTTCTGCACCGGCCAAGTCAAACCCCACAACCCCCCGCCCTTTGTAAGCAACCGCGAGCTCCGCCATTTCATAGCTCGATTCCCTGGAGATATTGCGGATTCCGCAGAGGATGACATTACTCTTGATCCCGTAGGTTTCTCGAGCCCGCCGCAATCCACTCAGCACCGCCTCGACCACCCGCGTTTGGCGAAGCCCACGTTGGGTGTGAAGCATGGGTGCATAGCGAACTTCCATGTAGTGGACGCTTTCCTGGTGAGCGTCTTCCGCCAGCTCGAAGGCGACCCGCTCCAACGCCGCCTCCGTCTGCAGAACACTCAACGTGATGCTGAATCCTTTGAGATAATCGACGAGCGAACCGAAGTTTTGCCCCGCTCCCACAGCCTCTTCAATGCCCTGGGCGGTTTCCGCCGGCAGCCTCACCTCCTGTTCCTGAGCTAGATCGACAATCGTCTGCGCGCGCACCGAGCCATCAAGATGCACGTGAAGATCGGTCTTGGGGAGCGCCTGAAAGACCTCGAAAGGCACCGGCTCAAATCCCTCGACGTTACCCAGGTGCGGCCGCGCCCCATCCATGGATGGCACCCTCGTTTCTTCGAAACCAGCTTCAGGAAGTTCTTCGTGGCCCATGATCCGTCGAGGATAGCACAGTTCGCCTCAGGGAGCGTGCCGCGGCAGGCCCTCGCCTCAATCAGGGAAAATCGAATCGTCCTCTGGAAGCGCGATTCCTGCGCCTCCCGTCACCGGGCCAAGTCCCCCCGGTGGCGCGCTGCCCCGCCACTGCTACCTTCGCGCCGTCGTGACTGCGCCAGGCCCACAAAACGCGCCCGCCTCGCGTGCATCCCGAAAAGAAGGCGAGCCAGCAACCAAAAACGACCGTGCTAGCGGAAGCGCTGCTGGGCCAGGAACCGGCCTATTTTCCTACCGACCGTTCTGGGCCTCTTGCTTCGGGATCGCTCCGTTTTTGCCTCGCACACGCGCAGAGATGGACGCCCTCGGGTGGGAGGCCTGCGATATCGTGCTCGTTACAGGAGACGCCTACGTCGACCATCCAAGCTTCGGCATGGCTCTCGTCGGCCGGCTCCTGGAACATCATGGTTTTCGTGTGGGCATTTTGGATCAACCCGACTGGCGCACTTCGGGCTCCTTTGCGGAACTGGGCGAACCCACTCTCTTCTTCGGGGTGACAGGCGGCAATATGGATTCGCTCGTGAACCACTATACGAGCGACAGGAAACCGCGCTGCGACGACGCCTACACTCCGGGTGGCCTTGCCGGACAGCGTC
>CAYTRQ010000347.1:0-6324 GCA_964440025.1 uncultured Polyangiaceae bacterium | reverse complement strand
AGAGAAAAGTGGTCTCCCTACCGACCACTTTTATGTGGTCGCAGCACTAGTTCGTCCTTGCGCAAGGCGGACGAAGAGGGGATTCCGATCCTGGCCGCAAATTCCTTCAGTTCGGTCGCGTACCAATAGCCGTTGTCGAACTGCTCTGGCGTCATGCGGGTGCTGAGTTTGCTCTTCATCGGACGTCTCGGCATTTCTGCGAGCTGCTGGGTGGGTGAGTTTGGATTGCTACTCCCCCCTCGAGTGTGTGAGGGCTTTGCACCGGCCGTTCGTTCTAATGAAATTGTAGCAAGAGATCGCTTGAATTTGCGAGTCGGAGAAATGCCGGTCGAATTATCGCTGTAAAATGGGGGAGTTACCAAGGCGCTGAATTTTTCTTGTGTCCAGGGCGCGAAACAGAGATGGTTCGGAGGTACGGGAGGGAAGGGTAGTGAGGCACTCGGTGCGCCATGCTTCTCCCGGGGAGGACCAAATGAACAAGTATCAGAAGACTATTGGGGTAGCACTTGGATTGGTGGGGACCATGTTTGCCGTGGTCAGCGGATTCAACACGCGAGAGGTCAAGGCGGCGTCCGGCAAGGAGTCGGCCACTGCCGCCTGGCCTCCGTCGCCAGCGGAGTACGTGAGGAACTTGGATGTCGAATGTTATCGACCTTCGAATCTCACGCCTCCCATCAACCAGATCGTTGGATTGAATCATCTCAATCCGGTTTTGCGCGAGATGGGAGTTCCGGATCAGAAGGCCCGAGTTAGCTACTTGGAAGAAGTCTGTGTTCCTGTGGCCAAGAACGGGTTCATTCCTCCTGACAACCCCCTTCGCTTGATTCAGTATACGGATTTAGCATGTTATCGTGCCGATCCGCTTGAGGAGACGAAGGTCTATAAGTTGAGGCTCTCCCAACTCAATCCAGTGCTCGAGCGTTTGGAGGATCAGGAGATCAAGGTCGGGCAGCTTCGACAGCTTTGCACCCCTGTGGAGAAGCGCGGCGCAGAAGTCCCCGACGAGGTTCTCCGTTTTATTCAACACCTGGATGTGGCCTGCTACGAGGTGAGGGGCGAGGCAATGGAGGTCGGGCTGAAACTCAGCCACCTCAACCCCTTGCTGCGAAGGATGGAAACTCACAGCGCGGCGGTGGAGCGGCCGACCCGGTTGTGCGTGCCAGTAGCCAAGAACGAGAGGATCCCACCAAAGGAGGTTCTCAAGCTCCTACGCTGGGTGGATCTTTTGAAGTATCGCATCTCGCTCACGAGCGAGGTCCAGGTCTTCGGTTTGAGGCTTCGCCACTTGAACCCTCTCTTCGAGGACTATCGGCCTTTCGATGTGAGGTTGGGAGGGCCGACGACCCTGGCGGTGCCGGTGGCGAAGAACGGCTACTTTCCTCCCAAGGAGTAGCTTGAGAAGTGTGTTTGGGGCCCTTCTGTTAGGGGCCCCATCGCTCACCATCTCGTCTCCAACAATCAGAGAACGGAAACGAGTTTTTCAACAAACCAACCGGGGTGCTCGCGATGCATGAAGTGACCGCCCGGTCCAACCACGATTTCCAGATCGTTCGAAAAGAAATTCCGTGAGTGCTCGTACGGTTCCAAGCGGGGAAGCGCCCCGTCCTGCTCCCCAGCAAAAAGCACAGTTGGAACCCGGATTCGTTGATTCAAGATTGCGGGAGGCTTGGGCTGCGACTGCTTGTAGTAGGCCACGGCCGCTTCAGCGCAGCCCGGCTCTGAAAACGCACGTTTCACGGCCCGGGTTTGTTCTTCTGGGTCGTAGTCCCACGCCGGCGACCAACGGGCCACGAGAGTATCGACTAAGGCGTAATCTCGCTTTTTCAAACGTCTGATCGCACCAGGAGCCTTGAGCTGGAGAAAATGTCGCATACTCCAAATCAATTGGGGCGTGGGAACAATAGCTCCGGGATGTGGCGATGCGACGGTGACTAGCTTGTCGAAGCGAGACCCGTGTTTGGCTGCGGCACAATAGGCACCTGCTGCACCCCAATCGTTCGCCACCACCCGAGCCGACTGTCCACCCAACGCATCGATCAGCGAAAGTAAGTCGTCACCTACGAGTTCCATGTTGTAGCGGCCATCGGGTGCGAGCGAGGTGGGAAAGTAGCCGCGGAGGTTGGGACGTACCACGCGGTAACCAGCCGCTACCAAACCGCAAGCCACGGCTTCCCAGCCGTGCGCAGTATCGGGAAAACCATGCAGCAAAAGCACGAGGGGCCCCTCTCCTTCTTCGAAGTACGCGATCTCGATGGCTCCGGCGTCGATGGCTTTCATGCTGCGTTCTCCAACCCTGGTAGAGACCCTAGCAAGAGCCCGACCTTCTTGCATCGGCAAGGCTCGAGCCACACCCCTGGCGCGAACTGAGTCGAGAAGTGAATCGCCCCAACGTCCGACGTCAGTTGGGAGAATTGCAGCATGGCATTGACTCATTGGCGACTGAGACTGGAGCTCGACACGTAGGCCCGGCCGCTCGTCCTCGCCAATGACTCTTGCGGTAGCCCGGGCGACGCGTGTGCCGACCCCGTGCGGCTTGCCGTCTGACGCCCGACCTGGATCTGCCTCCGCGGTGGATCATCCAGTTCCACATCTGGAACGGATCCCAAGCTCGAAAACCTCCAGCCAGCGAGGGGGGCAGCCCTCTCGATTCATCGCCGTACGGTCGTCACCAGAAGCCGGCCGCCGAAAAAGAAGCCCACCACACCGAATAGGGCCCAGAAGGCGTGCCAAGCGCCAAACGGCGAACGGAAGACGAAGTCCGGCTTGGCTTGTCGCGTTTCTTTGAGAAGGGCCGTCAGTGTCGGCTCCTCGGGATCGAGGAACCAAGGTCGGCCAATGAATGTGGACCCGTCGGGCAGCGTGAATAGCAATCCATAGTGAGGAACAAACTTGTTGTCGTGCTTCATCATGTTCCGTTTTCTCATGGTCGCAGCGATGAAGCGCGTTGGATAGTCAATCCTTTTTAGCACCCTACCGAGGACTTCTTCTCGGTACTCGCAATCACCCTGGTCACAATCGACAACACGCCGTTCCAGGCTCTCCCGCGCGATCAACGGGCAGAAAAGGAGGAGCAGCAAGGCAACGAGGAACTTCGCGGCCTTGGCTCGCAACGAGCTGGGCCGGCGGACTCGTGCGGCAACGAGCTCACGAGAACCAAAGATGGCACAGACGTCCGAATCGGGGTGCGCGAGGACCGGCAGGCTCGCGCCTTCCTGGAGCTCAGAAGACAATCCTTTGACGGAAAGCGTCGCCGTCCGACATGCAACGGACAGAATGTGATTGGTTTCGAGACGCGAGCCAGTTCCGAGGAGCTCAGCCGAAACGATTTTGTCAATCCTACGAAAGGTGAAAGCGAAGGTTACCTCTCTCTCGTGCTCTAACGCTCATTGAAACCCACACACCGGTAGGGTCCTGGTGGTGTGCTGTCCACTGATTGCTCCGGTTTCGAGCTCGAAAGGCGCTGTCTTCATGTCTGTACGAACTTCCCATCTTTTCCCCATTTTTCTTGGTGCGCTGACAGTCTCGGCACTGGTCAGCTGCTCGGATGCTTCTTCCTTAGAGGGCGTCGCCGGATCCGTGCGCACCAGCGAACACGAGGTCATCTACGACTCGAATAGCTATCAAGAGGTAGGCAATCTGCCCTATTGGGATTCATGGTTTGTGGAGTCGCGTTCCACCGCCGCACTGATGAAGCGAGACAAATTGAGCTGTGATGGCGAGAGGTGCGAGCTCGAGTGGTTCCCGCATCTTGAGGGCCAAGTAGGTAGCCGCATGCTTCCGCTTTGTTCGGATGAACCCTTTCGTGGGCAGCCTGTGGCGTCCAGTTGTACCGGCTTCTTGGTGGGCAAAGATTTGATGGCCACCGCGGGCCACTGCGTCAAAGGCGCAAATTGGTGTGAGGATGTGGCGATCGTGTTCGACTACACGGTCAACACCAAGAACGGAGAGGCGAACACTACATTCGATACGGATCGTGAAGTGTACTACTGCTCGGAAGTCATCGCCCAGAGCCACGAGGGGAGTGAAATCGAAGACAATGACTTTGCCGTCTTCCGTCTCGATCGGGACACCCGGGGTCGCGCTGCGCTTCCACTTCGCTCGAGCGGAGCCATTCCCCAGTACGCTAGTGTGGACACCCTCGCCAATCCCCTGGGACTTCCACTCAAGCTCGAGGACGGAGGGTACGTGCGCCACACGTCGCCTGGATTGCCGCGCTTCGAAGCCACGATCGATGCGGCCCCGGGCAGCAGTGGCGGACCTGTCTTCAACCAGAGCACCGGGGATGTAGAGGGCATTGTCGTGGACGGTCCCTCCGAGATCTACGAACTCGGCACAGAAGAGGATGGCTCTGATTGCGCGCGGTCCCTGCAATGTAGTGGCTGGGACGGATGTTCGGGAAGCGACCATCCATGGGTCTTAGTGTCCCGAATCGAGCGTGTTGTTGAGGTCCTGGAGGACCGTTCCTGTTTCGACGGAGAGAAAAATGCGCAGGAGACGGATGTCGACTGCGGGGGACCTGACTGCAAACCCTGCGATCCGGGGTCAACGTGCCAACAAGACACAGACTGCGGGGAAGGATATCGGCCGCCATCGTGTCACGCGGGGTACTGCCTCGCCGGCACCTGCGAAGTCGACACGAGCAGCTGCGAATGCCAAGACTCCAGCGATTGCGACGATGACGATCCGTGTACGCGTGACCACTGCGGCCGCAACGTCTGCTACCACTATGACGGCCAGTGCGACTGACTTGGCGCTGACACAGGCCAGTGCGACTGACTTGGCACTGACACAGGACAATGCGACGGACTCGAGCAGGCAGCTCGAGCGGTACTGACTTCGATTTTGTGCGAGACGTTGAACGAGGAAATATAGTAGGGTTGTCATGTACTTGTTCGCGATTTGACAGGATGGGAGATGGGCGGGCTCTTGAGCTCGCCGCGTCGCTCGAGGGGAGTGAGTAGGCACTTGGGCGGAGGGGGATGGCTCCACTGTCGGAGTCGACACTGTCGTCTTGTCATCGCGGGGGAGACTGCCACTCTCTACTTGAGCATGGCGGAGCAGTTCCGAAACTTGGGAGGAGATGCCGAGGTCGCTGGCTTGGGAGAAGTTCTCAAATGGCAGCTCGGTTGGCACGACGAACGACGACCGCGCAGTCCCAAGACGGGCGTTCCGGTTCCTACGCTGCGCAATGATGGACACGGCCTCGTGGGCGCGCGACGCGATGCCATCACGTGGATCGGTCACGCTAGCTTCCTGATCCAACTTGGCGGCACGAACGCTCTCATCGATCCGGTCCTTTCTGACAGCCTCGGACCGGGGATCCGCCGCAACGTTGCTCCTGGTCTGGCCGAATCGGCTCTGCCTCGGATCGACCTGGTACTCATCACTCACAATCATCGCGACCACATGGACAAGCCGAGCCTGCGTCGGTTGGGCGGCTCTCCCACCTACGCGGTTCCTCGAGGGCTCGGAAAATGGTTCAGGAGACAAGGGTTCGAGCACGTCGTTGAGATGGATTGGTGGCAGCAGGAGGAAATCGCGGGGCTGGAAGTGACATTTGTGCCCTCTCAGCACTGGAGTCGACGAGGCTTGCTTGACACCAATCGGAGCTGGTGGGGCGGCTTCGTGCTGGAACACGATGGCTTGCGCGTCTATCACTCGGGTGACACTGCGTGGTTTGATGGCTTTCGGTTGATTGGAGAGCGGGTTGGTCACTTGGCAGCAGCTCTGCTGCCGATCGGAGCCTATGCCCCGCGCTGGTTCATGAAGAGACAACACATGAACCCCGAGGACGCGGTCCGCGCCTTCCTTGCCCTGGGCGCGGATCAATTCGTTGCCATGCATTGGGGCACCTTCAAACTCACCGACGAGCCTTTGGACGAACCACCCGAACTTCTGCGGGAGGTTTGGCAACGGCAGGGGCTTCCGGATTCGAAACGAATGATACCTGCCATTGGTGAAACCCTGTGGTTGGATTGAGCGGACTCGCGCTGCAGATTGCGGCGGACTCGCTGGTCGAACATGAGCGAGTACAGGTGAGGCGACGACGAGGCGATCTGCAGTGTGTTTTCAACGAAAAACGAAGTAGGGGTGGAGCACAACAGCGTTACTGAACGAGAACTCAGTCCACAGGCAGGGGCTGGATCCATCGCATCCCCAAAAGGGATGCGAACTACCTAGGTTATGCCAGCTTGAAAGAGTGCGCACAGCGCTGAGTGGGATTGAGCGCTCGGCAGTGCGAAGAGCGACTCCGGGTGGGGCGCGCCCTGGAGCAACTGCCCCAATTGGAGCAGGCTCTTGCGGATGGCGAGCTGTGCTGGTCGG
>CAYTRQ010000346.1:0-6342 GCA_964440025.1 uncultured Polyangiaceae bacterium | reverse complement strand
GCGCAGTGGGGACCGAGTGCATTCCACGGATGCCATTCGGCTGCGAAGAAGGCTACTGTATTCCGGAAGACTATATCCAGGCCGTGGAGGACTGGGTCGCCAACGGCGCGGCGGAGAACTGAGCGAGCGTAGCTCGCCCAAGAGCCTCCTGCTTGGGAATGGACGCAGGTGGGAGACGCCGCGGGGCCGCCTCGCTCGACGGCAGGCACCTGAAGTGCGCTCGAAACAACAACAAAATCTTCAACAAACGAACGCCCCTTCCTTTCGGAAGGGGCGTTCTCAGTCCGCTCCCCTGAGCTGATGCGGCAAGCCGACCGGCTTAGCTCTTCAGATCTTCGAACTCGCCGGGATCCTTGATTTCGGGTTCCCTGAGCTGTCCGTCGGAATCTGAGTTCTCGTAGGGACCGCCAAAGAAGAGCGACGTATCGTCAAACATTCCAAACTTACTCACCGGCCCCGAACCATTTGGATCCGGAAACCCGTCGTCATTCCCCTTAACACCGATAGCGTTCATCAGGTTGCAGAAGTACTTGTTGATCGGTGCCGTACCAATGCCCTCTGGCGTTCCCGTCCCGTCGACATCACCGGTGGGAATACTATTGTCACCGTTGCAGTACTTGTCGCTGTTGCCAACGCTAAGATCGGCTGCCCCGCTCTCCACGTTGACGATATGACCGGTCTTGAAGTAGCCGCCGCATCCGCCAGCCTGGATGATGGGCAGATTGTTCAAGTTGTGCGCATTGCCGTCCGACATCTCCTGGAACCAGACGGTGGCGGTGTTGTCGAGCAACTTCCCATCGCCTTCCGGGACGCTATCCAGCATTCCCACGAGGTTCGCGAACTTACGCACATAGAACTGGTCGATGGTGTTGAGCATATCCATCACACCCCCGACACAGTCGCCCCCCATGCCGGGATCGCCGATCCGGTGCGAGGCCCCGTGGTTGTCGAGATCGATGGCATTTCCCGCTTCCGTCGTCAGTCCCCGGAACGTGTGGCTCCCCGGATATTTGACGAAGATCACGCGGTTGGCATCGCAAAGGGCCGACAGCGTCGCCAGGGCGGAAAAGATATCCGCCCAATCCATGCTGTCCGTCGCCATGTCGGCAACCGGGTCGCCCCCCAAACCACCGCTCCGTGACGGTATATCCGCAAGCCCCAGCATGGACGCCGCCTCCGGGTTGCACTGTTGCGTAAGAGCCTTGCCCGTAGAGTCGAGCAATTCCATCCAGGCTTCGAGCTTTTGTCGGTCCGCCTGGCTCATGTCGTAGCTCTTCAAGGTATCCAGATCGTCCTTCACCACATCGATGACGCTCTGCCGGCGCACGGCTTGATAGTCGTCCGGCGTTGGCTCACTGGACTGGAAAAGATTCGTGAGAGATGAGTAAACCTGGGCGGGATCGCCGATCCCAGGGAATTGCTCTCCAGGACCGGAATAGGAGATCGCCGATTGAGCGTTGTCCTGCGAATTTTTCACGCGCATGAACAGTGGGGTCCCGTCGGGGCTCAGCTGCTCGGCGCACACATGGTCGAGGGAGCGAGCAACAGGCGTCGCGTTGAACTTCGCTTCCTGATTCTGGAGGTCGAAGGGATTGTCCGTATTCGGAGCCACAGGATGGCAGGTGAAGTACGACCCCACCACCTGGGTATGGGGATCATTCCCCTGCCCCACGGCGCTCGACGCCGAATTGTTGCTGGCATGCCACTGGTTCATGGCGCGGATCCCTCGAGGCATCAGGATCTTCGGGGCAAATTCCGCAAGCGGCGCCAGATTCGTTTCTTCTAAATCGGACGCCGTGAGCTCCCCATGCGACTTCGTTGGGAACCAGCGGTTCGTCAGACAGCCGTAGTGGGTAAACATGACGATCAACCGCTTGGGCGGCGCCATCTGCATCCCTTGCGCCTTCGCGGCACGCTCGGCAATGGAGCTCAAAAACGGGGCGGCCACGGCTGCTCCACCGAGGCCGCGGAGAAAGAGTCTACGATTGAGATGATAGTTTTTCATGATCTGGGTTCCCTCTCAGTTTGCAGCACGATTTCGCAGACGGAAGGAATCTGCTTGAGTAATGTCGGCGACGAGGTCGAGAATCGAATAGCCATCTTCCGTTAGCTTCAAGTCCAATTCATCGACGAGACAGGCATCGTTGGCGTTCGGAAAGCGGCCCGTCGCGGCGGCCACCATCCCCTGGACGTAATTCCGCCGCGCGAAGTCGCCCCCAGCGATCTCCTCCATCATTTGCCGTGCGGAGGTAATTTCCTTCGCCCCATCTGCAAAGCGAACTTCTGCGGTCGCGTCGATCTCGCCTCCGCGGGGATCGGTCGTCTGCCAACTGCCCACGGCATCGTAATTTTCGAGGACGAAACCAGGCGGGTTGATATAGACATGATGACATCCTTTGCAGGCCGGCTTGTCAGTGAGTGCGGTCACGTACGCGCGCTCGGTCTCGTACTCCCCTTCAACGGTTGCTTTCAGCGCGTCCTCATCGGGAATGAGCTCCTGGTCACTACCGATGATGTTCTTGGTGAGGAAAGCACCTCGGAGGATGGGGCTGGTGTTCCCTGAATGCGAGTACGAGCTCAAAAATGCCAGGCGAGTCAAGAAACCAGGGCGCCGCTCGGCGTCCAGCTCCACTCGCTCCACCTCGGGTCCGAAGTTCGCTGGATCGAGGCCGTAGAGCGCTGCCGTATCTTCATTGACGTAACCGACGTTGCTCAGGAACAAATCTTCGAAAGTGCCTGTGTAGGCGACGTCCTCGAAGAAGGCCTGAAGCTCGGCTTTCATGGCCGGCAGTGCCTCCTCGGAATAGAGCGGAAATTTTTCCGAATCCTGGATGGTCTGGAACCAGCGGGAATTGCCGCCGTCTACCCCCACGTAGTGCATGTGGAATTCGGCCAAGCGCTCCCCGGCCTTGTCCCTTTCCGCAATCATGCGTTCCGCCTGAGCCAAAATCTGCTCCTTGGTCTGGAGCTCGCCGGCGTCCGCCGCCGCATTCAGAGTATCATCGGGAATGCTCCCCCAAATCATCAGAGAAAGCCGGGTGGCCACCTCATGATTGGAGAGCTTGTAGTAGGAGCCCTCCATCTCCTCGTTCAGCTCATTGACCTGAAGGAACGACGGAGACACGAGAAAGGCGATCAGCGTCGTCTCTGCCACTTCCTCCGGGGTCCCTGGCGGATCCGTGTTTCCCAAATTCTCGAAGCGAGCCACTTCTTCATCCGTGAGCGGGCGGCGGAACGCTTTGCGACCGAAGGTCTCGATCGTCTCGGTGAGACAACCCGTCTCAGCGGGATCGCAGCTGATGAAGTTGCTGCGATTTTCCCCAGCCATCACCTGCGCGGCGATCGCTTCCGCAGCATTCAGGTACGCGTCCCACATATAGGAATTCATCGCCCCGGTGGAGTCCGTATTGAGCAGCGAAGAAGGCGGTTCGCCACCTTCCGACTCCAACCCGGTCACCCCCAGGAGATCGCGCACCACGTTGTCGTACTCGCTGTTCTTCAGGCGAGGGATCTGCGAGGTGGTCGGGACTCCCGGCTCGCAAGTGCCGGGACCAGCGCCCGTGCCCCCTTCGGCGCCTCCGCTGCTTCCTCCGACTCCGGAGGAAGCCCCGTCGCCCGAGGAAGCGCCGTTTCCGGAAGAGGCACCCGTGCCGTTGGGAGCTGCGCCGGTCCCAACGTTATTCGTACCCCCGTTTCCGTTTGGCGGGGCTGAAACCGAACACCCAGAGAGGAATCCGAAAAATAGAGTGGTGAGAATCGATATCCTAACATAGGAGACCTGCAGTAGCGTCCGCATATTAGAGGAGTGCACCGAAGGACCGGGGTGGGTTCATGAAAAACCAGACAAAGTAAGAAATGGTGGTCTCCGAACACAGCCGGAGTGGACAAGATCAACAGAAGTGGACTTTGCCCGCCAAATCGGCGAACAGCGCGAGACGCCAACTCCAACGCTCGCCTCCAGCGTGGCTCAAAGACATGGTTGCCAACGGAATGCTTCCCCGTTTCTCCATTTGGGGAGAGCGGATCTTTCTGGAACCGCGTCTTCTCAGCCTGTGTCACATTGCCTCGACGCTGGCCTCCCGAGGCAGACAAAACAGCGCTTCCATGAGCTCACAAACCGCCCTCGCTGTACCTCTTCTTTCGCACGTTCCTCCTTGGACAGGAGGCACGCCCCTCGTGGAAAGCCAGCGGCGGTGGAAAGGGTTGAACAAGACGAAATCGATCCAAGCGCTCGCCTTTCCGGCAGTGAAGGGTTAGCGTTCTTGTAAGCTTGATGGAGTGCTTTTTGTTCTAGGGCATCCTCTCAAGCTCTCAAGAGACTCAGCCGTTTTCTGTCATGCGCATTGACCATCGCTTCTACTTCTATGCCTTCGCACTTCCTTCCAGTATCGCTCGCCTGGGCCTTCGTCCTTGCTCTCGCCTGCTCTCCAGGTGAGGCAGACACCGGAGCCGAAACCGAGAATCGCTCAAGCGGCGGAACAGAGAGCGACCAATCGTCGAACGGCGGAAGCTCCAGCGCCGGAGGCTCGAGCGGCGGAGCTCCCCACCAAGCGGGCGCCACACCAAGCGGGGGCGCCCTCGGCTCCGGAGGCACCGGAGGGACGACAAAGACACCTGGGAGCGGGGGAGGAGATGGCATGGGCGGCATGGGAGGAGGGGGCTCAGACGCAGCCTTCTTCCCGAGCAACCTCACGGTCGCTCGATCGTCCGGCGAGGGACCTGGACTGACCTTGACTGCTTACACACTGCGCGAGGGCTCGGGCGGCTTGGAAGCCTACGTCGCCGTGCGCAACACTGGGGACCATGCTGCCTGCAGCGTGGGCATTTCGATAGAGTTCTATGATAGCGCCGAGGAATTCTTGGCCTCTTCCACCGCGGGACTCCTCACCCAAGGAATTTACCGACTGGCCGACGATCCCAATCAACTCTTGGGCTGCGTAGCTCCTGGAGGACTGGGTATGGCGGCGTTGACCGACTGGCCTTCCGACTTGGTCCTCGAAGACCTTGCCTATCTCGTCTACCGATGCCCCCATTTCAATATCGATGTCGTTGCCGTCGATGCCTTCACACTCAGGCAGGTCGAAAGCATCAGGGCCAACTCGCACACCACGTATGAGGGGATCTTCGTCAACGAGCTCGATGTCACAATCAGCGAGCCCCAGGTGACCATCTTCCCCGTGAATCACGCCGGACGGCCGTTGGCCCGGGCATTGGCCACCGGCACGCTCGAAATCCCTCCCGGAGAGACTTGGGCGTTCGAGACCGAGGCAGTGGCCCAAGCTGGCGAGGACTTCGTCGCTTATTCCACAGCAGCGATTCCCTCTCCGGAGTAAAGACCTGTGACGGGGGCTTTCTTGCCCGGGCAACCGGTGCTCTCGAGGGAGAAAACGTCGGCTTCAAAGCCATGTTCGTGATGCAAGGGCAGGACCCTTGATGAGCCACGGCTACGGCAGGTTTAATGGAAGGGGTCAATTCAATGAAAAACTTCAATCACTTTTTGAAACAGCTACTAGAAGCCCACGACATACCGGTCAAAGAAACTGGACGTGAATGGTTATTGGCCAATGATCAAGTGTACATGGGATGCGGAGTAGATGATAGCCTGTTCGAGCGCCAGGGCATCGTGCAGATGGACGTCTACATTCCACTTGCCGGGAAACGGGAGCTCATCGAATCCTTTGCCGGCGTGGGCACTTCAGTAGAAAGCGCGGCCGTCAATGCGCTAGAAAACTTTTCCACCAATTCCCTTCATGTGTTGCTCCATACGTTTTTTGGCGTGCCGGACATGCCGGTCACGGTGGAGGAATGGACCATCAAGGAAAAGCCATGGCGCGCAATCATCGGCGACTACGGCACGCGAAACTTCGACGACCACGCCGAACAACTTCTACCTGCCCTTTGGGAGGCCGTAAAAAACACGATCGTTCATGTCCCTTTGCCAACGGACGACGCCCTGCACTGGGGCCGGATCTTCTATGCCGGCGCTGAGGGCAAAGCACTCAGCTGCGAGGCGCTGATCGACAACCAACCGGCACCAACGCTCGCTCAGGTCCTTCAGCACATGCCCTGGCCCCAGAAGGAGGAATTCGTCAGCGTACGCCGTTTCTTTATTTTTCATGAGCTGTAGGCATGCGGCAGGCCGCCCCGAAGAACCGGTACGCCTCCCCTGGCCCTCGGAGGTCCCCAAGGCAAAAATTCGACGGTGCATCCAAAAAGAAAAAACAACTGGCGACGTCCGGGGCCGATGCAAAGGTATGCCATCGGCATTTCACGAGGCGCTCGCCCACCTTTTCCGGGCAGGAACCAGAATTCACGGCGCTGCTTTTGCGGGACGTGCTGAAG
>CAYTRQ010000345.1:0-6345 GCA_964440025.1 uncultured Polyangiaceae bacterium | reverse complement strand
CACTTCTGGGAGTGCTTCGAAACCGCTCGAAACGTGAGTTGCCGAGGCACTAGTCGTTGTGCCGAATGGCAGCGGGCGCAGCGCGAGACGCTTTTCCAAGGAAAACGACCTTGTTCCCATACGCAGGGGGCGGCGCGACGTGGTAAGGCTCCTCGTCGTCCGGCTGGGACTCGAGCTGATGAGCTTGCTTGCTCGGCGCCTTCGATGGAGGAGCCTGCTTGCTGGCACAAGCAGAGAAGAGGAGGGCAGCCGAGAGGCAGACAAGCAGGCCGCAGACTCGAGCATGCGGGGCGTTCAGAGCGGAACTGCGTGGGCAGTTCGCAGGCTGGAAGGAGGGTTTTTGGCTGCTCGAAATTCTCTGCAAATGGCGACTCCACTCTTGATGGGCGTATTTCCTTCCGCACGCGGTGTTTCAGAACCGAAGCGAAAGAAAAAACTGCCTACCTTCTAATGTGGCAGGTTATCGGCGCGAGTCCAGTCCTCTCCGCCCCTTTTCCCGGGCTCCCTTTTCGCTGCGGCGGAGGGGGTTCGCGGCGCAGAAGGGCAAGAGCCGGCGGAGCGGCAAAAGACCCCTGAGCTTGGTCCACGCGGAGTCAGGTTCTGAGTTTATCGGCACCTGTCGTTGCGAATCTGCCCGAAATCCGTAAGCCTCGAATTGTTCCGGCCGGAGGAGTGCCTCCGGTCGCGCGAGGCCATGCATCAGGGGAAGACACCACCGCCACTCGGATCCGGATCTCTGGTTAACGACCGGTACGAAATCCGGCAGAGCCTAGGTAAGGGGGGCATGGGTGAGGTGTTTCTTGCCTATGACCGAAGTACTCAAGAGCCCGTCGCCCTCAAGGTCGTGCGGGAGGAGTCACGCATGCCCGGTGACGACGAAGCATTGCGGCAAGAACTCCTCTTGGCTCGGTCCGTCAGTCACCCCAACGTTTGCCGTGTTCACGATCTAGCTCCCAGCGCTTGGGGCCCCATCATGATCATGGAGCACATTAACGGGCAGACGCTTCATACGCACATCAGGCGGCGCAAGGCACAAGGGGGCTACAGTGCCGACGATTTTCGAAAGATCGCGAGCGAGGCCTGCGCAGGGCTTGCTGCGATCCATGCACAAGGACTCGTGCATGGAGATCTGAAGCCCGGCAATGTCATGGTGACGCGGGACCGAGCGATCATTCTCGATTTCGGTTTTGCCCAAGAGCGAGCTCGTTTGGGACCTCGGCGTCCCGGAGCACCGCCGGATGGCGGGACTCCAAATTATATGTCTCCAGAGCGTCTCCGCTCGGGGGGGGCGAGTCCTGAAGACGACCTCTACGCCTTGGGATTGACTCTTTGGGAAATGTGGACCTGCCGAGTTCCGGAACCGGGCTACAAGCCTCGGCTCAAGCCCATGAGGTCCCAGATCATGTTCGACGTGCCGGCGTCGCTCTCCGTTGACGAAATCAAACAGGTATTTCGCTGTCTCTCGGAAGATCCGGAGATGCGACCCCCGGCCAAGCGGATGCGCTTTTTCAACCCCGTGCAGCTGACGACGAGTCAGATGCAGATCCCCCGCGAGCGCATCGCGCCGGGGACTCCCTTGGGCCGGTCGCACGTAGAGAGCTTTCACCCGGGGGCGCAAGCTCTTCTTGTTACCTATTGTACGAACGCCACCGATGCTCCAGGTCGTCTCTACCCGCTAACAAGGCCGACGATGTCTCTGGGGCGTCGCACGGATCAGGACGTTGTCCTGCCGGAAGCTACCGTGAGCGGGGCCCACGCTGTGGCTCGCTGGCAGGCTGGAACTTGGCTTGTCGAGGACTTGGGCAGTACCAACGGTACTTATGCCGACCATTCCTACGATCGCAAGAAACGACTGAGTCTCCTGCACGGGGCCGAAGCTCAGTTGGGGGAGTGCCGGGTCAAGCTGGTGAGTTTTGCCGAGGGCAGTCCCCAACACGACCGAGCCAAGGCTCATTTGGCGCGCCATGACGGGTTGACGGATCTGTTGCATCGCGAACAGCTTCTTCGCTATCTCGGTGACGAGGTCTCCTTTGCGCGATGGACGGGGACGAATCTCTGTCTTGCCCGTTACCACATTCGGGGACCGAGTCGTCAGAGCGATGACCGCCCAACGATTCTCGAGATGCTGGCTTTGCGCCGAGTGGCCCAGCGGGTGCTCGAGTTGACGGAAATGATGATGATTTCCATGGTTCCCGCAGTTGCGGGACGAGCGGCCCACCTCAAATTTGCGATTGGAATGTTGGGCCCTAGCATCGACGAGGCCAGGCATGTCGTGGAACAGGTTGTTGCCCAAGTACAGGGATTGATGCCTGAGTCCTTGGAACTCATGGCGTCCGTCGTCAGGGCGGACCCAGACCAACCCGTGGAGCTCTTGCTCGACTTCTGACTCGTGAGGAGGTGTTGTTTTTATGCCCGGCCCGCCGCGACCGTCGTATACTTCGGCTCCTAGCGAGCCCAGCATTCGCCGGTTGGGGGTGCGTTCTTCGTCGAGCATCGACCGGCCTATCCGGGCCCAGGTCGTGCTGGCGATCCTCGGCGCACTCGTTTTACTGGCAGTGCCTTTGTACCTGCTACGCCGACCGCCTGCTTCTCCGGACAAGGAGCAGCAAGCGCAGAAGTCCGAGGTCCCAGACGGTTTCCAGCCGAGTGTTCCCGCTTTCCAGCATAAAGACGAAAAGGACGGACGGTTGTCTTTGGGAGATCCCGTGCGCGTTCGTTGTGCCAGCTCGCCTGCGGCGCGGGGGCAACGAGGCCGGCTCTGTGATCAGCTCAAGCCGATCGAGGAATCGTTGGCGGGAGCGATCGAGGAGACTCTCGATTGTGCTCCAACGACCGGTGAGGGGGGGAGCGTCAACTACGTGCTGAAGGTCGACTTCCGGAAGAAGACACTGCACGTTTTTCCTGGAGCCAGTGGGGAATGGAAAGGTCCCCAGGCCAGGCGGGCTAGCAAGTGTGTCAAACAAGCGCTCCCGGCGCCTGAGTGGGAGAAGCTCGACCCGAAGTTTCGCTACTATGAGATTGCGATCCTTGCCACGTACCGTCCTCCGGCACCCACGGCCACTCCGACGTTCGAGTAGCTGTCGTTTCGGGACGGTGCGCGTCGAGACGAACTCGAAGCTTGGGCCCACGGCCACTCCGATTTTCGCGTCGCTTTGATTTCGCTGGCAATGCGGGAGCTTCATCGCATCCCGCGCCCGTCCTGTCTCCGAGCTTTTGGTCCTCTCGAGAGTAGCTGAGAGGGGCTCAGGGCCCCGTCGTTGTCGGTTTTCTCTCCGTCACCTCGACGAGCTCGGCGAGTTGCGCAGCCAATTGGACCGTCAGTGCACCGGGAGGGATCCGGTAGTTCCAGTTTCCATTGGCGGTGCCGGGGACGTTCATGCGTGCCTCCTCGCCTTCATCGAGGGCGTCTTGGATGGGAAAGATAGCAATCATGGCTGGTGAGGTGAGTAGCGTCCGAAGCATTCCCAGGGCCGCTTCTCCAGCTCGGGAGACTCCTGTGTAGGCGCGAATGCGGTCGAGTTGCTCCCGGGCCCGGGCCGCCATCTGTTGGTCACTCAGGTTAGGTTCCGGATCTTCTACTGCGTCGAGCAGGAGGCTTTCGTACCAGCCGCGGGTCGTGTTGTTGTCGTGGGTGCCGGTGTAGGCGACGCAGAGCCGAGGATGACGATGAGGGAGGTAGCTTTCCGCGCCCTTGGAGAACCCGAACTGCAGAACCTTCATTCCAGGGAGATCCATCGAGTCTCGAAGCTGTTCGACCTGCTCGGTCACGATCCCCAAGTCTTCGGCGATCAGAGGAAGGCGGCCCAACGACTCTCTGACTTGCGTGAGGAAATCCCGTCCAGGAACCTCGACGTAGCGCCCTTCACGAGCCGTTGAGGCCCCCATCGGCACCTCCCAGTAACGATGGAAGGCGATAAAATGATCGAGTCGTACCGCGTCGAACTTGTTGAGCTCGCGACGGAGGCGATCGATCCACCAAGCGTAACCATCGCGCTGCATGACATCCCATCGATACAGTGGATTTCCCCATAGCTGTCCCTCTTCGCTGAAGTAGTCGGGAGGGACGCCGGCTTGAACGGTCCGCCTTCCGTTCTCATCGAGAAAAAACATGTGTTGGTTCGCCCACACGTCCGCCGAGTCGTGAGCAACAAACATGGGGATATCTCCTATGAGCTGCACGTTTCGTGCTTCCGCATAGGACTTGAGCGCGCTCCATTGATGGTGAAAGGCAAATTGGCGATATGTTTCAAGCCGGACTTCTTCACGATGAACTTCGTGCGCGCGTTGAAGTGCATCGTGATGTCGGGCTCTCAGTCCCTCGGGCCAATCGGTCCAAGAAGCTTGCTGCGATGCGTTTTTGAGCGCGCAGAAGAGTCCCCAATCCCAGATCCAGGCGTTGGCTTGTTCCAAGAACCTTTCGAACTCTTCTTTGTGCTCGCTTTTCGCGTACTCGAGAAAATGGGCGAAGCTTCGGCGCCAAAGGCTCGGTCGAACTCGCCTCGTGTAATCGAAATCCGCGACTGCCAGGTCTGTGGGACGAGGAAGATTGGCTAAGCTTTCAGCATCGAGCCAACCGTCAGACACGAGGTCTTCGAGGCTGATGAGATGGGTCGCTCCGGCGAAAGCGCTGGCGCTGTCGTAGGGAGAGTTTCCCGCGCCGATGGGATGAACCGGCAACATCTGCCAAAACGACTGCCCGGCCGCCTGAAGAAAGTCGACGAAGTGCCGAGCTTCTGGGCCGATATCTCCGAGACCAAACGGTCCGGGAAGGCTCGTGGGGTGTAAAAGAATTCCGGAACTTCGCGTATGTTGAGACTCGTTCATTCAGTCGGGCCGATCTCGCTGCTGGCTGGAGCTCTTGCTCCGGTGGGGCAGGGTGAGCGCGCAGTTCTTTCGTCATGTCGTGCGCGGCACCTTCGTTGCTTGTGGGGAGTCCATCCTGGGCTGTCAATGGGTTGTGGTCGCAGGAGAAAATTGGCGTCGATCGGCCCCATGGAACGACCTGAGCTGGAGCCCAAAGCTCGGGCAGACGCCAATGGGGCGGTTTCCTTCTTGGCATCGAGGGGCGCCTTGGGGAGAGGGGCGGACCATCTTTTCCAGGATGGGGGAGCCGTCAATCTTTTCCTCGAGCAAGGGCGTCAGGCAAGGAAATCGGCCAGATTGTGATAATGGTGGCTGTGTGAACTGGCCAGTTCGTCTCCTCGCGCTCGGATTCTTTGGCGCTCTGGGAGCCGTGTGTCGATATCTCGTCGGAGTTTCCGTGGAGCGTCTTCTTCCAGGTTATCCTTGGCTGGCTACCCTGCTTGCCAATGCGGTTGGTTGCTTCCTTTTTGGCCTTGTCTTTCAGCTCGCGTTGCACGGCGATTGGATCGACGAATCTTGGCGCCTTCTTCTTCTGACCGGATTCCTGGGGGCTTTGACGACGTTTTCAGCTTACGCCTTCGACGGGATTCAGCTTTTTCAGACGAGAGGGGGAAGCGCAGCCCTAGGCTACCTGCTTTTGCAAAATATTGCTGGAATTTCCATGGCTTGGATTGGTATCCAGGTCGCTCGTTCGCTTCTGACTCGGTAGCGGGGGGCTGCGCGTGGAAAGGGAGAATCGTCCTCTTGCTTGGCTGAGGGATCTGCCTCTATCTTCGCGCCCCTAGCGTCCTTTTGTTTCATGCACGGAACCCCAGAAAAGACCCTGCCTGCGCCTAAAAAGACTCTGCCCGCGCATTGTGTAACCCGGTCCGTCGTCCGCGTGCGGTTCTGTGACACCGACATGATGGGCGTCGTGCATCATTCGAATTACATCAAGTACTTTGAGCTAGCCAGGATCGAATATCTCCGCCGCCGCGGCCTCAACTACGTCACATGGGTGAATATGGGCCTTCATCTGCC
Source organism: uncultured Polyangiaceae bacterium (assembly GCA_964440025.1). Taxonomy (GTDB): domain Bacteria; phylum Myxococcota_A; class Polyangia; order Polyangiales; family Polyangiaceae; genus NIC37A-2. The sequence goes on along the minus strand of CAYTRQ010000345.1, from coordinate 462 downwards.
GGTGATTGCGGTGGAGTCGCGGTACAGAAAGCCGGCGTTCCTCGATGACCTGCTCACCATCGAGACCCGGCTCTCGACACTCACCCGAGTTAAAGTGGGTTTCGACTACCGAGTGCTCCGTCCGGAAGAAAATGGGGAGCAGGAGATCGCGGTTGGTTCGACTCTTTTGGCGTGCGTGGGCAATGACCATCTGCCCCTTCGTATGTCGAAGGAGGCCGAACAGCTTTTGCTCTCTCCGGAGCTCCAGGACGGCGAAGTCCATCTCTAGGAGTAGTTCGCGTCTGAAAAAGCCCTCGTCGCCCGCCCCTTTCGGGGCGAGGGCGGTCGACTCCGCTTTTTACGGGCACTTCTAGCCGACGAATAGTTTGTTGCTTGTTGGTTCGCGTCCACTTGTGGACGCGAACAAGGACTAGTGCCTCGGCAACTCACGTTTCGAGCGGTTTCGAAGCCCTCCCAGAAGTG
>CAYTRQ010000344.1:0-6352 GCA_964440025.1 uncultured Polyangiaceae bacterium | reverse complement strand
GAGAAAAGTGGTCTCCCTACCGACCACTTTTATGTGGTCGCAGCACTAGGGAAGTGATCGACGCCAATGGAGCGGAATATGCACTGGCGGACCGAGGGGCGAATTCAAGTCGTTGTGCACAATCACTTGCAGCCGACGAACCTGGAGTGGGAGCGCTATGTCAACGACTCACGGGAGAACGTGGGTGTGGAAAACTTGCGCGTCCTCGTTCATTCTCAAGGGGGGTCTCCTAATGCCAGGCAACGCAAGAACTTGGAGATCATGGTTCGACAGAACTTTCGCCGTCCCATACCTATGTCGGTGCTCACACCGAGCCTTGTCGTGCGAGCGGTGATGAAACTAGCAGGCGCCTTCAATCACAACATTCGATGTTTTCCACCCGAGGAGGTCGACGTGGCTTGCGTTTTTTTGGGGCTCTCACATTTCGAGCGCAGTCGAGTGCCGCAGATTCTGCAAAGTCTCCAGGCAGAACTCTTGAAGGCCCCGCTGCGGACGACGAGCTAGTTGTCTGTTTCGCTCGATCTCGATCACCGCCGCTCCTCATCAACACGATCTCGAGTGCGGGGAGGTCAACAAACAGCAGACGCAAAAGGCAGAGGAGGCTTTCCACGTTCCATCCATGAAAAATTTCAGTCCATAAATCACTCATCGCCGATCGCTGTCGGCCACACGAGTCACGGTGAAGCCGCTCGCGCGCGGAGGAGGCGCCTCGTGCCCTGCCTCTGCGCGCGGAGCATCCTCCCGCGACTGCCAGGATGACCAGAGCCGAGCGCTCGCGGCTGGTGGGGTGTCGAGTCGGGGAGAAACCGGCGACACCCCACGTGTCGCCCAGCGTCACGTCGTCAGACGCACCCAGTGGCCCTCGGAGGGCAGCCGGTCGCCGTCCAGCAGAAAAAGTAGGTAGTACCCAGGCGGTGCGACGTTTCCGTGAGGGGGTGAGGTGACCGTGAGGTCGTTGGGGCCGGGCCCGGCGGTGAACTCGAGGGCGATCCGCCGCTGGGACATGTCGAACCCGTGGGTCACGGCGCCGGGCCGCATGAGTACCGCTTCGGCAATCGCGCCTCCCGCCCCCACCTGCACGGTGAAGTCGGTCCCGAAGTTGATGGTGGCTGGTGCCCCCACGATCGACGGTCGGGGCAGGTCGTAGTATTCGGGAAAGTAGCGCTCACAGGGATCGACTCCATCGTCGTCTCCACCGATGAGCACGCTGCCGTCCGGAAGAAGAATCATCGAAGAGTGGTAGAGCCGCGGGTAGGCCGACTCGGGGCCCAGGACCCAACCGTCGCCAGGGTTTTGGGGATCGAAGGTTTCCACGGGCCCCCCCGTGGCAACTCCAAAGATCCCCCCAACAACGAGCACTCGGCCATCGGGCAGGAGGACCGACGTGCAGTTGACGCGCTCGTGACTCATGTCGGCCAGATCGACCCAGGCCGGGTTGGCCACCGAAAGGTCGATCTGCTGGACGGACGTCCGCACGGCCGCATTCGAGCCTCCCATGATCATGACCCGGGGCTCGTAGTTGGGCGGCTCGAGCGTCAGTAGGACGGACGTTCCGTTCATGTTGCTGCCCCGAGTGCCCTTGCCAGTATCGAAGCGGCGTGCCGGATCGTCGGCGATGGGGCCGGGCTGGGTCCAGTCGATGGTTCGCGCCGGCACCTGAAGCCACCTCGTCTCGCGCCGCTCGCTCGGGAGACTCGACGAGAACTACCGGTCGGCCAGAAGCCCCCCGGCCCCCTCACTGACTCATGATGAATCGGTGAGATGCACTTTACTTGGCATGGGGAGCTGTGTCGTGAGACGGAGCATCTGCTGTTCATCAAGACGCCAGCGCGCCAGTACGCGGAGGTCGAACAGACGATTTTGACTCACCACGACTACGACACCCCGAAATCCTGGAAGGTCCCGTCGTGGGAGGCTTGAGCAAGTACCTTCGGTGGATGGACGAGGTGTGCGAAAGCTCCTCGCCCACGTCATAAAATCGCCTTGATGGTGGCCGTCCGTGCCGAGGTGCCCTGACGTTCCGCCCAAGAAAAAGCTCGGATGCTGTCAAAGACGTGGGCGGTAGCACGTCGATGAAATCGCCTGAAATCGCCGGTTGACTGGAAGGGGGCTATCCATCTGCGCATCAACCCATGAATCGAGCGATACGGGCATGGTGAAGCGCAGGCGAGCTGGCTCGGTGCGTCTGTGCCCCGTGTTGGAGAGTCGAGAAGGAAAGACGGAGAGGACCCATGAAGCAAACAGCGAAGAATCCATTGAGGCGTGGCAAGGAGGTGTTCGGAGCGGCACGAAACTTCGTCCGAGTCAGGCGCACCGCCGCCATCGAGACGGTGCGCGTGGGAAAGTGGCCTCCTGCCCAATGGACGGCTGCCTTTTTGGTGAGTGGGGCTCCGCTTTCCGGCTGCGTCCTGGATGCAACGGACGATTCCCAGAGCGATGCGCGTACGGTGGAGCAGGCGGCCTCGGAGTCGAAGATTGTGTCGGCTGAAATGATGAAGCGACGTTGGCCCGACGGCATCGTCCCCATCAAGTTTCACCGAGGTTTCTGTAGCGATCGAAAAGAGCGAGTGCGTGCCGCCCTTTTTGGTTCAACGAGTCAGGGAGCGTGTTCCAGCTCCAATCCCTGCCCCGGGTGGGATGCGGCTGATACCCTTCGCTTGATCGACTGCGAAGAGGAAAACTGCGACAAGTACAAGTACTGGATCAATCTCATTGCGAGTGATGACAATGCGACTCGCATGAAGCGAGGCTTCAAGGATCTCAGAAGTGAAGCGACGAAATCCGATTGCGACATGTATTCCGAGGATTGTCGCGCGCGCGACTGTGACTTCGATTCAGGAGAAAACTGTGTGTTTGACGTTTGGTTGTTGAAGTCGAAGAACAATTTCATGTGGCGCATGGGCCATGAGCTAGGACATGCCTTTGGGTTCGAACACGAGCAGTTTCGTCAAGATCGAGAGGACTATCTGGACCTGTCGGGCTGCGACCCGGACGAACTTCGCATTCTGCCGGACGACCACTTCATCCTCGACTACGATGTCCAGTCGGTCATGCAGTACTACCTGTACAGCGACGCAAATGACACGAGCCCCAAGTCCAGCCGTTGTTTTCGGGAAGAGTCGGGGGTGACGCTCGTGTACTCCGAAGAAACCAACCTCCCTTCCAGCATGGATCTCAAGAAGTTGCAGCTTCTTTACGGAGTACGGGGTGATTTCAGGAACAATGAGAGTTGGTGCATCAACGGCGGACGACAGGTCCACCTGGGTGACTTCAATGGGAACGGGCGGACCGATTTGCTCTGCCACAGCCGAAAGAGCGGCTACAATGCGACGGGCCGTCGTTGGATCGACTATGATAATAGTAAGGGCGAGTTCCATGGCACCAATTGGCATGGCGGTTCCAGTCAGTTTTGCCACGGTGGCGATCGCCACCTTGTCGTTGGAGATTTCGACGGCGACAATCATTCGGATGTCGCGTGTCACAACAGAGCGGAAGGCACCTTGACCATCGACCACGCGGATTCCGAGGGCCATCTCGATGGGAAGGATTGGCCCAGCTCTGGAGTCTGGAGTTGGGACTGCAAGGGGGACCACGTTCGCGCCTACGCCGGGGACTTCAACGCGAACGGGCGGGATGATCTTTTGTGCCACGACAGCGACTCGGGGGAGCGCAAAATCGATTACGCGAGCCCCGCTGGGCGCTTTCATGGGTTCGAATGGTCCAGCTCGAATAGCTGGTGCACGGGCTCAAAGGAGAGCCTGTACGTGGGCTACTTCGACGACGACGATTCGGCTGATGCACTGTGCCACCACGTGGGTGACGGGAGAATGCGCATCGACTTTGCCTTCAGTCACGGAGACTTGAAGGGCACGAACTTTGACAGCGACGACTACGGTGACAGCTTTTGCTGGGGCTCCAATCGAACGCTGCTCGTGGGCGACGTGACCGGTGATGGGCTCAGTGACGTGCTGTGCCACAACAAGGCGATCGGTTCGGTCTCGGTCACGCGGGCTGATGCTGATGTGAATTGGAGAGAGGGCAAAGGCCTTGCGAGTTCCAGTTCGTTCTACGATGTGGCATTCTGCACGATGGAGTCCTCGGATGCTTATATCGGCCGCTTCGGTACCGACTCCCGTGAGGACTTGCTCTGCCACAACAGAAAGACGGGCCATACGACTGTCTTCTATGCGGACAGCAACGGGAAATTCGCGATACCCTGAGGCTCTGTGGACGGTGGACGGCGCTGCTGCCCCCCGCGAGACGTGCGTGCTTGCCCCGCATCGCCGAGAAATGGAGGAGATTTGTTCCTTCTGCGGAGCCTACGTGCGAGAATCGATGCGCGTGACGGACGCGTCCGACCCCGAGCGCACACTGCTTTGGTGGAGGGAGAGCCCTAAAGATCAAGTGCACTACGACGCGGAGGAAGTGTTGGGAACAACGATCGAAAGGGAGCAAGCGGGCCGGCGCCGATGGAACGCGGACCAAGTTGCTACATCGACGTGACAGAAACCTTCTACGATGCCCTCTTGATCGGTTCGGAGACGCAACGAGCAAAACATGCAGTGCCGACGGAGGTGATTACAGACACTGGCTCCTTCATCCTGACGGCGGCGCTGTTCAGCGAAGGCGGCACTTTCGATTCCGAGTTGTTGCGATCCTCTTCGGGCAGGCCAAACGGCTCCTCAGAAGGGTCCGCTACCGTCGCCGACATGCGCACGAAGACGAGCGGGGCCGGCAGTCGAGCGCTCCTGTCCGGGCCCTGATGGTGCCAGCGGGTGATCGCTGCCAGCGTCTCTTCGAAGGGGCGCGCCAGATGGACCTCGTCGAGCAACAGTAGCGTGTCGCGGCCCAACAGCCCGGCGTGTACGGGCCTCATTCGATCGGAGACGCCGTATCCCCGGAAGAGCAGGCGTGAACCCACCTGGTCCACGGTGGAAACCAAGATGACGGGCTGGCTGGGGGATTTCGCCCACTCGGACTCTCGCGGCATGCTCCCACGGAGGATCGCTGGGAGCACGGGCAGTCCCTCCTCGTTCCCTGAAAGCGACCGCAACGCCGTGGCAACCTCGGCCAGGACGCCGTCCTTCGCCTCGTCCAGTTTCTTGGCCATCCGTGTCGCACGATGAAACGCCTGATCCACCACGACCCGCCGGTCGATCACGAGCACGATGCGCCGCGACTGCCGTCGCTCCTCCGGCGGTAAAGTGGAATCGAGTGCCAGAGCAAACAGAGCTATGTCGAGCGCCGCGGTCTTGCCCGCACCCGTGGGAAGGTCGAGGGTGGACGGCCAGCCGCTGTCATGCACGCGTTCGAGCAGACGCGTTTGCCAATCGAAGGGCGGATATCCCCACAGGGCTTCGAAGAAGGCGGGGAAGGTGGCGGGGGTCATTTCTTCGTGGCCTTTCTCGCTCGCCTACAGATCACGTGCGACATGAAGTGAAGTCATGATCGACGTAGTCTCGCTCAATGAGCCCCCGAACCAGTTCCGCCACCTCGGCAGCGAGCTCGGTCTGTCCCAACCGAGCCAACAGGGTGGTGGGATCGGCGAGGCGCTCCTCGGCAGCTGCTCTGCAATAGCGACGATCGTTGCTGCGATTAGCGATATATTTGGAGATGAGGAGATCGTGGAGTTCCAGGCACCAGCCGGTAGCTCCGCGAGTACCCGGGCCGGAAATCGGCACCAGTCGCGATTGCCAGTTGCGCGGCAGGGTTGCGACTCCGTCCTGTACGCCCTGGGCGTAGTAGCCGAACGTGTCATGAAAGGTGGAGAGCTCACCGATGGAACCGTCGATGAGTTCCCAGCGTTCAGGGTGATTCTTGGGGTAGATATCAGCCTCGTTCGAACGCAGCATCTCCTCGGGTGCGTTGGGAAACTGGGCGAGCACTGCCTGGCTACCGACGATAATCAGCTCGTCGTCGTCGGCGATCGTGGCCGCAGCGCGGATGAGATGTTCCAGATCAGCTCGCTTCACGACCTCGGAGCTCCGGAGACTTGAGGACCTTCCAGCGCGTCTTCGCGTCGAGGGCCCCGGCAAAGGGACTGGCTTGGCGAAGAGTGCACATGCGCGCCTCTGGGCTTTTGAGTGCGGCAATGAGCTCGGCCTCATCACCCTCCAGCAACTGCATCCAGTCCTGAGCGTAGGGATGCTCCCGAGGGCGCTCTAGCCAGCCTTGCACGCGGCGTTTCGCTTGGGCAAGCACGCTCGGATCGCTCCTGAGCCGTCGAGCGACCTCCACATGGAGCGCCCAGCTACGCCGATCCGCCAAGCTGTGAAAGGTGAGGTTCACGCGCTTTAGTCTAGTTCGCGTCCACAAAGGACGCGAACCAAACAAGCAAGGAAGCGTTCAGCGT
>CAYTRQ010000343.1:0-6367 GCA_964440025.1 uncultured Polyangiaceae bacterium | reverse complement strand
ACCGACGATATTCGTGATCGATGCGGGCGGGCAGGCCTGGAGCAGCTGGCACGGGCAAACGCGTCTGGTCAATCAGCTGCAATGGAGACTCGTCGAAGCAAATGACGGGATTATTCGATTCGCGCTCTGCACTGTAGAGCTCAAGGACGTCTTCCATCCGCGCGACGTACTCAGCATCGACCTTCGGAATGCACCACATCTTCTCGAGCCAGGGCTTGAGCTTCTTCTCCGAAAGGCGTCGCCGAATGGTCTCTGCCGAGATGAGCAAGGGCTGCTGTCCGCGCGAGTGGGGCCTCGAAAGCGGGGCCGATGTCGGCCCAACGGCCAAGGCACCTGGACGACAACGCGACCAAACGCCCTCTGCGCGTCACCCCCACTTGTGGCGTTTCTGCGCACATTGTCTCCCATCCGGAGGGCGTTGGTGATAGCCTCCTAGCTAGTTCGCATCCCAAAAAGGACGCGAACCAACAAGCAATGAGGGGTTCAGCGTCATAATACAGGCGAAAAAGCGAAGTCGACCGCTCTCGTCGGTAAGACGAGCGGGCGACGAAGCGCCTTTTGCCCTTTCGTACGATCCCAAAAATCCGCCATTTCGCGCCGGGATCTAGCTATGTCCTTTCGCCAAGTTCCATCTTGCCGACCGACAGGTCACCGAGAGACAGAACACCAACGGCCTCTTCGGCATCGCTCGACACTTCTCATATGCTTGTTGTCGTATCTGCTGCTCGGAGTGTTCGCATGTGGTTCAGAGCGTGTGTTCCGGCCTGCTAAGTCAATGGGCGGAGCCGAGAATCACTCGGCTTCTGGCGGCAAAGGAAACGCCAGGTCCCTGGGCGGTAGCAAAGGTGATCAAGTCTGCGGGGACAACTGCGCAGGTGCCCTGAACGACGGTGAGGCTGAGAAAAGTTGTCCAGGCGATCACTGCAACACGGTGCTAGGCGGGCTCGGGGACAATTGCGAAGACGACAACGATTGCTCCTCTGAACACTGCGCTTCTGGGGTCTGTTGTGACACCGCATGCACTGGCGCATGCGAAACCTGCTCGTCCCATGGATTGTATGGAATCTGCACACTGGTGAAAGGCTTCCCGACCGATCAAGCTTGTAGAGAGGGGCCATGTCGGGGGACCTGCAACGGGAGCTCAGCCCACTGCGTATTTCCAGGCGAAGAAACCACTTGTGCTTCAGCATCCTGTAGCGAAGCGTCCCGTACTGCCGTCACTTCGGCCGTCTGTAGCGGTGATGGTGCTTGCCTCGAGCCAACGGTTGTCGATTGTAGCCACTTTGCCTGTGACGGTAACGCTTGTCGAATTCGCTGCCTCCACGATGGTCACTGCATTGACGGCGCTCTGTGCGTTGATGGGATTTGTCGCCGCTACGAACAAAAGCGCATTCTCAACAGTCCAACCAAATTCAGTCCTGGGGGTGGCCTGGAGGCGGCGGATACTCACTGCCAGGCCGCTTTCGGCAAAGACGGCTCGGTTTGGAAAGCTTTGCTTGCCGGCGGTGGTCGTCGCGCCTCGATCACGGCCAACATCGGCGACGGACAGTTAGATTGGGTGCTCGCTCCGTACACCGAATATTACAACTGGGAAGGTAGGCTCATTTGGACAACGGGCTCCGTTTCACTCTTGGGAGTTGAAGACGGTGCTCGTGTAGACTTGCTCGCGCCACTTTTCGATGCAGAGAGCTTCGACTACCCATGGACTGGGTTTGAGCAGGACTGGACAACTGTGACAGGCGGGACGTGCGAAGGATGGACAGTGGACTCTATGGAAGTTAGCGGTACGTTCGTGAGTGCTGACTTTTCTAGCTCCGCAGGAGAGCTGTGTGCCACATCTATGAATCTGCTCTGCGTCGAGCAATGAGGTTCTCAAGCAAGCAGAAATCGAAGCACACCTTAACCAGAATCCGCCTCAAAATGACTGCAGGTTCCATGGGAGAAATCAACGCGGGTACCTATGACCTATTCGTCATGGAAGCGCAGGAAACCCTGAGGGAGAACGTCCGCGTGACGCCGACGTTCCGAAGCGACCCGGTCAGGGCCGTCTCACTTTGGGTGCGTCGGGACGCGTGTCGCAAGGCCCAAAGTAAAAAAGGGGCGCACGGGGGACACGGTGGTCGATGACACATTGCCCACAATGATACTCGTGGGGGACAGAACTCCGTCCACCTGGGGGCCGAACTGCAACTGCAGATGCCGTTTGAGCGACAAGGCCACCAGACATCCTAAACGCATCAGTGGGCTCCAGCGAGAGCCTGTGGCCGGCGGAGCCGGAGAGCGCGAATGAGCGATCAATAGCTCGGCACCGGCCTCGGCAAAGGGAAGGAACTCGAGCTTCTGCCACGAAAACGGCAAGGACAGCCCCATCGTAGCTCCCAGCCGGCTCGTACGGAAAAGCCGATCTTGTGGAAGTGCCGAAAAACCATGAACACTGGCCCGGAGGCGCCATGGCTTTTTGATCGTCAGCCCTCCTTGCAGCAAGCCTCCTGCCTCCCCCAGCTCTGTCCCCGGATCGAAACCAATCGCGCCGTGGAGTCCCAGAAAAATCCGTCGAGGCTCCCGAGCCGTGACGAATGCAGGAGCTGGCTGGCTCGCGGCCCGGGCCGCAGCCGCAGCCCGGGCCCCGTGAGATGAAGGATCAGGGAGGGCCTGGGCGCGCCGCGGCTTGTGTGCGATCTTCGACTTTGCCGAGGACAACCCCGTCGCGTTCGGCTCGTCAGATGCCGCACCTTCCTCCGTCGGCTCGTCAGATGCCGCACCCTCCCCACTGGTCTCGGCAGCCCCAAGCCGACGGAGTAAACTGCCTGCTAGCACGCCGGCCGTCAGCCCGATTGCACGAGCGCGCTCCAAGGGCGCATCTTGCTTTTCGAAAGAAAGCTCGCTCGATAGAACGTGAGTTCCTGCTCGAAGCCGAACGACGATCTGAGCTTTCCTGTTTTGGCGAATGACAGCGCGCAGGACTTGAGGCTCACTTTGGGTCATCGGTGAGCCCGCTGGCCGGAGGCCGCTGGCTCGTTCCGAAGCCACGTCGTTCTCGGCATCCCGTTCGAAGACGCACCGCCCTTCAGGCAAGGCTCGCGAACAGGCGGCCAGAAGTTCGGCCCGTTGTTCCGCTCCTAGGGAGAGTCCAAGACTCACCGTGAGAACCACGAGCACTATGTTCGCCGGAGTCACTTCAACCAGCGTACGGTGGCTTTCACTGAACTCAAAGAACCTCGGTAGAGAAGGCGACAGGCTCTCGATGGGGCGCTGATCCTCGAGGCAGTTCCCAGGTCTTCGGGGGGGGGGCAGCCTCGGTCGACAGCGCAAGCACGTCATCAAACCCAAGTCTCGCCAAAAAAAGGCTAGAACAGCAGGCCGGTTGAAAAAAATCTGCCTGGCCGGACGGTGGAAGTCGACTAGCAAATCGTGGCCACCCGTTGGCTTCGATTGCTTAGCCCTTGATGACAGTGTGACGAAAGGTAGGGACGACTCACGATGACTGGCTCACTTGTGTCCGGATGGAAGCCCCTCATGGTCATGACCGTGGCCGCGGTCATGACGAGTTTTCAGCTTGGCTGCTCCCAGGAGGTCAGCGGCCCCGAGCCAAGCGCCGAGGAGCCGACAACTGGAGAGGACCTCCCCGTCGACCCCGCTGTCATCTGCCGGCAGCAACTGACCACCGATGTGGTGATCACTGGAGAAAACTTCTCTCCGGTCCCCATCGACGTGCCCCATCAAACCCAGATCGCCCTACCGGATGTCTCGCTCGTGCGAGCGCGTGCCCTCGATGGGAGTGACCTTGACGCCGGAACCATCCTCTTCAGTGGGAGCCCCGATACGGATCGCAACGTCGATCTGCTCAGCTGGCAGAGCCAGACCCAAATGACTCTCACTATCAACCAGGAGATCGAGTTCCCCGGAGACGATGTCCGGGCCCTCGGACAGGGTCTCTACGATGTTGTCGTGCAGAACCCCAACGAAAATGAGGTCGAAATCCCAGGAGCCTTGGCGGCAATCAGCCAGCCCGAGTTGGCCGAGCCGACGCCGGGGATCCTCTGCGCTACCCAAAGCGATCGACAGCTAGTTCTCAATGGCCAGAGTTTCCTCGATCTGGAAGAGACGCTCGGCAGCTTGGACGTCGACGGCGGAGGTTCATTTGCCATCGATGAAGTCCGCGATTGCACCGAGATCCCCCATGAAGGAGTCGATGCCAGACTGTGCACCGAAGGTGAGCTCACCTTGCCTCAAGGATTTTTGGACGAAGGATACCCCGAGCTGATCGTGAACAACCCCGAAACAGCGGCCTGCAGTAGTCGAGACAACATCAATCTGCGGGTCGTGCCTCCCCCGGAGATCGATCGGGTGGCCCCCCCACTCGCATGTGTCGCGGAGGAAGATCGCCAGGTCGTGATCGAGGGGGCCGGTTTTCTCCGCATCGATGGACAAATCCCCAACGTCACGATCGGAGACGTGACCGCCACGGTATCAGGCACCTCCGGTTGCGCCAGCCTCGAAACCATGGGGCACGAAGTCGAGACCTGCGATACCATCATCGCATCAATTGCTAGTGGGAGCCTCGGAGCTGGAGACCATGAAGTCGTCGTCACCAACCCCGATCCTGCCGGTTGCTCTGGTTCGGCAAGTGCAGTTTTCACCGTGGTCCCTCCGCCGGACGTGAGCTCGGTCGATCCGGTATTGGTCTGTGTGAACGACGGCGAACGAGCGATCGAAGTCCAGGGCAGCGACTTTTTGACCATCGACGGTACGGTGCCCGAGGTCATGCTGGGCGACGTCGTGATCGATCCGAGCCGAGTGGCGGCTCAGAATTGCCAAGAAGTCGCCGTCAACGAGACAGACGTCACAACTTGCTCGAGTTTGCTCGTCACCATCGCTCAGGACGAGCTCAGCGCCGGGAATCACGATGTTTCCGTGAGAAACCCAGATCCCGCAGGCTGTTCGGACACCGAGCCCGAACTTCTTTCCGTGGTCGAGGGTCCCAGCCTCACGGAGGCCGCCCCGGCCCTGGCCTGTGCGGCTGATGGAAGCCGGGACATCGTGCTCACGGGAAGCTTCCTGCAGATCGAGAGCGAACTGCCCGCCGTGCAATTCAACGGAACCGACGCAACGGTCAGCGGCCTCAGCGATTGCTCCGAAGCCATGGTCAACGGGCTCAACGCTCAGCGTTGCAACACTCTGACCGCAACAGCCCTTCAAGGTTCGCTCGGCTCGGGCGCCGTCGATGTGACCATCACCGATCCAGCCCCCGCTGGCTGCAGCAGCACCAATAGCGAGATCTTGATCGGCCCACCAGCCCTCGCTTTGACCAGCGCAGCACCGTCCAGCGCCTGTGACAACACCGGCAACCACCTGATCACCGTCACCGGAACCGGCTTTTTGCGCACCAACGACACCGACTTCACGGTTCGGATCGACGGAACAACAGTCACCCCCGAGTCCATCGGTGGATGCAGTGATGTGACCGTTCCCGATGACTCAACGGTTCAGAGCTGCACGACCTTCGATGTAACCGTGAGCTCGGATAGCTTGGCGGTCGGTTCGATCCCCATTGAAGTGGAAAACCCAGCTCCTAGTGGCTGCGCCGCGACAACGTCAGAGATTTTCCAGATCACCAATCCCCCAACCGTCAGCAGCGTCGCGTCGACGGACAGCGAGCCTATCTGCAGCGATGTCTCGACACAACTGACGTTGACGGGAAGCGAGTTCGTCGAAAGCTCAACAGTTTTCGCCAGCGATGGCGCAACCGATTATCCCGCAGACACCGTGACCTTCGTGAGCGCCAGTGAGCTCACCGTGACCTTCGACAATGGTCTTCCGGCAGGCTCCTACTCGATCACGGTCGACAACGGTGCGGGAGGAACGTGCTCGTCCACCCTCGACAACGCCTTTGAAGTGGATCCCACACCGATCGTGTTCTTCGTGGATCCGCCCGTGCTCTATAACAGCATCGCCATCGAAGCGACGATCTTTACCTCAGGCCTTTCGACCACAGCAACGGACGTTGCCTTCGTCGATACCTACGGCACCTCGGAAAGTCTCACCTTCTCCAGTCCGGACAGACCCAACCGGATCCTGGCGCAGGTCCCGGCCGACACCTTTGCCGCTGGTGAGTACGAAGTTCGCGTCACGAGTACCGATGGCTGCGTGGGCACGCTCCCTGGAGGAGTGACGATCACCGACAGCGAAACACTCGATCTGGCTTCCGCGACTCCGCAGTTCTATTCTCCCACCGAGCCCACCGCAGTCACCCTGCGGACCAACGATCCAATCACTGCGGGAAGCGTCGGCTTCGAAGCTACGCCTCGCGTCTACCTCAATCCCGTCGGCGGAGCGTACGACGACGGTTCCGACGCCGAGTGACGGC
>CAYTRQ010000342.1:0-6438 GCA_964440025.1 uncultured Polyangiaceae bacterium | reverse complement strand
GAGTGCTATCAGCTGGGCCCCACCTCGATACCATTCCCGTGCATCCGAAATCCAAATCGCCTCGCCCGACAGCTCAAACGCCAGGCCCGAGAGCTCAGACGCCAGCCAAGGCCAAAAAGCCTGCCCAAGCCCCCAAGCCAGCCAAGGCCAAAAAGCAAGCCAAGGCCCCCAAACCTCGCTCCGACGCGACGACCCAAGCGTCCGCTGCGCCTGGAGATGGAGACGCGGTACCAAAAAGACAACGGCGCGCTCTCAGCCATGTCGGCGGGCCGATTTCCTTCGAGGGCGGCACTCCTCGGGAACGGGAAGTCGTCGAGCACAGTCTCGACGTCAGCAGCGACGAGACCTCGGTCATGCGTGATGTGCACGGGTTTCATAGCTATCCAGCCAGGATGCACCCGGATACCGCAAAGGTTCTCGTCGAAGGCCTCTCCCAACCAGGAGATCGAGTGCTCGATCCCTTTTGCGGGAGCGGCACGGTCCTCGCCGAAGCACGAGCCCTGCGGCGCGTCGCGTTGGGCTCCGATCTCAACCCTTTGGCTGTCGAGCTAGCCTGGCTCAAAAGTCGTGGTCCTACCAAAAAGCAAATCGATCAGACCGTGGAGGCGGCCCAGCGCATCGCGGAAGTGGCCGAGGAGCGCCGCTTGCGCAAGGCGGAGCCGCACCAGCGCTACGATCACGAAGAGCGAGAGCGATATCCGATCCACATGCTGCTCGAGCTCGACAGCCTCGCCAAGGGGATCAGCGATCTCCCCAAGACGGAGATGACGCGGACCTTGCGTCTCGTCATCTCCTCGATTCTCACCAAGGTCGCCTACTCGGAAGGGGATACCACGCGGCGCAAGGCGCCCCGCCGGCTGCCCGGGGGCTTCGCCATCGAGGCGTTCCTGAGAAAGACGGAAGAACTAGCGCAACGCCTCTCCGACTACCTCGAACGCTTGGGAAATCGGGCGCCCCGAGCAACGGTCGCCTGCGCCGACGCGAGAAAGCTCGAGGGACTCGAAAGTGACTCCATCGATCTCGTCATCACCTCGCCCCCCTACCCCGGCATCTACAACTATCTCGACCACCACCTCCATCGCCTGCGCTGGCTTGGACTCCACCAGAGCCGAATGCAAAAGCAGGAAATGGGCTCCCGTCGTTCCTACCGACGCCTCCGCTTCAGCGAAGCCCAGAGACTTTGGCAAAAGGAAATGGGTGCTGCACTCTACGAGATCCGTCGGGTCCTTGCCGACGATGGCCGCGGCGTCATCATGATTGCCGATTCGGTCATCGATCGACAAGCATTCCGTGCCGATGAGGAAATCCGTCAAGCAGCTGAAAGCGCCAATGTGGAGATCACGATGACAGCTTCCCAGAAGCGACCATTGTTTCTCCACGGCGCCGAACAAGCATTCAAGGACGCCCCACGCCGCGAACATCTCGTCGTGTTCCGTCCCGGACGTCCTCGTGCCCAACGACGGCGCCGCGAGTATCGCTCGCCGTAAGGTCGACTCTGGCTTCCCCTCTAAAGGAGCTCCGCATGAGCCCCCATGAGGGGTCAATGGGCTCTCCTTCTACTGCCGCTCCACGAACACCCGAACGCCGGCGGGCTGGACGGATACAGTTTCTTGAGCCGCGCCTGGTCGCGCACCGTGGGGAAGATAGGATGGTCATGGCCCGCTTCCAGCGGATACGGATACATCACGGAGTTCTTTGCTACCGATGAATCACAGCTAGACCCTTCGGTGCCAGGCCCCGCGCCACAAGAATGGGCCAAGCCGAGCAGGTGGCCAACTTCATGCACCAAGACCATCTGCAGGCTGGCAGCCATCTCCGAGCTCTCTATTTCTCCCCAGTCATAGTGGACCGCATTGATGCGCACGTCGATCTCTCCTTTTGGCACTGCATCGTCGACAACATGAGAGTCCGGGCGACGATATACATGGGCAATGGCCACTCGCCGGCGATCATAGCAGTCAACGGTGGCCGACGAGCTTTCCGGACACCAGCGACCCGTTTGAAGACGCACAACGCTGACGCCATCCTGGCGCACCGCTCTGTCCTTGGTACCGACTTCGAACGAGAGGTCAGGGAAGGAGCATTCCTGACAGGACGCCTTCCAAATGTCCATCGCCTTTCTCGCGGCCATGGCCAACTCATCCGCAGAGATGCCAGTCGCGGGGCTCGGCGGCACGACTTCCCAAACACGTCGCGCTTGCGCTTGCCCCTTGCTCGAACAGGCAACCACGGACAACAACAGGAGCTTCCACCAATCACGCCTGCAGGCCAATGATGACCTCATTTGAAAGGCAACCGAGGCTCACAAAAAGACCATCCATCCTGCGAGGGCTCAGGAGCCTCCTTCCTCGGCAGAAATACGGGTGACGTGAGCTTTCCGTTTGACCCAGCATGAGGGAACCGCACACTCTTCTGGGTCATCATGACCAAAGAACAGAGTTAGTTCCGCTTCGGTTCCCCGAGGATCGCTCGTCCTCTCGCCATTAACGTAGAGCTCGAGTGCTCCTGTGCAGGAACCGTTGGTGACCCTGTACATCGAGCCGAAAAGCAGCCTTGACTCGTTGAGGCCTCTAGTAAACTCCAGCTCGACGGAGTAGGTCCACTCGCTATCGATTTCGATGGGACCATTGCCAGCCAGGCAACTTCCACCATCGATGAGCTCTTGCGCCTCCAGAAAAAACTCCGTGCCTTCCGAAAAGCCTAAACTTGGATCACACGGCTCGAAATCCTCCGTAAGCTCACCGATGACCACTCGAAAGCGGTCACCGACCTCAGGCTCGTCGCAATTGGGGTCAGGCCTAAGCCCTTCACCTGGGAAGGGAGAGCAGCCTCCCCAAGCCACCGCGAAAACCACAGGCCAAGCAAACCTGGGGAACAAAGCAATCATCATCCCTCTGTCTCTCCCGTGTGGCACCTTTGGACGGCATCCATGGCCATCTGACACGGGTCGAACTCGAGCACATGCGCCTGTCCATCCACACAAGTGTAGTTCAGCACCTCGGGGTGCTCATCGGCACAGTTCCAAAATTCCCCCACCTCCGGCGGACAATTCAACATCACCCCCGACCATTCATCAACGCAGTCATCGAAGCAGTTCGGGTTCAATGGGCGACACTCGGCCGCCGGCTCCAAGCCCGCACAACGCGCCTCGCAAAAGGGTCGGAGCCCTTCGCCGTACCGCTCCCAAATAGCAAAGTTGCCGCCGCTCGCCGGCTCTCCCCCCGATGCCGCGGGGACTCCCCCCATGGCAGGAACGCCGCCGCTTCCGCTGCTCGTGTGGCCGCCGCTCGCTTGCGAGGCGTCACCGCCACTCCCTCCTTGGCTCCCTGCAGCGGTCCCGCTCGAGCCAGCGCCGCCCGAGCCAGTGCGCTCCGATCCTCCGACGCCACCGCTGCCGCCGGGCTCTCCGCCCGAGCTCTCCGTCCCGCCAGTCCCCTCGGGACTCATGTCCGAGCCGGGGCTGCAACTTTGGGTCAAGCCAGCCAGCACCAAAAGGGGCCACAAGCGGTGCGAGCGACGAGTCTGACATCCAGGAGGTGAACTTCCAGAGAAAAGACAGCTCATTCGACCGAGCGCCGACCAGACGGGGACGCTCGTCTTATCGACGGGCAAAGAGGAAAAGAAAAGACGACCCATTTTACGGTACCGGCACACCTTCAAACATAACGATAAATTCACGATTGTCGACAGCATCCGTTCGGAACTCAAGGGCTTCGGCATCGTCCACGCTCACCTCGTAGCTCGGCAAGCTCTCCGGAACGCAGCCCTGAAGGCAAATCGGATCGGTGGGCGAGCAATCTTGGTACTCTCCTACCGAGGTCAGCAGCTGGGTGTCGCGCGCATTGCCGAACTCGCGCTGAGCCTGGAAAGAAAACGTCTGTTCGCAATTTTCCTGGCTATCGGGCTCTGGCTCCATGGTGGCGGCGATGTCCGTCACAAAAGATCCTCCCGACAGGCTCGCAATATTTTCCACCCTCGCGATGAAGGTACTCGGACAAGGATCGGCCGGATCGGGTGGAGTCAAGGCGTGAATATTCCTGTGGATTAATGCTCCACTTGCATCGATCGCCCAATCGGCCGGGCACGAGGGGGCGGTACATTGGCCATTGGTTCCCATCCCCGACCCTTCAGGACAGGGCTCACAGGTGAATGCGTTCATTTCTCCAAGAGGCGCCGGGCTCGGCCCCATGATGGGGGAAAGAAAGGGATCCGTTCCGCAGGTCTGTATAAGTGTAAAGGGATCGTCATTGGCAACTCCCGGCGTATGCAAGGCCAGCACCCGGCAGCGATCGCACCAATTCACCCCCGACTCGATCATCGTGGTGTTGAGCGCGCCGTATAGCTTCTCGTCGGTGAACTCCTCGCCCCCGCCCGCCGGATCGACCCCTAA
This sequence comes from uncultured Polyangiaceae bacterium, assembly GCA_964440025.1. Lineage (GTDB taxonomy): Bacteria > Myxococcota_A > Polyangia > Polyangiales > Polyangiaceae > NIC37A-2. The sequence continues at coordinate 2,048 of CAYTRQ010000342.1, read as the reverse complement.
GGCCATTTCCCATGCAAAGGTATGCAAGGCCTCCACGGGGAGCGCCACGGCATCGAGCCCGACATCGGTATTGAGATAGCCGGTGCTGCTCAGGGTGAGAGCTCCCGAAGAACTTCCCGTCCACACGTCCCCGTTACCGAAGGTCCTGGCAAAGCGTGGTTGGCCCTGCCCATCGAACACATCGTGGAGCAAGGTCGCCACCCGACCGATGCTCGCCCGATCCCTGGGCCCTGAAGCCACCCCCCGCTGGTTGTCCTCCCAGCACGCATGTCCGGATCCGGAAGGCGTATTCGGCGGAGTGGCGCTACAATAGTGCCCCCTAACGGCATTCTGAATCCATTTATAGTCCGCCGCCCCCACCACTTGGCCCGTAAAGAAGTCGGCCGCCGCTTCGTTGATGTAACGCACATTACCCATCCATTCCTCGGCCGCCTTCTGAATCGTATCCTGGATCAGATAGCTTACCGCATTGCCGTTTTGGTTCTGCAGGAGGCTGCAAAAGAGATAGTGGCCATACTCGTGGGACATCACCTCTCGATTGGTGGGAAGGCGCGAATTGAGGGGCATGACAATGTCCGTGTTCATCACGGTGGAGGTGACCACCGCGGCGTAGAAGGCCCCGTAGATCCCAGCTTGGGTGGCACCACCGAGCAACGCTGCGCCGAGCGCCGCCGCGTCCGTCAGCGTATTGGGGTAGTTCAGACAGGGGGCAAAGTGCCCCTTGAGGCCGCTCCGTTTCGTAGGAGCCACTGTATCCGCCCAAAATCCCGACATGATACGCGCCTGCTTCGGCTCGAAGCCCAGGACCAGGCGGCTCCAACGATACACGTCGTCAGCTTGAAAGAGACCGCTAATCCGCGTCTCGTCGAGCAACAACTCGACCGTGCTGGAATTCCGAAACTGCTGCTGCCTGACTTCCGCCGCACTTCCCGTGGCCGGATCCCATTGGCGCAGGTCACACAGGGTGTTGGGCAATAGAAAGTCCGTGACCATCGCACCACGCGTGCTCAACTCGACGCAGATCCCATTGCCACGCAAAGCCCCGCCCGCAACGATATCCATCTCGGCCCGGCCCGTGATATTCGTCAGGCCCTGAGAGTGACTGGGGATGGGAGAATCGAGTAGCCACTGGGCGATCCTCACCTCCATGCCACTTGCCGCCAGCGGTGTACCGGCATAGGGCCCCCAGCCCCGGACCATCGGCGTGCCCTGAGCAAAAGCCGGATCGCCCGTCATCCCGCGGAGCATGATCTTCATGTGCCGTCGGCCACGAACGACCTTGTCAAATTCGGCCCGCGCACCCAGAAACCACTGACCGATGTCTCGTACCCCTTGCGCTACCCACTCCACTGCATCGAGCAGGACCTTGGCCGTACCCATGTCTTGTTCGAGACTACCGGCCTGATCGAGCGGATCGACCTGGTAGGACAAGTAGCTGAAGCCGGAGTCCATCAGGGGTTCCAGGGCGACCGATCCTTGTGAGGTCCGGACAGCATTTGGCACCTCCCTGAGAATCACCGCGTCGAAGATAATCCCATCTCCTTCGACCTCCGGCGTGGTCAGGGCCTCGATGAGTCGGTTGTAGGTCACTCCAGGGATAAAGGCTGGCACAAAGACGCCCCGACCGTCCCCCGGATTGGTGATCACGCCGCAGCGGCCACTGAGCTCATCATATTCTTCCTTGAAGAACGGGCCATTGAGTCTGTGCATGAGAAGCTCATCCAATGCCGCCAGCTCCTCCTCATCGCGAACGTAGATCCACGCGTAGTACAGCGTGGGTCTCCCCTGGTCGTCGAGCTCCGCGACGTTCTGCACCGTGTTCCAGTCAAACGACTCCCTCATTTGCGCGGTCTCCGCTGGCGACAGCATTTCGACGACGTCGGAGCAGGTATCGTCCTTGATCATGGGAGGAGCTGCCGTCACGCCCGGCAGTTCGTCGGGCAAATCTTCAGGCAGTTCCATCGAAAGGTCGATGTGATCGGTCTCTCGCCTGGCATCCGGGCCGAGTCCATCCGAGCACTCCAGAAAATGAAGCGTTCTTCCTTCGT
>CAYTRQ010000341.1:1487-6472 GCA_964440025.1 uncultured Polyangiaceae bacterium | reverse complement strand
ACTTCTGGGAGGGCTTCGAAACCGCTCGAAACGTGAGTTGCCGAGGCACTAGTAGGCCTCGAGCGCGCGATTCACATTGTCATAGGCTCCGCTGTTGCGCTTTTGGTAGCCGCGCGCTTTGCGCTTCTTGGCCCGACGATTACGGACCGGCGCTGGAGCTGATTGGGCCTTTTCCGCCTTCTTCGCCTCGACTCGAAGACGGTCGAGGTGCCCAATAACCTTTTTATTGCCCAATCGACGAGCCACGCGTCCCTCCCGTTCGGCCCTGCTCAACGCGTCGCTCAATTGACGCCGATCCCCGGTACGGATGGCGTCTCCGAACTGCTCTTCGGTTCGCTGAAAAACGTCACCGATCAGCGCCCGCTCCCAAACACTTTCATTTATACCAGAATAGTAGCGCTCGAAGTCCTTCAAGCAGGCTATTTTCGGCAGCTGCCCTACGCCAACATGATACAGTTGACGTAGCCGCGAATAGTCGAGGGACAGATGTCCCAATCTCCGCTCTCCTAAGCGTTCCGCAGGAACTTGAAGCGTCAGCCAAATGCGACGAGTTCTCCCGGCGTAAAGGCTACCGAGCGGAATCTCGAATCCCTGCTCACGGAGACGCACCGGCAGGCCCATGGCGCTCAGCAAACGAATGCCCGGTGCAGCTCGAAATCGCAAATGGGCACTCCGTGCATAGGTGCGACGCGCGCTGGCAAGCTCACCCTCGAAAAACTCTGGCAGATAACTCAGGTCGGCAAGATAGTAAAAGGCGCCGGTACCTGCCGTAGCTAGCTGAGTCATGAGATCCTCGTCGAAGTCGGCACCAATGCCCATCGTCGTCAGGACCAGTTCGTTTCGGGAGATAGCGCGAGCGCGACGCGTTAACCCCAACTCGCTTGAATCGCCCGCATTCGCGAGGCCATCGGACAGCAGCAAGATTCTACCTGCACGGCGCTCATGATGCCTGGGCGAGACGAGCATTTGAGCGCCTCGATCAAGCCCCGCACTCATGTTGGTACTACTGCTCGCTTCCAGGTTCCCGACTATCTGTCGAAACGAGGACTTCTTCCCCTCGGTCACTCGCGTCATCGGGACCAATGGTCGAGCATCCTCGTTGTATTCAACCAAGCCGAATCGATCGTCCGGCCCCAATCTGGCGATCAGCTCATAGAGAGCTTGCTGTGCGAACCGAAGCTTCTCGCCTGCCATCGAACCAGAAGTATCGACGACAACGACAATATCGCTGGCTCGTCGAAGCTCCTCCCCTTGCGGACTCGTCTCCACACTCACTTCCACCCTGACGATACCGTCCCCCTCGTGCAGGATGGCGGACCGGTCGAGCCGTGCTTCCACGGAAACATCAGCTTGGCTTGATACGACGGGCCTCCCATCATCATGCGCGCTATCCTGTCGGTTCCAAGGTGGAACAACCGAGTCTTGAATTCCGAGTTCTTGACGATCTTTGGGGTTCGGTGGCTGCGCCCTCGCGCAGGAGATCGTCTCCCCTAAAGCGCCAAAAGTCAGTACGGAGCCAACCAGTAAAATGAAGTACCAAACGTGTTTTTCGGGTCGTCGCATGATCAATCCTTTCGCCAAAAGGCACTGACGATCTTGCGCTAGTTTCGCTCGGCCTTGGGAAAGGCTTTGGTAAAAACGACCCCGCCTTCTTTTACTTTTGATTTACACACCGATCTCTACCTGCCCGCTCACGCGCGCTACAATTCAATGTATTCCGCCTCTGGAGCTGTCGAAACGGGCGGCTCATCTTCTTGTTCAATGGACCAGCCCAGGAAAGAGTCAAAATGCAAAAAGGAGCAAGCATTCTTGTCGTGGAAGACGAGGAAAGCATCGGTCAAGGGCTCTGCGAGGTGCTTGCCTTCCGCGGCCATCAGGTAACCTGGCACGTCGATGGCGAAGAGGCCTACCGTTGCGGAATCACGAACCCGTTCGATCTCGTCCTTCTCGACATCATGCTTCCCTCTCGAGATGGTTGGTCCATCTGCCAGGCTCTCAGGACCGCTGGCGTCCGGGCGGGCATTATCATGCTAACTGCCAAGGGATCCGAAGAGGAAATCTTGACCGGATTCGAGCTTGGGGCGGATGACTATGTCACAAAGCCGTTTTCTCTGAAACAACTTCTGGCACGGGTCAACGCGGTCTTGGGACGAAGTCGTCTCAGCTCGGAAGAGAAATTTGGAACCAAGACCCTCAGGATCGACGCGTCGACGGCGACCCTTCAAGGTAGCCTCGGTACAACGGAACTCAGCGGACGAGTAATTTCCATACTGCGAGTGCTCTTGGAAGATCCAGGACGCATCGTCAGCCGTCGTACTCTCCTGAGGAAGGTCTGGGAGCTTCCCAACCCCGAAGCCGTGGAAACGCGCACGGTCGATGTCCATATCGTCAAGCTGAGAAAGAAGCTAGCACAAGTAACTCATGACCAAATTTTGACGGTGAGGGGCCAAGGCTATCGCTATCAGGAGGCAAGTCAGTGACCACAAAGATTCCTCGATTCACGAGGCCACACAGAAGCAGAGGAGCGACTCGAGGCCTTTCCTCAGGTCTCTCTCCAACGAAAGTGAGAATCGGCTTTCTTGTCGTTGCTCTCGGTCTGCTCTGCGGTCTGGCCCTCCTCTTTTCCGTAGTCCAAAAGCGACTTGCCGCCGCGCAGAAGGAGCGCGCCCAAATGGTGGCAGAACGAGTCTTCGATGAACTGGAGCACGAAGTATCCGTATTTCTGGACGTCGAAAGCGAGCGCGGAAGGTACGTCCAACTCGAGGAGACCGATCCGACAACCTGGGCGCCTTTCGTCGTTGGCTATTTCCGTCTCGGTGACAACCGCCTGGATCTCGCCGCGGCCAACGGCTCCCCGGAGGAAAACGAACGTCGCATCAAGTGGGCTCTCCGACAGGCGAAAGCGAAAATCCAACTGGCCAAGCAATCGGATCCGCAACCTTCCGACTCCAAATCGAAAACACCCGCGATTCATGATTCGGAAAGCGATTCGAAGCAATCCAGTACCAGGCAAACAAAGGTCAAGAAGAGGGCGAAAAAGCTACGACCTACCCGACAGCAAGCCAAACCGAATTCTGCACCAGCGGAAGGAGCTCCCGGTTCGCCCTCGAAAAGCAAGTCGAAGTCTTCTGGGACCGACATCATTCAGCAACTCAATCGGGCCCCCGAAAGGAGAGCCATCCCCCAACAACGATCATCACCGTCCAACGAGCAGAAGGATCAATTCGATGACTATTTGAACAGGTACTAGATACGTCTCATAAAACCGAAATCCCCCCGCTCCAATGCCAACTCGCGGGCGGTGAAGCAAGCATTAGCAGGGCCTTCTTCCAGTACCCTGCTCAATGTGCCGGGTTTCTGGTTGAAACGCCGGCACATCACCTCCGCGCCTGCAAGTTCTCATGTCCCAGTCATTCGAACATGTCAATGTCGGTTCTGACACTACGGTCTTCTTCCGAAATACACCGGACGGAGTCGAAGGGTTCGTCGTCGATCATCAAGCTCTGGTGCACACTCTCAAGCAACGTGTCCTCGACGACCGTGGACTCACGGAAGTCATCGAGGTCGCACCGGCTCAGAGCCACATCATGAGAAATACGCTCATTCCAGAGAACAGCAACTTACACGAGCACAAGTTCGCGCCTCCGTTTTCCTCCGTGAAAGCGGAACTCCGCCTCGCCCCCCTCGAAGCCCCAACCAGCGAGCAAATGCTTGTCCCTGTTACGGTAGGCCTGGCCCTATTTATCGTTCTGGGACTGGCCGCCCTGTATCGAATGGTCGCCGTGCAAATGGATTTCGCGCGACGCCAAACCAATTTCGTTTCCGCCGTCACTCATGAGCTCAAGACTCCGCTGACAGCAATTCGAATGCATGGTGAGATGCTACAAGACGGACTGGTGGAAAACAAACAAAAAGCCAATAAATCGATTCGAACGATCACCTCGCAGGCCGAACGATTGAGTCGCCTCATCGGCAACGTTTTGCTTCTTTCCAACATCGAGAAAGGACCTGGACAACCATCCAGCAAGGGTGACCTGCTCGAGCCGGTCAAGGAGGCGATTTCCGCTATTCGTCCCCATGCCGAAAGCGCCGGCTTTTCTCTTCACTACGAAGCGCCCCACCAAGTCCCTCCAGTGCAGCGCAATGCCGACGGGCTCGAACAAATCCTCTTTAACCTCGTCGACAATGCCATCAAATATGGCAGTCAAGCTGCCGATAAGAGAATCACCATCTCGGTCGAAGTCGGTGAACACTCGATCGATCTCTGCGTCCGCGATCGGGGGCCAGGCGTGCCGCCAAACGAAGTCTCTCGTATTTTCCAACCCTTCTATCGCCTCGAAGACGAACTCACCAGGAAGAATCAAGGGACCGGACTCGGGCTGGCACTGGTCACCGATTTGGCTCGACGTATGGGAGCCCAGACTTTGGCGGAAACTGCCAATCCTGGCCTGTGCGTGACGATCCGGTTTCCCCGTTCGCGGTGAGCCGCGAAAATCGCTCGGCTTTCTCACCCCTGAAGCATTTTGCGCGCTCGATCTCGTACGCGACGAGGATATGCTGTCTGGCTCATCAGCAAACGTAGTTCGGGGATCGGCAGAGCTCGGAGCACCGTGTCGATTTGAACAATCCCCAAACGCCGGTTTTGAAGGAGAGCTCTGCGTACTTCGGGCCGGGCAAGCCACCCCCGGTGCGAGACGATTTGGGCCAGGATGGTCGTCGGCGCGGTGCCGTTCTTGGCGATCCGCGCGATTTCTGCACCCGTGATCTGAGCATTCTGCAAGAGACCTTCCCAAACCGAGGCGCCGAAGGCGCGTTCTAACGCGGTTCTCTCTGTGAGATTCCCTGTTCGCGCCAGACGCTCCCTCTGCCCTGGACGAAGTTTCCGCACTCGAAGATGGATGTTCTGGGAAGACGTGTGGGAAAAGGAACGGGACGACGACTCAAGCTCCGCGGACGACGACTCAAGCTCCGCGGACGACGACTCA
>CAYTRQ010000341.1:0-1387 GCA_964440025.1 uncultured Polyangiaceae bacterium | reverse complement strand
TCCGCGGACGACGACTCAAGCTCCGCGGACGACGACTCAAGCTCCGCGGACGACGCACCTTCGGGAATCCGAGTCACAGCAAAGAGGCCCGCCAACTGCCCTTCCAGATCTGCTTCAACAATGTTGACACCCACCCCCCGGTGGGGCCCCTCTTCCCGCACGAATACCACTTCGCCCACGAGCTCGATCTGAACGCCGGTCTGTGGATGCTCGACCACTAGCCGACACCGTCTTCGATCCGCAGGGACAGCTTCCCCAGCGACGAAGGCCCGCCCCCGACGAAGGTTGTTTTCAAGCTCTCGCTCGAACTCCTCCGAGCCCCGAAATCGCAAAACGAACCGATGGGCCACACTGATTGATCCCATTCCCTGAGGCGAGAGACAACCCACAAAAACGCCGGCGCGAGAACCCCACTCAACCCCGTTCCCGTTTTTCGGCGTGCCCTCCAAACCCCAAACGCATAGCCGAGAGGATCTTGCCTGCAAAATCCGCACGACCTCGCGAAGCGAACCGGTCAAAAAGAGCCGCCGAGAGCACGTGAGCCGGGACCCCTTCGTCAATCGCCGCCAATTGAGTCCAGCGACCCTCGCCAGAATCGGAGACAACTCCGGAAAAATCACTGAGTTCAGGCTGTTGGTGGAGGGCCTCGGCAGTGAGGTCCAAAAGCCAGGACGGGATCACACTCCCCCTTCGCCAAAGCTCGGCAATTCGTTCAAGCTCGAAATCATATCGGTAGTACTGGGACGTCTCCAAGGGCGCCGTCTCCGCGTCCTTCGCCCGCTGCTCCCGACCCACGTTGGCGTGGCGCAAGATGTTGAAGCCTTCCGCGTAGGCTGCCATGAGGCCGTACTCAATTCCGTTGTGGATCATCTTGACAAAATGGCCAGCACCAGGAGGACCACAGTGAAGGTATCCCCTTTCCTCCGGCTCAAAGTCTCCCTCCTTGCCCGCAGTCCGAGAGGCAGCCTCTGGACCCGGACAGAGAGCGCGAAACAGAGGCTCCAACCGGGCGACCGGCTCTTGGTCTCCTCCAATCATGAGACAATAGCCCCGTTTTAGACCGTGAACCCCCCCGCTCGTCCCAACATCCACGTGAAAAATGCCATCCTGCCGCAGTCTTTCCGCACGATGAATGTCATGTTTGTAGTGGCTGTTGCCACCGTCGATGAGCACATCTCCTGACACAAGCCGACCGGCAAGATCTTGCGCCAGCGAACCTGTCACCGCTGCGGGAACCATCATCCAAATGGCACGAGGCGGCCGGAGAAGACGGACGAGCTCGTCGAGATCCGTTGCCCCCCGAGCCCCTTCCTCAGCCAGCTGACGAACGAGCGCCTCGTCTTGGTCCCACACGACACATTCGTGCTCTGCGCGAACAAGCCTGCGC
>CAYTRQ010000340.1:0-6504 GCA_964440025.1 uncultured Polyangiaceae bacterium | reverse complement strand
GAGACGAGGCCATGTGGTCATCTTCGCTGCCGGAACCGGCAACCCGTTTTTTTCTACGGATACGGCGGCGTCTCTCCGGGCGATGGAAATCCGCGCCGACGCGCTCTTCAAAGCGACCAAAGTCGGAGGCATCTTCACCAAAGATCCGGAACGTCACCAAGATGCCGAGCTATTGCGCCACGTGACCTACGACCGATTCCTCACCGACCGGCTCAAGGTCATGGACTCGACCGCAATCGCTCTGTGCCGGGAAAATGGGCTGCCCATCCGCGTCTTCCAAATGGCCCCAGGAAATATCCGTCGAGTTCTTCTGGGGGAAGATTTGGGGACCACTGTGAGCGACTCAGAAATCTGAACTGGCACCGAATCGGCCCTCGAACCCCCAGGCCATGGCACCAGGGAGTCAACTCACCCCCGGCTCCCCGGCGGCGAGCCGGCGCCAAAGAGCGAACTGACTCCGCAGGGCTGGCGCTGCGTAAGTCAACAGTTAAGCTCCTCGCGCCATGTGGCTTTCACTTCCCGGCTTTGGCACGTTGCTGGTTTTCTGCATCCTCGTGCTGTCCGCGTACACATTTGCTGTCTCCGTGCTCGCAGGACAAGGGCGGCCTCGCCTGCTCGGCTCCGCCCGTCTTGGCGCCTATGCGACTTCGGCGTTGATTTTCTGTGGCGTTTTGCTTCTTGCCTACGGATTTCTCAGCCACGATTTCCGCATTCGCTATATCTCCCGCTACAGCGACCGCAGCATGACGACCACCTATCTGCTGACCGCTCTCTGGGGAGGACAAGACGGATCGCTTCTTTGGTGGACGTTTCTTCTAGGGGGATACATCGCCGCCTGCGTCCGTTGGATGCGCGGAAAATATCGGGAGTTGCAGCCCTACGTCATCGCTACCCTGATGGTGGTCGTGGCGTTCTTCGCGATTCTCATGATGTTCGCCGCCAATCCATTCGAACAGAATCTTGCGGGAACACCACAAGATGGATCGGGCCTCAACCCGCTTTTGCAGAACTATTGGATGATCATCCATCCGCCCATGCTCTACATGGGATTCGTGGGCTGCGCCGTTCCTTTTTCCTTTGCCGTAGCGGCCCTCGTCACCGGTCGACTCGAGAATGAGTGGATTGTCGCCGTCCGCAAATGGATGCTCGTGGCATTTCTCTTCCTCAGCATCGGCAATGTGTTGGGCATGATTTGGGCCTATGAAGAGCTCGGTTGGGGCGGTTTCTGGGCTTGGGATCCGGTGGAAAACGCAGCTTGCTTGCCCTGGTTCACCGCGGCGGCCTACGTGCACTCCACGATCATTCAGGAGCGGCGCAACATGCTCAAAGTGTGGAATGTCATCCTGATTTGCACCACCTTCGCATTGACCATCTTTGGGACCTTTTTGACGCGCAGCGGTCTGATCGCCAGCGTCCACTCTTTCGCCCGGAGCGACATCGGCCCTTACTTCATCTACTTTCTCGGTTTGGTGATCGCCGCCAGCGCTGGTCTTATCGTCTGGCGTTGGCCCAAGCTCCGATCGCGGACTCAGGTCGAGGCCATCGCAAGTCGTGAGGCCATGTTCGTCATCAACAATTGGGCGCTGCTCGGTGGCATGACCTTCATCTTGGTCGCTACGACTTTTCCGTTGCTCAGCGAAGCGGTGAGTGGGCAGGAAGTGACGGTAGGCCCTCCCTTCTACAACAAATGGATGGCGCCCATCGGACTCGTTATTTTCACGCTGATGGGCCTAGCGCCTCTTTTCGCTTGGCGTAAAACGAGTCCATCCTCCCTCAAGCAAGCGGTGACCTTTCCCTTTCTGGCATTTGCCGCGGCGGCAATCGCTCATGCGGCCCTCGGACCCCAATTAGGCTACCCCCCAATCGTCTACGTGGAGCCCACAGAGGCCGGTACCGGAGCGCGGATTTATGCCGCTCTGAGCAGCGTGTTTCCGGGCCTTACGGTGGCACTTTCCGCGTTCAACATCGCCGTGATTGTGCAGGAGTTCGTCCGGGGGACCCGCGCTCGCCTTTCCTCGACGAAAAAGCGAGGCGAACCAGAAGGGCCTTTTACAGCCTTAGTCAAGCTCGTGGCGAAAAGCCGTCGTCGCTATGGTGGCTATGTCGTGCATTTGGGAATCGTCGCCATGTTTCTCGGCTTCGTGGGCACCGCCTGGTCCGTGGAGCACGAGGTGAGCCTATTACCGGGACAGAGTCACACGATTTCCGGCTATGATCTAACCTATACGGGCACACGCATGTGTCCTGGAAGCCCCAAGTGCAGCCCTGAGGAACAGGCGGTCACCGGCCGCCGAATGCTTTTTGCCGATGTAGAGGTCCGACGCGATGGCCAGCTGCTAGCTCGACTGAGCCCGGCCAAGTTCATCTACCAAAGCCCGCCGCAAACCACATCCGAAGTGGGATTGCTTCGCGGCCCACGCGATGATCTGTATACGGTCCTCGCCGTCGCTGATCCTCAAAGCAAAAAAGCGACCTTCACCTTTCACGTCAATCCATTCGTCAGTTGGATTTGGGTGGGTCTGCTGATTTTGATGGCCGGTTGTTTCGTCTCGCTTTGGCCGGAAGTAGGAACCAAGTCTGTCACCTCATGGACCTATGTCCGCGCCGGACTGAGCGCCACAGCGGGGATTTTGGCGACCCTGCTTTTTGCGTCGAGCCTGGCCGGACCATTCTCACGGACGGTTTTGGTGCCCGAGCCAAACTCGATACGACATTCCTTCGAAGGACAAGGACGTGCACCTTCCAAGCCTGCGCCTACGGCAGGGAGTGCTTCTTCTCCCCCTTCTCCCCCTTCTCGCCCAACGCCAGCTCGAAATGGCGGTTCGGTTTCCTCCGCCACTCCGCAACCGGCCACAAGCTCCGCTCACTCACCTGACTGACCGAGAAAGATCCCGTTGACTCACTTGCTCATCTCCAAGCACCACGTGAGGCGTGCCACGTGAAAGTTCTGATTTCGATCGCCCTGTTCGTTGCAGCCGTTATCGCCGCTTTCGCAGTATTCCTTTTGTGGGGGCTTCCAGCCGTTTTCCTTCTCCTCGCGGCCATCGTCCTCTCGGGAACGATCGCGCTCCTGTGGTCAAGCCTCGCTAATCTCGCCGGTGATACGGACATGAGTTTCGAGGAAGCCCTCTCTCTTGCAGCTCCTACCGCCGAGGAGGAGCAGAAGAGAGCCGTCCTGCGTGCGCTCAAGGACCTTGAATATGAGCTATTTGTCGGGAAGATCAGTCAAGAGGACTTTGAACAACTTTCGGCTGAATATCGGCAAAAGGCGCGCCACTATATCGCTGTGGCTGATTCGAGCTTGGGAGAGAAGAAGGAACTGGCTGAAAAAAGGCTCGCTCGAAAGCTGAACGAGTCAGCCAAGAAAAAGTCGGCCAGGCGCCGTTCGAAAAAGAAGTCCTCCAAGACACGGAAAACCGGTCCTGAAAACGACCAGCGCTCAGCGGAAATCAACGAAGAGCAAAAGCGCGTGACGAGAACTCAACCGAGCTCACCAAAGACTTCATCGGCCGACTCGACAGTGCCTCCTGCAAAAGAAAGTACCGACGCAGAGGAGAAGCAATCATGAAACGTTTCTCCTTCTCCGTCGTGCTTCACCTCTCGCTTCTCGCCTTTCCTCTCTACGGTCAGCCCGCTGAACCGAAGGACTCGGCACAGAAACAGCCGTCTCGAACACCAACAAATTCACAGCCGGGCTCTGCGGCTCAACCGGACCAGCGCCCCTCGCAAGGCCCAACGAATCCTCGGTCACCTCGAGCGGATCCTCACCGACTCCCCGGCCAACAGGCTGCTCAACCAAAATCCGTTCCCGACCCTTCTTTGCCTGGGGATGTGCTTGTTGTTTCTGTAGTCGGCAGCCACGGAAAACCCGTGAAAGGGGTAACGGTCGTCTTGCAGGAAACTCTGCAAAGTATCGCGAAAGGCAACCAAGAGGCAACGCGGCGCGCGACCACCGGTGCGGACGGGCGGGCACGCTTTGAAAACTTGGATACGAGCCTGAAAAACAGTTACTCCACCCAGGTCACCTATGATGGAGCGGTTTATGAGGTTCCCCCGTTCCGTAACGTCGCTTCCTCCGGTCACCGCATCACGATTCCGGTTTTTCCGAGTACCCCCGATCCCCACGAGGCGCTCGTCGGATTGCGAGGATTCGTTTACATCACCCTCCGGGAAGGACAATTCGCCTTCGATGTCCTTTATCGGGTTTTTTCGATGGGGAAAAAGACCTGGATTCCCCAGTCCATCGTGCTCGATCTTCCGGCAGGGGCTCAAGCGATCCAGCCTGCAAAGGAAAATCCCGGATTTGTTGCTGACAGTGGGAAAGTTCGACTCGAGGGGAACTACCCCCCGGGACAGAAGGACATTCGCTTCACGTTTCATGTCCCCAGTGAGAACGAAGAAACGAAAGACTTCAGCTTGGATTTGCCCCCTAACGTCGCCGAGATCCGCGTGCTCGTAGAAAAAACACCGAATATGGAGCTTCGCGTTCGCGGATTCGAACCGGTCCAGCAGGCAGCGGGTCCGAAAGGAAACCAAGTCCTCGTGACTCGAAAAGTGACGAAACCCGGTACCCCCTCTCCTCAAACGGTCACGATCCAGCTCTTTGGATTGCCCGTGACTGGACCCGAGCGTTGGTACGTCGTGGCCGCCGCGGGCTTGCTCGCAGCCATGGGGCTGGGGGGAGCACTGTTTTCCCGCAAGACTCAGCGCGACCGTGAAGAGCGAGCCGATCGTGAACAAGCTCGACAACTGATCCTCGATGATCTCGTGTTGCTCGAGAAATCACACCAAGGTGGGGAAATCGGCCCAGAGACCTACGACCAGGCCCGGCGACAGCTGATTTTTGCACTAGCCCGTCTCGAAGACGACGCTGGTTCCCCCTCAGCGACGTGAATCGACAAGCACCAAGGCTTCCGCAGCGCAATCCGGCTCCGCAACGCGGGGCGCCAGCTTTCTCATTCCCAGTGCGTGGGCTCGAAACAAGCGCGGGAAATCGGCCCTGGCCAATGGGTTCGGATGTGCGTGGCTTGGGGACATCCCCGGGGAGAGGGCTGGGGAACAGCCAGGGAGAGACTGTCTAGACTTCATCCACCCCCAGACAGCTCCAATGTAAGACCCCGAACAACCCCCAAGGGAAAAGTAATTTTCACCAATAAATTCAATCATTTATAAAGATATCCCCAGAATTCACAACCCCGACGAAGACGACGAAATTTAAATTAATCGATCAGTTGATCTTCGGCTCGAGGTGATTTCCGAAAGTTCTGAGGATCTCCGCGCGACTTCCTCTTTCAAAGCGAGCTTCAGCCAACTAAATCCAGAGCTGCTCATGCATGTCGTCGTCAGCAAAAAGGATCTGTCGCGCGTTTTGGCTCGTTGCCAGGGCGCTTCAGACAAGAAAAGCACCATGCCCGTCTTGGGAAATGTGCTGATTGAGACTACGACCGAGGGAATTCGCTTGTCCGCGACGGACCTCGTCCTCGCTGTGAGTGGTGAAATTCCTGGAGACGTCGAACGGTCGGGGAGCGTTGCCGTAGGAGCTCGCGACCTCTACGAGCGAACAAAGATGATGCCCGACGGAGAAGTCGAGCTTGAAGTTGGAGAGGAAGCTTCGACAACCATCCGTTCCAAAACCTCAGCACGACGCTACACGATTCACGGTGTCCCCGGTGGCGAATTCCCGGCACTTCCTGTCGCTGAGGAAGATGAGTGGATTGAGTTGGATGCTTCCGTCATGTCCCGACTCATTGCAAGCACCCATTTTTCCATTTCGAGTGACGAAACGCGTCTCCACCTCAGCAGTGCTCTTTTTGAACTCGAGGACAATCGATTGAGGATGGTAGCAACAGACGGCCATCGTCTCTCGAAAATGGAAATTCGCGCTCCTGAGATGAGCGGGAAGGAGTCAATGCTGATTCCTCTTAAAGGAATCATGGAGCTCCGACGGCTCTGTGACGAAGCGGTTGCAGATACGACTCAGGAAGAAACGCCGAAGATCCGCATCCAAAAGAGTGGTCCCAACGTTTACTGCCAGTTGGCCGGCTTTCGCTTCAGTGTGAAACTCGTCGATGCGAAATTTCCGCCGTACAATCAAGTTATCCCTGCTCAGAGCGAGCACGTCGTGCGAGCGCCTCGAATGGGGCTTGCGGACGCCCTCAAGGCAGTTTCGCTTGCCGCGAGCGATCGGACAGGGGGCGTGAAAATCACACTGACCGAAGGCTCGATTCGGGTCGAGAGTGAAAGTCCGGAAGCTGGCGAAGGGTTCGATGAAATCCCTGTTGACCATTCCGGACCGACTCTGACGATAGGCTTGAATGCGCGGTACGTGCTCGATGTCCTGGGTGCCATCACGGACGACGAAGTCATTCTCGGGATCAGTGGCGAATTGGACCCAGCTGTCATTCGACCAGGTGGTGATGCAACTGATAGAGACTATCTTGCCGTAGTCATGCCCATGCGCATATGAGCGGCAATCGCGACGCGCAGCAGCTCGGCGAGCAGAAC
>CAYTRQ010000339.1:0-6554 GCA_964440025.1 uncultured Polyangiaceae bacterium | reverse complement strand
TCCTCCGGTCGGTCGCAGCACTAAAACCAGCAAAAAAGCCGAGGCAAAGACGTAGCCGAGCGCGGTTTCGAAGCCGACCTCACCCCCTTCTGGGAGTGCTTCGAAACCGCTCGAAACGTGAGTTGCCGAGGCACTAGTTCGCGTAGGGTCTGGGCTTTGCTAGGTAGAGAACATACTTTTCGTAGGTTTGGGCGCGATAATAGTCTCCTTTGAGGAGTTTGAGATCTGCTCGTTCGGGCTGCGCTCGTTCGGATTGAGGGGGACGACGGAGCACCACGGCCACGGGCTGAGTCTTGCGGAGTTCCCGCTTCACTCGACCAAGCACGTAACTGCTGGTCGCCGGAACCTCGCGCGAAGGGTCGGTGAGAAACCGAGTTGCCGGAGGACGTTGGCTGAGCCAATAAACCATGGGCTCCGATTCAGGAACGTAAATCGGCTCGCCCGGTGGTACGTGCCTTTTCAAATCAACAGCGATGGTCCGTAGTGCGGTAAGATCGTAGTTTTCGTGTCGGTCGAGCCGGCCGTCCAACTCTTCTCGACTGATGACTTTTCCGGCGCCCAAAAGATAGACGAGTCGCATCCTGCTGCGCTGCCAGAAGCTCTGGGGGAGAGAGCCCGAGGGTCCCTGCATGAGAGGAAGCACGAGAAGGAATGCGGCAAATGCGATGGTTCCTGGCCACGAGTCGGGGCCGATGCGTCGCCAGAGCTTATGGAGACCGTGACCTGCAATCAGGCCCAAGAGAGGCAAACTGCTCGCCAATTGGTACTGCTGGAGCTCGGCGCGGAACGCCAGTGCGGTCAATTGGAGGGTTGCCACGCCGAAAAGAAGGAGGAAGGCTTCCTTTTCACGGCGTGCCCTCGGATGCACTGCTGCTGCGGCAATCAGGCCGGCTGCGAGCAGCGCTGATTGATTGAAGAGGGCCTGCTGGAGTGCTTCGTAGAGAAGGTGGGGGGCGGATTCGTTCGCCCAGGCGTCCAGGGTCGAGAGCAAGGCGTAGTTTCCGAGCGTCCAGAGGAGTCCAGGAAGAGCGCCTGTTGAACCGAGCCAGGCGATGGTGCCGAGAACCGGGATGAGAGATAGCGTGATGATAATGAGACCGGGAGCGAGCTGAGCTCGCGTCGGATAGCCGTCTGCTTTGCGATGAAAGAAGAGATAGAGAATGAGGGGGAGAAAGGCGCCACCGAGGCTGGGCTTGAGAAGGAGTACGAGGCCCCCCAGGATTCCCACCAGTCCCCAACCCAGTGGTGCTTGCCGACGGGGCCAGGGGTGAGTCGTCGCCACGAGTGCGAACATGGTGAGAGCGCCCGCAAAGGTTTCGGGACGAGCCGTCTGGTGGAACTCCAGCTGTGCATGGATGAGGGTCGTGGCCGCGCCTCCCATGAGCCCGGCCGTTCTGCTGGACAAGAAAACCCCACCCAAGCGTCGACAACTCAGAACCACGCCGATCAGCGCCAATGCTTCGACGAGGCGCGGCGCCGCCATGTATTGGCCAAAAAGAGAGAAAGAGAGTGCGTAGAGGAGGAAGATCCCCGGTGGGTGTTCGTCCCAGAGGTCCCGATAGGGGACCTGACCCTCAAGCAGACCGCTTGCTATCGTGGCGAATGCGCCGTGGTCACGACCAAAGGAAAAGAGGAGCACCTGGACGACGGAGAACGCGACGGTCGTCCAGCTCACAACTCGGAGCCAAATGTCCGGATCGTGGGGGACCTCAGCCCGCAGTACCTCGGCAGTGGAATGACGAACGGGAGGAGGCACCGAAGTGCTCGCCATGGCGGAGACCCTACCACATGCCCTTAGAGAGTGCGTTCGACGAGAACACCGGTACGGAGGAGAGCCTCAGGGGAGACGAGAGGAGGTTCTCGACCCTCCGGCTTGTTCACCTTCCCGGAGCGGCATCTGCCTTTTAGCATGATCGTTGCTTAATCTTTTTGAGGCTGTGGAGATCCGTTCCTGGAGCCGTTGCTTTTGCCTCGAAAAACCATGAAGAAGGCCGATTCTACGAACACTTCCCCTTGGGGATCCAACCTGGCTGCTTGCAAATGTTGCGGGGCGCGCAATTTTTTATCGATGAACAAGAGCCTCCTCTTCCTCGTCGTCCTCTTGGTGGGAAGTGGGTGCTCGCAGCCCGAGGAGCGAGCCGAGCTGATCGGGGGCGGGGAAGGGCGACATCCGGGAGTTGCCCAAGGGGCGTGCGAAGAGGGCGCGCAGCAAGAATGTGGATACACCTTAGAGCAGTCCGCAGATCTCGTGACCTGCTACTTGGGAGTTCAACGGTGCGAGGGTGGTACATGGGGTCCCTGTGAGGATGGTGACTTGAGCGAAATGCCCAACCCTGATTCAGAATTCTTTCGGGGAAGTTATGAAGTGCAGACGCTCTCCAGCGTCGCTCCGGTCGACTGTATGGATGTGTGCGATCCGTATTGCAATCATTTTGTTGAGCCGGCATCCGGGGTCACTTGGACGCCGGGGGTGATGGATACGGGGAGTGAATTCCCTGGAAATCCCGATGGGATGAAATGTGAGCACGACCTGTGTACCGAAGGGGCGGACCTGGAGAACGCTCCTGCCTGCGATGATTGTGTCGCGACAGTTTGCTCGGTACTTCCGGCCTGTTGCAGCAGCGCCTGGGACGAAGCCTGTGTGAACGCTGCATACACCGAGTGCCTGGGTGAGCCCCCTCCGCTGGACTTGTGTGATTTCGGCTTGTTTGCCACGGGGACATTGACCAGTGCCAACCGTCCTTCTGCGGGGGCCGCAATGGGTTCCGGAGGAGATCTCGTAGTCGGTACCGATGCCTACCCGGGGATGATTGCGACCACGGGCGATCTGACCGTCAAGTCAGCCAATGGCAATGCGGTTTCCATTCCTGATGGGATCTGGGTGGAAGGCAATGTCTTCGTGCAAAACGGGGGAGGCTCCTCCTACAGTGGTGGAGATTGGCACGTAGGGGGCGGAATCGATTTCGAAGGAGGCATTACGATCAATGCCGACGTGTATGCCGAGCAGAATTTTAGCCAGTACTCCTCGCCAACCTACAACATCGCGGGGCCCAGCACGGTCAATATTACCGAGACGGCCTATGCTCAGGGGACCATTGACCCCAACATCAGTGGAACCAAAGTCGAAGGATCGACCCACGACAGCCTGACCGTCGATATCCCGACTTCCATCCCCACTCGGAGTGCGACTTGTCCTGCTACTGACGGCTCCGTCACCGTCAATTCCGGAGACACGACGACTTTGGCGCCAGGGGATTACGGCGATGTGACGGTTCAAAATGGCAACGCCACGTTGATTCTCGATCCCGAAGGGGACTACACGTTCAATTCACTGACGTTCAATTCCGGATGCAGCAATTGCAAACTGCAGTTGGGCACGAGCGGCGCCTCGTATACTGGTACTGGCTGGGACGTGACCGTCTGCGACACCTTCTCCTTGGAAGGCCAATACACGTACGTTGCGGACGGTACGGGCTCCCTTCTCACCGAGCCTGAGCAACTGGTGCTCTACGTGGACGGAGCAGATCCTGGTCCATGGAACTATGCGGCAACCCTGGGGACCGATGTCAGTTGGGTGGGCGTTCTGATGGTTCCCAATGGGAGCTTCAACAGTCGAGACCGCGCGACCGTGAATGGGGCGGTTTGGGCTCAAGAGATCGATGCAGGCACGGATCTCGAGGCGGTTGGTATCGATAGTGCTGCCTGCGAGGACCTCGAGCTTCCCGGTACTTATCCTGATCCCGACACTTGTCCTTGGGACAATACGGATCCTGGGGCGCCACCTAGCACTGTGGAGCCGTGTGAGACCGCCTTGGATTGCCAGATGAACCAGCGGTGTGATGACGTATCCACCAACAGCGCTTGTGCTCACGACAAGTGTGTAGCAGGTAGCGCGCTTGGCGCCGACTGTGATTCCTGTGTGGCCTATGTCTGTGACGTCGATCCAAGCTGTTGCAGTAGCAATTGGTCCTCCTCATGTGTTGAGATGGTGAGTACCGTTTGCGATGCCTTCTGTGGTTCGTCAGGCTCGGGGGATTGTGTTGAAAATGACGGTTGGTCGTCCGAGCCGAATTGCACGGGATATGACCTTGCCGCCGAGTATGTTTGCGCCGATACGGTGACCATTTGCAACCATGGTGATGCCGTGTATTCGGGCAACATCGAGGTCGGGTACTGGGACGTTGCCGACAACGAGTTTGCAGAAACGGAGCCCGATCTTGCCGAGCTCGGCAGCAATGTTTGTTCTGGTAGCGTGGACATTCCCCCGGGAGACTGCGATCTGCTCAGTTGTGCCATGCCTTCCGGCGTCGACTATACGCTGATGGTCGATCCCAACGGGAATTTGAGCGAATGCAATGATCGGCGCATGGACAACTGGACTTGGCGAGACGACGACTACACATGCGTGAGTACTCCAGATTACGCTGAATACGAGTACGAAGCAGAATGTCCCGACGACTCGCAAGCGCTTTGGAAAAATCTGACTTGGGAGTCGACGGTCCCCACCGATTCGGAGGTGAGATTCTTGGCCAAAGTGGGGGATGATCTTAGTGACCTCTCTTCTCAGTCCTATACCTATTTGGAGTCCGCGGAGGTTGTTGGATCGACGGACACGACCACCTGTTCGCGTTCAGGTCCGGCACCAACGTGCCCCGTTCCACTGACGGATTCCCTTTCTCTAGGAAATGTCCAGGGGCAAATGCTATCTCTTCGAATCGAACTCCACGATGATGGTGGTGCTCCGACCGTGGATGAGTGGACGGTCAGCTACACATGCCAGTTCGATCAGTGAGTCTCCATCGCGACCGATCATGACCCGTACCCAATCCTTTCTTCTTCCGTCTGTTCTTCCCGTTGCGACACTGCTGACTTGCTTGGCCTGTGGTTCTGGGGACGATCCGCGTGCGCCGATTGATGGAAGTGCCGATGAAGGTTCTGGCGGGGGGACGGATGGCGGACTCTCCGGTGGGGCAGCAGGAGCGTCCACGGGCGGTGATGCCAATGGTGGCACCGGTGCAATGAGCAGCGGCGGTACAGGTGGAGTGAGCGGCGGTTCGGGTACGGGTGGTGGTCTTTCGGGAAGTGGTGGCCAAGGGCAAGTTGATCTTCCCGGAATCGAATGCGGCGAAACCATTTGCGCTCATCACGCAACGTGTGACATGAGCGGGGAACCAATGTGCGTCTGCGCGCAGGGACTAGATGGCATTCACTGCGAAGACGTGAATGAATGCGCGACCCAGCCGGACGCATGCGGACAAAATGCGCGCTGTGACAATGCGTTTGGGAGCTACAATTGTTTCTGTGAGGACGGCTATGTGCTTGGTGACGACGGGAGCTGTCAGGACCAAAACGAATGCGCGGCCGGTCCATGCGCGGACGACGCGACTTGCCAAAACCAGGCCGGCACCTATTCGTGCTCCTGTTCGGATGGAGCATTTGGCAATGGCCACCATTGTCAGTCCACCGATCCTTGCTCGGGGGATCCTTGCGGCGCAAACGGCACCTGCATGGTGACGGGGAGCGGCGCGGTTTGCCAATGTGAATTGGGATATCAAGGGCTCGACTCCTGCACGGCATGTGGGAGCGAGTTGGCGATCTCGGACAATGGGCTTCGCGCCGCGATCAACCAGATGTTGGGACAGGCGCCGGATGCCGCGATCGAGCTGTCGGCCTTGGCGGGACTGACCGAGCTCGATGCGTCGGGGTTTGCGGTGACGGACCTGTCTGGATTGGAATGTTGGCCCGGGCTCCAGGCGCTCGACCTGGCTGGGAATCCCGAGCTTTCGACGATCGAGCCGTTGAGTTCTCTGAATCAGCTGAGCAGTCTCGACTTGAGCTGTAGCTCGGTGGCCGATCTCGGGCCTCTTTCGGACCATCCAACTCTGGAGGCTCTGATCTTCGATTCGACGAGCTGCACGTCTTCGCTGAGCGATACGGCGGCGATCGGAAGTTTGGCGCAGCTACGGCATTTGGATCTGTCTGGTCATGGACTGGGCAGCGTGAGCTTTCTTGCGAGCCTGCGGGCGCTTGAAACCCTATCCTTGTACGCCAACTCTCTCACGACTCCTGCGGAGCTGTCGCATCTAACTCTGCTCCAAAGGTTGGATCTGGGGGACAATGAGCTGACCGATCTTTCTGGACTGGGGGCTCTCGAGGAGCTCGAGGAGCTCAATTTGTCCTACAATCTCTTGACGGCGATTCCTGAGGTTTCCTCCCTGCCGTCGCTGCGTTCGCTCAATGCAACGGCCAATGGATTGACGGCTGTTCCCGATCTCGTGGGCATTTCGAGCCTTCGTTCGGTCAATTTGAGCAGCAACGAGTTGACCAACGTCGAGGGAGCAGCGCAGCTCTCGCAAGTGACGACCTTGAACGTCGCTGCGAACGCGATCAGCGACTTGCAGCCGTTGACCCAAGGGACGCTGCGAGGGACCTTGGTCATTTCCGCGAATCCGATTCCTTGTGAGGGAGACGGGGAAGAGGACGGAGGGCAGAGCGAGCATCTCGTTACCCTGAGAAGTCTGGGTGTGGACGTTATCGGAAGCTGCCAAGAGGAA
>CAYTRQ010000338.1:3305-6581 GCA_964440025.1 uncultured Polyangiaceae bacterium | reverse complement strand
CGAGAGAAAAGTGGTCTCCCTACCGACCACTTTTATGTGGTCGCAGCACTAGGACTTTCTTGGCACACGCTCCCAATGCTAAAGGCCTGAGGCCCCAATGCTAAAGGCCTGAAGGCCAAGATATTCGCCAGGAACTACATGACGACAAATTCGAGCCCTCCCAGTCAGCGCCGCGACTTCCGCCATACCAAGATCGTATGCACCCTTGGCCCCTCCTCATCGAGTGAGGAAGTCCTCAAGGACATGGCCACGGCGGGCATGAACATCGCCCGTTTCAACATGTCCCATGGGAATCATGAGTCCCATGGCAAAATGATGGCGACGATCAAGGAGCTCAACCAGAAGCTCAATCATCCGATCGCGATCTTGCTTGATACTCAAGGGCCAGAAATTCGGACCGGAGAGCGCACCGAGGCGCTGCACCTCGAGCCGGGGGAAGAGATCACGCTGACCGTGAGTCCGGAAGAAAACACCGAGGAGCGCTCGGTGCTCGTCAACTATGAAGATATGGTGAAGGATCTCAAGGTCGGAGATCGGGTCACCGTTGACAACGGTATCATCAACCTCGGGGTGCTCGAGGTGAGCGGGAGCAAGCTGCGTTGCGAGGTGCTCGACGGTGGCAAGTTGGGCTCGCGTCGGCACGTGAATCTGCCCGGCATCCGGGTGAATTTGCCCTCTATTACGGAAAAGGACGCGCGGGATATCCGGTTTGGGTTGGAGAACGATATCGACTTCATTGCTTTGTCGTTCGTTCGAAGTCCCGACGACATTCGTGAGTGTCGCAAGCTGGTGGACGAGGCCGGGCGGCAGACGCGCATCTATGCCAAGATTGAAAACCATGAGGGCGTCGAGAACTTCGACGCCATCTTGGACGAAGCAGATGGCATCATGGTGGCTCGTGGAGATCTCGGGGTCGAAATCGAGATCCGCGACTTGCCCGTCTACCAGCGAGAGATGGTCAAGGCTTGCGCCTTGAAGGGCAAGCCGGTGATCGTGGCAACGCATTTGCTCGAGTCGATGATCGACAACCCCCTGCCCACCCGTGCCGAGGTGAGCGACGTGGCCAACGCCGTGTATGAAGGAGCCGACGCCATCATGCTCAGCGGAGAGACGAGCGCAGGAAAGTATCCTGTCAAGTGCGTCCAGATCATGGACAGCATTGCTCGCCGCATCGAAAAGGAACCGAGCATCGGCTTTCATCTGGAGCGACGGACCCACGACGTTCGCGAACACCTCGCTCGCGCGGCTTGCAAGTTGGCCGATTCGCTGGGGTCTCATGCGATCGTGGTGACCAGTCATTCGGGCCGACTGGCGGAAGCCGTGGCGTCGTTTCGGCCGCGCACGGCGATCATCTACGGATGCACCGATGATGAGGGAGTACGGCGCAAGCTGTGGTGTTTGCGATCGGTCGTTCCCCTGGTCATTCCTTTCAGCGAGACGGATCCGGAGCTGACCGTGAGCAGTGCGATGAAGGAGCTGAAACGGAGAAACCGGTTGCTGGCCGGTGATCCCATCGTCGTGGTCAGTGACATCAACGTGAACGACGAGCGCATCGAAGCGGTGCAGGTGCGCACATTCGACGGCGAATGAGCCGCTTCGCCGTGTGCTGGCTGGAGGGGGGCCGTTCCAGGTGCCGCTCGGATTGACTCCGGCGGCACCCAGAACGCTCACGCGGTGGGAATCGCTGGGCGTCGCACGAACACTCCCTGACTGATCGCTAGCGGTAATACCCCGGAGGCGATCGCGCAGCCCGTGACGGTAAACACCACGGGGTAGCCCCAGCTGTCCGCGACGGCGCCGAGTCCCAGGACGGAGGCGGCGAATCCGCTATTGAACGAGAAGGTCAGCCATCCGACGAACACCGGGCGCTGGGTGGTCTGCAGATCGCCCAGGCCAGTGGCCATGAGCGCCGGATACATGAAACCGTGGCTGGCCCCGAGGCCTGCTCCCAAAATGGGCAGGAGTGGCGGGGTCAGATGGGCGGTTCCCCAGACGACTAAGGCGTAGGGGATGAGTGCTAGGGTCGCTACTTTTGCTGGGCCCACGCGGTCACTGAGCCGCGAGAGCCCCACCCGAACGAAGAGGGCGGTCGCCACGTAACCAAAGAAGAAGTCACCAACTCGGTCTGCGCCCAGAGAAAGAGCGTAGGGTTGGGTAAAGGTGAACATGACACCAATGCCCGCCCCCATGAGGAGAGCGGCATAAAAAACGGGAATGAGGCGCCGGCTCAGGGGAGCTGTGACCTTGCGGACCTGGTTTTTGGACGGTTCCCGAGGAAGCCGCGTGACCACTAAGAGCGACAGGAGCGACAGGAGCGAGGGAACTCCAAAGGCGATCTCCCAGCCGAACGCCTCTGCGGCGGGTTCGACGACCGCGGGAGCCAAGGCGTTCGTCGTCAGCATGGCGACTCCCAAAAAGCCAATGGCTTGAGAGAGACGCTCACGGGGAACCAAATCCGCCGTCAGGGTAGCGGTGCAATTGAAGACCAACACCCAGGCAAGCCCTTGCATGACACGGAGCACGTAGACAAAGAGGCCGACTTCGCTGGCAAAGATGAAGGCAATGCCCGAGACCCCTCCCATGAGGAGGGATGCCGCGATCAACGCGCGGCGGGAGATGTAAGCGGCACTGAGACCGACGAAGGGCGAGAGAGCGGCGGCGGCCACGAGGGCGATGCCCGAGACCCAGCCGATCTCCGTTGCGGTTGCACCGAGCTCGACTCGGAGAAACTTGGGGAGAAGAAGAAATGCGGAGTAAGAAAAGCCGAAAGCCAATTGCACCGCGAGAATGCGCAGATAGGCCGCGGAGAGGACTTGCGGCCGCTGACCATTCTCGGGTGCGCTGATACTGGGTTCTTTGGTGGGGGGGTAAGACATGACGCCTCCTGCGCGGGTGATGGCTGCAGCTTTGCTGCGAGCCGGAAATCCCGACGGAGGGTCTGAAGTATCACTCTCGATCCCCGCCGGGCCTGCTTGTTTGGCGGGGGAAAGGGTGACGCTTGTTTGTTACTGGACTTGGCTCATCCTCGATTCGATTGCCCTCGAGGGGCCTGATGGCTGGCCAGCCCACGTCATCACCAAAACCTCCGCGCCGGTCGATACCGGCTTGGCTACGAGTGAATCGCGCATGCTGCGTGCAATAAGGCGATTCACTCGAGTGCCAAGCAGCGCGCTTCGACAGCAAAGCGCCGCGCTTCGACGCCAAGTGAGAGTGCCCCAAAGGGCATTGCCGCTCCGAAAGGCATTGCCGCTCCGAAAGGCATTGCCGCTCCGAAAG
>CAYTRQ010000338.1:0-3205 GCA_964440025.1 uncultured Polyangiaceae bacterium | reverse complement strand
GCTCCGAAAGGCATTGCCGCTCCGAAAGGCATTGCCGCTCCGAAAGGCATTGCCGATGGCAGATACCGCGTCGCTTGGCTTCGTCTCGTCGCGCAGCATTGCACCGCGCAGCATTGCACCGCGCAGCATTGCACCGCGCAGCGAGACAACGCCAGCGATCCGGTCGAAGCGGAATCCTCGCCGTGCAAGCTGCATGTTTTGGAATATGGTGCTGACCATACCAACAAGTTCACTACTCAAGAAAAGCAGCGCCGTCAATTAGAAATTGCTTGGTCGGAAGCATTGCGATTTGCCCGTGCTTGTTTGTTGCGTCACTCAAGGCTTTGCACGAGCTCCGGAACGCCTTGGAGCTGCTCTTTGTCGAAGGCTTGCCGTACCGAGGGTCGGTCCATCAGCTTTTGCGCGAGCAGTTTGTAGCGAGCGAGCCGCTGGACGGGCAGTTTGGCGTGGAGCCCCCAAAAAAAGAACACCAGAGCGTAGGGATCGAGCAGGCTGAATCCGCTTTCGAGCACCGTGCCGCCGTCTGACAAACGCTTCTCGACGTATTCGAGCATGTCCCACCCGCGGCGCAGTCCGTCGTGCTTCAGGGCCGCGTGGGCCGTTTCTTCGTCAGTATAGCGGGCCGGGCGGATCCACATTGCAAAGGGAGTGTGAACGCTGGAAGCGAAGAGACTCAGCCATTCGAGCGTGCGCACCTGTTGCCAACCGCTTCGCGGGAGGGTGGGCACGACGAGGTGGTCGTCGACGTAGTGGAGCAAGGCGCCGACTTCAGTCAGAACGCGCCCGTCCGCTAGCCGCAGTGCGGGGACGCGCGCCAGAGGATGAATGGCTCGGTACTCCTCCTGGAGATGTTCGCCCTGAAAGAGATGCACCTTCCGCGGGGTAAAATCGAGGCTCGACTCCAAGAGGGCGATGTGGACGGCGAGGGAGCAGGCTCCCGGATAATAGAAGAGTTCGTTCATGGAGAAGCTCTACCCGGCTTCTTTTGATGAATAAAACGATTTAAATTAATCGAAATAATGAGTATTACTCATAGTATGAGTCATCCTCAGATCGAAGTGCGCGATCTGCTCCTGGTGCGAGCCATCTTTTCGGAAGGCACCACGGCTCGAGCTGCTCGGACGCTGCACATGACCCAATCGGGAGTGAGCCACCAGCTGCGCGGTTTGGAAGAGCGTTTGCAGCTCAGCGTGTTCGCCCGCCGCGGCCGCGGGCTCGAGATCACCGACTCGGGGCGGAAGATCCTCGAGGCGGGCAAGGAGATCCTGCAGTCCGTCGCGGATCTGGAGTTGGATCTGCGGAGTGAAGAGGCTGCGCCTCGCACCTTGCGGGTGGCCACGCAGTGCTACACCGCATATGGGTGGTTGCCGGGGGCAACCATCGAGATGCGCAAGCGCGCTCGGGAAGTACGACTGCGGCCCGTCACCGCCGAGATCGACGATCTCAACGATGCCGTCTTCCGGGGAAGAGTCGACTTGGCGTTGACCATCGCTCCTCAAAAGGATGAGCGCTTGTGTCAACGCAAGCTTTTCGAAGACGAGCTCGTTCTGCTCACTGCCGTCGATCACCGCTTGGCGTGCCGCGAATTTGTCACGGGCGACGACCTGCAAGAGGAAGATCTGTGGATGCTGGAAGCTGCCCGTCGCAACGGTCGCGCCGTGCGCACAGCGCTTTTTCCGCGGGGAGGCGGGTTTCGCAGCGTGTCGCTTCTTCCACTCACCGAAGCCATCGTCGAGATGGTGCGGGCAGGTCTTGGCGTGAGCATCCTGCCCGCTTGGGGAATTGGGCCGAGTGTGCAACGAGGAGATATCGCCACCGTCCGCTTGAACGAGCGTGGACTGCGTCGCAAGTGGGTGGGGGTCTACCGTCGGGATCTCGAGGAGGCGGAGACGGTGCGAATGCTGCTCGCCGTTTTGCGGGAGCAAGGCCCTCCGTCGGGCGATGCTGTCTGTCGCCCCGGAGGCTCCGCATAGCCGGGATCGGCAAACTCACTTGGGCGGGCGCGAAAAAGCTATGGTGGCGGCGCAACACCGCGCGCCGCGTCGCTGGGGGGATGGTCTGTGTGGCTCGGGTTGGTTGGGGCGCTTCCACCGATCCAATGATTTGCGCGTGGCAGTCGATCATTGCCGCGACCTCGGGATCGACGCGGTGACTCCGGCCGCCCGCATCGATGCTCGTTTCTCCGCAGCTGGGACAGCGTGTGACAGCGATCTGGTAATGGGGCCGGCCAGTGTTGGCGTGCTCCTCGGCGTGAAGGGCACCCTCAACTGGGAGCTGGTTGGCGCTCGCTTGTTGGTTGTGGGGCGCTCGTGCGTTGTCTTCTTGATGGGGCTTCTCTTTGTTGGACTTTTCTTGGTTGGACGGGTCGGTGCGACCCCCATCTGGGGGCTGGTCGGCGGCTGCTCGTTGAATGGCGCTGGCTCGCGCCTTGTTTTCTTTATCGTTGTCATTGCTTTGCGACCGAGCGCAGCCCCCATGTGGGGGATTTTGAAGGGTCACGAGAGCGGGTACGGGGTTGTCCCGCGGCCGGACGTAGCCCCCACGTGGGGGATCTTGTGGGGGCGCCTCGGAACGCGCTTCCGACTTCGGACCCCCAGTTAACGCCCGCCGTGCGATCTCGAACAACAGCGTGTCGTCGTCGATCGTTGGATCCCCCAAATCCTGGCGCACGATGGCCTGCAGCTCCCGAAACAGAGCCATCGTCTCGGCGCGCACCTCGAAGCTGAGTCGGTGTCTGACCGAAGCAGGCTCGGCGGGGTCCTTGGGCGTGGCGCCAGGCCGTCGTTCGGCGACGGCCGCGGCGACTTCACTGGCACGGCGGCCCCGTGCCCACTCGAGCCAGGTCGCTTCGCTTTCGGCGGTGGCCACACGTGTCAGCTCTCGCACCACCGACCAGCACAGTTGTCCGTCCGCAAGCGCCTGCTCCAATTGTGGCAGTTGCTCGAAAGCGCGCCCGACCCGCAGCCGTTCCTCGCACTGCCGAGCGCTCAGGACAACCAAGCGCTGTGCATATTCCTTCAAGCTCGCATAGCCAAGATATGCGTGCACTCCGAGGCGCTCGGCTTCCAGGAGTCCGCGGCAGAGCTCACGCTCGTGCGCCGCGCGATCTTTGCCCAGCCGGCTGATATGGCGATGCACGTCGTGCCAGGGTTCCTCGCGCCGAGTCTCGCCTCGTTGAGCCTCATCGCATCTGCTTTCCTCGCGC
>CAYTRQ010000337.1:0-6585 GCA_964440025.1 uncultured Polyangiaceae bacterium | reverse complement strand
GGCGGAATTCCTCGATGCTGTCTGCCTCGTACCGCTTCGTGGTGATGCCGGAGGCGTCCGTCTCCTTGATCTTGACGCACACGCCGTCCTCGTCGATCTCCAGAGCATTGGCGCGGCCCGGCCCCTCGAACTCCTTGATGTCGAAGTGCACTTGGGTGACGTTGGAATCCTTGTCGCTTCGCTTGATCCATTGGCCGGATTCGCGCGCGAAGGCGAGCGAAACGAAGGAGTCGACGAGGTTGCGAGTGAGAAGGACCTTGCGTACCCTCGCATGCTGGAGGACGGCGTCGCGGACCTCGGCATTGTGCCCGTCGAAGTGTCGATATCCCAAGATCTTGCCGTCGGCCTTGGCCTTGGACAAAGCATCGGAAAGCAACAAAAAAGGCGCCGCCTCGCGACGCTTGACGGCGCCCTTGTCTTTCCGGTTCCACCCCGCGTAGGCCATCTTTTCAGGTGTGGCCGGCTGACCCCCACGTACTTCGGGTTGTAGAGCTCGCCCAGACAAACGATGTCATCGAAGTAGTTCAGCTTTTCTTGCAGGAGGTTCGACCCCGAGCGCATGGCGCCGAAGATGACGAACAGGCGAGCGTCATCGAGGTTGAATTGAGGTTCGGATTTGAAGAGTTTCGACAAAAACATAGAGACGCTGCGAGACTCCTATTGTTGTCTGCTGTCGCAAGGCCTGCAAATGCAGTTTGTCTTTGGCCCAAAATAGGCTGGCCACTGGCACTTCGATACTGCGTTGTATTGGCCGCGAGCTTGGCTGAGGTGTTGTCGACACTGGAGGTCGAGATCCATATGCTCTTCCAGGCCGCTCCGAGGGCGGCGTTGGCTCGTGGAATGAATCTTTACTTCGAATTTTCCGTGTACAACTACCACGTGAAGAAGCTGAAAAGGGAGTACCCCGAGGCGGTGGAGGCAAACAGTTTCCTCCAATGGCTCGAGAGGGGAGGCATTGGCTCAGCGGAAACGAGCATGCGCTCCTTCGTTGTCGACGACAAGGCGCAGCAGATTGTCGACTTCATCGGCAGGTACCTTAATTCCGATTGGAAGAAGGCCCTCGAAACCATCGGCCTCGAAGCCCCCGAGCTGCCCCATTTGGATACGACCCGCACATCGCACG
The DNA here is from genome assembly GCA_964440025.1 of uncultured Polyangiaceae bacterium. GTDB lineage: Bacteria > Myxococcota_A > Polyangia > Polyangiales > Polyangiaceae > NIC37A-2. The sequence goes on along the minus strand of CAYTRQ010000337.1, from coordinate 5,462 downwards.
GCCCGGTGTATGACGCGATCGGAAGCGAGGAAATGAACCTCCTCAGAGCAACGGACGTCGAGTATTTCGGCTACACCACTCACGTCGAGGAAAGATTCCGGGCAGCTCAACAGAAGAGCTCAAAGGAGCGCTGACCCGAGCAGAGCAGGTCCTAGTGATCCAGTCCGTCCCCATCATCAGCGTTTTGTCGACCTTGTGGTCTTTGATCAATCGTCGGCAGAGGCTCGTGTTCATGGCCTTGATTGGCTCCTTGATGGTCGCAGGGGTCATCGAAATGGGTACCATCTTGCTCATTTTGGGCTTCGTGAAGGGGCTCAGCATCGATCCCGAGACGGGACAGCGAGCGGGAAAGCTGATGTCCGTACTCGATGGACTCTTCGGTCCGCTGCGACTCAACGACGTGGAGTATGCGCTTTACGTGGGCGGCGGGCTGCTTTTTGTGCTCGTCGTTCGCAACGGCATCAGCACCATCTCGTTCTTCTTCTTGAACAGGTTTCTCATGAAGCTGAATCAGCGCATCTCGGTGAACCTTCTGCGAGGGTATCTCGTCCTCCCGTATGAGCAGTTCAACGCCGAGGGCGCAGAAAAGGCTTCGAACGCCATCAGTAAGATATTTTCGGAATTCTCGAAGAGCTTTTCCGCGACCGCACAGGTGCTTGCCGACGGGCTCACGCTAACTTTCGTCGTCGGTTTGCTGTTCTTCGTCGATCCCGGGTTCACGCTCATTGCTGCGGCAATCTTCGCTGCAGCAGGGTTGTTTTCTTATTCTCGGATGCAGAAGTTCCACGGCAAGATGAACCGAAGGGCACGAAACGAGAACCGCCGAGCGGACCGATTTCTTCGCGACGGGCTCGAGGGCATCGTCGAGACACGTTTGCGCGATGCGCGGCGTCGCGTTGTTCACGGTTACTCCGAGGCACTCAACCGCTTGGCAATGTTCAAAAGACGCGGATCGGCGGTGGCCAAGCTGCCCCGCACGGTCAACGAGCTCGCCCTCATTGCGTTCTTGATCGGTGCGGTTCTGCGCTTTGCTCTGGCGGGAGAATCCGTCAAGGATGCCTTGCCGACTCTGGCGGTTTTTGCTTTTGCCGGACTCAAGATGAATGGGTTCATGTCCCGGCTCAACCGATCACTTCAGATACTGCGCAAGGGCCACAGGAGCTTCGAGGAACACTCAGCCAAGCTGCGCGAGCTGGCTCCTGCGATGATCCGCGGGGCGCAGGGTGAGCAGAGCAATCACTACCTCGCCTCGGAACGCCCGTTGAAGGAGGGACAAGATGGTCGGCTGCATGATGCCGTGATCGTCGAGAACGTTTCGTACCGGTACCCAGGCGCCAAGTGGGATGCGCTGAAAAGGGTTTCGCTCCGTATCGAAAAAGGACAGTTCGTCGGCCTGTGCGGCGCCTCCGGGGGGGGCAAGTCGACCCTGGCTCTTCTTCTCTTGGGATTGCTCGACCCAAAAGAAGGGCGTATTTTGTGCGACGGTTGGCCTCTGGCCGAACACATTCGCCGGTGGCACGAGAACGTCGGTTACGTGGGCCAGGACATGTACTTCTCTCGGGCTACGATCCGGGAAAACGTCGCCTTTTCGACCAGCGACGAGGAGATCGACGACGAGCGCGTTCAGCGAGCGCTCCGCATGGCGCGCGCCGAGCAGTTCGTTTCGCAGCTTCCCCAGGGCACGAAGACGATGGTGCACCGTGGTGCGCGCAACTTCTCCATGGGTCAGCGCCAGCGGCTGATCATCGCCCGCGCCCTCTACCTGGACCCCGACGTTCTTGTGTTCGACGAGGCTACGGCATCTGTGGACAACATCACCGAGCGTGAGATCGTCGACGCCATCGTTCGGCTCTCTGGGCAGAAGACGATCATTTCCATTGCCCACCGTCTTTCGACCTTGGAAAAATGCGATATGATTTATCTCATCAATGATGGGAAGATCGAGGCCAGTGGGACCTACGAGACGCTACTCCGGGAGAGCCCCGGCTTTCGCCGCCTGGCTCAGGCGCCCGCTTCGGGCTAAGGCCCAGCGATCCACTGGCGTCCCTACAAGGGCGTCTTGCCAGCGCTAGGCAGATGGGGATTCACCACCCTGTGCCTCCGCGCTAGGTATGTGCAGCCCATGACCGCCACAAGCATTCAAGCCACATTCAATTACCCATGCCATTGTCGATTCGGTCCGGTCGAGCCGAAGAGCTCGGTTCCTTATGCATCGAACGTGGTGTGAAGCGGCCCCTGATCGTCACCGATGTCGGAGTCGAAGGGCTCGATTGATTCGAGCCCCTGGTTCGGGGCCGTCTTTTCTGGCGTGCATCCCAACCCGGTGACCCCGATGTCGAAGCCGGTCTGGCGGCGTATCGTGCGCGTCATGTCGACGGGGTCATTCTTCTCGGCGGCGGCTCCCTGCTCGACGTCGGAAGGTGCATGGCGCGTCTCACCGACAATCCCGGTACGGTGTTTGACTACGAAGACGTCGGCGATAACTGGAAGGAGGATTCCGCCCATGATCACAGTCCCCACCACCCATGAGCTCGCAGTTCCATTCTCGAATGATGTATCCGTCGGACTCGGTCATGGTGGATGCGTGATTCCGGTCGGGCCATGCTCCGGCTCGAACCCTGGCGCCACCTCCGCTGACGGAGGCTCAGCTGGTGGGGCGAGTTTGCACGACCTCAGTTGTCGAAGGAGTTGACTCGAATCTCTTCGGGATCGAGATCGGGGAGTCTTTTCATGAGTCGGTAGGCCATCGGTCGGGAGACCCCGAGCGACTTTGCAGCGAGGGAGACGTTGCCGCCGGCTTGCTTCAGCGCTTCGGCCAGACGCTGGGCCAAGCGGTCGCGGGGACTGCCGTCACAATTCGGCATCTCGCTAGCGGAAGAACTGCCGGGGCTCGCGTCGACCTTCTGGGACTGCTTCCCGCAAGAGTACTCAACAACGTGTCGTGGCAGGTGATCGAGAGTGAGGCGCGGGGCGTCGTGGTGCAGTGCCTCCGCTCTACTAGCGGTCTGAATGACCTCTCGAACGTTGAGAGGCCAATCGTAGATGCAGAGCTGTTCGACGAAATCTGGAGAGAGGCGCTGTTCGTCCCGAAGTGGAAAGGCACGGAGAAAGTGAAACAGAACTTCCTCCCGGCGAGAGCGCAGGGGCGGGATGCTGATTTCGACGCCGTTCAGGCGTGAATACAGATCGGAACGAAACCGACCGCGCTCCACGTATTGGTGCAGGGGCTCCTGGGCCGCGCAAACCAAGCGAGCATCAGCGGGTTCCGGCTGCGACTGACCGAGAGGTACCACAGCCTTTTCTTCGAGGGCTCGCAGGAGCTTGACCTGGACGGCGGGATTCAGATCGGCCACTTCGTCCAAAAAAAGAGTGCCGCCATGGGCTGAGCGGAAGTGACCGGGGCTCGCGCGGTCAGCTCCCGTGAAGGCCCCTCGCCTGTAGCCGAAGAGTTCGCCCTCGGCTGTTTGCTCCGGGATGGTGGCGCAATTGGTGGCAATGAAGTTGCCTGCTCGAGCGCTGAGGCGGTGCAGCTCCCGTGCGAACACTTCCTTCCCGCATCCCGTTTCGCCGACGAGCATGACGCTCAGATGCGACGGTGCGGCGCGCGACAAGGTTTTGTACGCTTGGAGGATGCGCGCGCCCGCCAGCATGTCATCGGTGGGTTGCGTCACAACCTGCCCAGACTCCAGCTGCTCGTCCGTCAGTTCCGTGATGACCCCCAACCATTCTCCCACCCGGATGACGTCTTGCGGGGAGAGGGGCGCCTCGTCCACGCGTCGCCCGTTGAGCTTGATGCCGTTTTTGCTCCCTCGATCCCGGAGGACCCAACCAGTGCGAGCTCGGGTGAGTTCGGCATGTTTTCGAGAGACCTGCTGCCCCGGAAGGCAAACGTCGCAGTCCTGCGAGCGTCCGAGCAGAAGCGTCTTGTTCTTCAGGGCGACGAGTCGCGGCTCGGGGAACACCCATGCGAGCCCTAGTCGGAGCTGCTCGGAGGCCGTGCGGTCGAGCGGTGAGGTTTCGGTGGGATGGGTTTCGTGGGAGAGCGCCATGGGGTGTCTCGATTCAAAGTATGCTGGTGACGACCGCCGCGTGTTTGCTGCTGTCTGATTCGACGGTAGCCGTTGTGGAATGGATTTGTCCGAAGGGATCCTCGAAGGAATGCTCGACGAAGAAGAGATACCCGGGTTGCACTGCGTATCCCCCCGAGAGGCCTGGACCTCCAACCTTGGCAGAGCCGCCCTGCTCTTCGACCTCCCAGCGCGGCGACCCAAACCATTCGAAATTGGCCCCCCGACCCAGCCAGCCGTAATCGAAATGGATGACGGCTCCGTCGGGAAGACCCAATTGCCTTCGTAGGTGATCCCGGAGCTTGCATTGCGCAAGGTACGAGTCGTCGTCGCAGGATAGATCATCTGAATGGAGAGACGGTCGCCCGCCGTCAGTTCCGCGTCATTCCAGTCCTCCGGAACCGAGCAAACCGACTCGGTGTCGATTTCAGAGTCGCGACTCATGCCTGCAACCAAGACCGACTCGGGATCGACCTCCGCCAAATAGGGTGTCCAGGAGTGCTGGTTTGGGGCATCGAGCGGACATTCGTCGTCTCGGCCGAAGTGGTGGTGCACCACCCCCAAGGTGTGTCCTGCTGTGTGCAGCACGACGCTCTTGGCCGAGATGTCTACGTCGAGACTCATGTTCCATGCGCACGTTCGGAAGAGCTCGTGCTCGTTGGGGTGTGCGGCCCACGTGACTCCCGAGGCGATCAGATCGCACCCGTGGACGGAGCGGTCGGCTTCTCGATCATCGAGGAGGATCCTCAATTCTTCTGCAAAAGCGCCGGCCGAGTCGGGAGGAGTGCACTCTTCCGTCCACTCGAGAGTCAAGCCCGTGTCCGCCCACCATTCGTCAATGGTGCTTTGGAAAAGAGCACGGCGTTGATCCCAATCCGCTCGATCCATGTCTCCCTGCTGGGTGACCCAACACGCCTTGCTGACCGAGGGAAGTCGCCCCACGGACTGAACTCTTGGAGGTGGTTCGACGAAAGTCCCTCCCCCGCCCCCCGCTCCTCCTAGGACCGGACCATTTGGGGTCATCATCACCGGCATGCCGATGTCGTTGCGCCAAAAACTCGAACGGCGCGGTTGCCTTGAGTGTCTTCGGGTCCGCAGACCCAATGTTCGGTGCCTCCAACGTCGATCCCAGCCACCATAGGCTAAATCGGCTTGAGAGACGTACGCTTCGTGACTCCGCTTGCTCTCTTCTTCTGTGACATACATCCTCCTCAACGGAGGAGACACGTCGGCCCGAGGAGGCAAAAGACTGGAATCTGACCTCGGGGAGAGCATGACGAGCAATCGTCACGCCTCGCCATTGAACGGGGGCCGACTCGGACCCAAGCTAGGGACCCAAGCTAGCTAGATCCCGTCTCGAAATGGCTAACGCCGCGAAAACAAGGGGGAAATCGG
>CAYTRQ010000336.1:0-6629 GCA_964440025.1 uncultured Polyangiaceae bacterium | reverse complement strand
ACGAGCCTACCGGACCCCGTGATCTACGCTGGACGTGTCAATCAGCTGGATTCCGCCCGGCCTGCGCCGGCTTCGGTGACGCTGATCGCCACCGAGCTCGATTCTGGCAATTCTGGGGTGGTGACCGCTTTCTCTCAGACGGTCAAAACCGACGACAACGGGGTTTTCGAGGTAGATCTGCTTCCAGGGGACTACGTTGCTTTGATCCAACCTTTGGACGATGAGCTAGCGCAAACGACCACTGAGCTCAGTGTGAGTTCGGAAAGCGACTATCAGGCAGGAAAGCTGCTGGAAGTTGGTCGCCGATCGGAGCTTTCCGGAAAGCTCGTTTTTGGCAGGGGCAAAGCAGTGGAAGGTGTTCCCATCCAGGCGTCTCCTCCACCGCGACTCAGCAGCCTCGATGTCATCGACATGGCGCTTGGCCAAAGTCCCCTTTTGCCGCAAGCCCAAGGGGTGCTCACGGACGAACAGGGAGAGTTCTCTCTTCTCGCCGACCCCGGTGTTTTCCATGTGATCGCCCGTCCGGAGGCGGCGTCTGGGTTTCCGTGGGGAGTGGCATTGGATGTCGCGGTGGCCCATCAGGAGCCAGTCGTTGACCTAGGACGACTCCAGCTTTCCCTTCCCTATGCCGTCAGTGGAACTCTGACCTCCAGTGACATTGGAGTCGTTCCCTCGGCGCTGATCCGCGCGTACGCCTACCTTGAAGACGGCATGCTCACCGACGATCCAACTCGAGCGAACTCGGTGGTCGCTGTGGGGGAGGCTCGTGTTGACGAAGAAGGAAAATTCCGCCTGCTCTTGCCGGCGGAGTTGCCGTAAAAAACTCCGTCTGAAGTTGTAGTGACGCTGCAAGTGGCTAGCGGGCGCCCAGCGACTGTCCATTTGAGCTCGCCTGATGTGTGCTGGTTCGCTTCCCTTCCCTTTGGGCTGCGAACCAGCCTCAGCTATATTGTTTCGATAGACCGCTCGGGCTGCTCTCCTTAGCCTTTCGCCCGGAGAGCGACATGGGCGCTCTGGATGCGGACCAATCCACCATAGTCGACCCCGAGTGAACCACTACAAGGCATTAGCGAGACAAGGGGTGGAGCCTCAGAGCTGAGGGGTTCAGGAGCAAGTGTGAACGAATCAACAGGAGTCAAAGAAGAAGACGCGGCGACATCGCCCAGTTCGACTCAGAAGCCAGGTGCTCCACGGGACGCCGCTTCGATTCAGGAGAGGCCAATTCAGGATCAGAAAGGGGAGGCTCCCGCATCGGGCCTTTCTTCTGCCGAGCATCTTGCTTGTGCGCTTCATGAAGTTTCCAATGCGCTCACAGTGGTCTTGGGCTGGCTCGACGTGGCGCAGAGCTCGTCCTCGACGGAAGAGGTACAGACCGCGATCGGAGTGGCCAGGCAGCATGCACGACGTGGTCAGGTCATGGCCCGTCAGACCATTGGCGCCGAAGTGGAATCGGTTCATTTGGAGCAGACGGCGGCGGAGCTTGCTGAGTTTGCTGGGACATCGATCCAACCTCAGGCGCGCGGACGGGATGTGCGGATTACGATCCAATGTGGGCCGGATACGGATTTGCGCTTGAACTCTCCGGATCGCGTTCTTCAGATCCTGACCAACCTACTGATGAATGGCCTGTCGTTTTCTCCGGAAGGGGGCACGATCACGCTGTCGGTGGAGAGGGAGGGGGAACGTCTTTCCTTTTTTGTGCAGGATGAGGGACCAGGGATCGATGCTTCGCGTCATACAACCCTATTTTCAGCGCCGACCAGCACGCGGAGTGGCGGGCTGGGGCTGGGACTCCCGCATTCGCGCTATCTGGCTCAAGAAGCGGGAGGCGATCTGCGACTGGTTCCTTCCGAGTCCGGCGCCAGGTTCGAGTTGGTCTGGCCTCTTTCGTCCTCGGTCGGCGCTCAATCGGACCCACCCGCGAGCTCGCAAGCTGCTTTGGCCAACGCCCGGGTGCTTGTCGTCGAGGACGATACGGCGATTTCGGGCCTTGTGGAGCTGAGTTTCGCCGCTCGTGGGGCGGAGGTCATCGTGGTGGCCAATGCCGAAGAGTTCGTCAATGTTCTTGCTGGACGTCCGGTTCTCGATCTCGTTTTGCTCGATCTCTCTCCAGTGGACGATTCCCTCGGTGACGCCCTCGACTCGCTCGAGGCTGTCGCTCCGGGCGCGCCCATCATCCTCATGAGTGGGCAGCCTACTGGGATCCCGCCAGAGGCCGAGGGGCGTTTTGCGAGCTGGGTTCGCAAGCCATTCGACATGGAGGAACTGGTCGATGCGGCCAGTCGCCTGCTTCACAGCAGTTCGTCTGCTCCTGCGACAACCAACGCTTGACAAAGCCACAATCCGCCCTAACTTCCGGGCCCAAGCCTTTTTGGGGGCCGCAATAAAAGGCCCCTTGGTCCCTCTGCGAGGGTGGCGGAATGGCAGACGCGCTAGCTTGAGGTGCTAGTGGGGTAACTCCCGTGGAGGTTCGAGTCCTCTCCTTCGTACAGAGCCGCTCAAAAACCCAGAACCCCTCAGCGAGTGAGGGTACTGGGTTTTTTCGTTGGCGTTGTGTTGCTCGAGGGCCTCGGGGACTCGCTTCGCTCGGCCACGAGTCCTCTCCTTCGTACAGAGCCGCTCAAAAACCCAGAACCCCTCAGCGAGTGAGGGTACTGGGTTTTTTCGTTGGCGTTGTGTTGCTCGGGAGTACTCGACACGAGTTACAGAGAAAAACACATCGGATCGTACTCGTCGCAGTATTCGTTGGTCGTTTCTGCGGTAGCGATGGTCTTGCTGGAGGTGTCGCTTTTTTCTGAGGGAGCTGCCTTTGAGCTCTCGGTTTGCGCCAAGCGGCGTGGAGCAGGTTGCGGCGGCGGGCTGCGGGGTGTGCGAGCTTCGGTTTCGTCCTCGAGTTGCGCCAAGTGGTTTCTTGCCGCCGACAGCTCCGCCTCCAATTGGGAACGCTCCAGAGAGGCTACGGACTGTTGATTGTCAAGTAGAAGCTTGAGGCGCTCCACCTCTTGTTGGGCTTGCTCGCGGGTTTGCACCGTTTCTTCGAGCAATGCTGCCGTTTCCTGCTGCAGGGTGCGCTGGATATTGCCGTAGCCGAAAGCAAGGGCTAATGCCGCGCCGGTGATAGCCAGCAAAGCGGTGGCCAGTGACGCCTTGAGCCGCTGCTTGGTGGGATCTCTCTTGAGGGTGGCGAGCTTCCGAACGTGGACGGCCTCTCGGAACCGTTTGCTTTGCTCGGCACGTTCCAGCATTTCCTTTTGTGCCGTTTCGAGGACTTCCTGACCAGCTGCCTCGATACGAGCCTCTTCCCACGCTTGTCGCTGTCGTTCCAGCCGACGAGCCTCGAGTTTTTGGGCGATGCGGTGTTGCTCTTCGGCGGCTGCTCGTCTTTGCACATTCCGGCGCGCCGCCGCTTCGGCTGCCTTTCGCTCTTCCTCCTCCTTCTCCTCCTTCTTGATGCGTTCCACTTCGACGGCGAGCAGATGGTCCAGAGAGGCGCGCAGGGAGTCAGAAGCCGTTTTTTCTTGAGCCTTGGCTCCGTTGTGGGTCTTCATGGCGCGAGGAGACGCGCCTCGAGTTACATGAGTCCTTTTCGTGCTGACGGTGGGTGAGAGCTTTGTCATCTCGACTACCTTTCTTCGAGGAGTGAGCGCTCCCGGCGAACGGGTTTCTTCGATTGAGATGCGCCGATTTCGTTGGTTCAACGGGCTTTACGTTCCGAGACGAGAAAGTTCGTCGCCCCTGAGCGAAAAAATCGAAGAAGGGTCGCCAAAGGTGGGACAAGATGGTGGATTTGAGGGAACCGATCACTCGGGGCGTTTGCAGTTTCCCTGGAGCCAAACTTGGCCGGCGCCAAGGTCCCAAGTCCCGCCGTCCTCGAGATAACGAGGCACCGTTGATTCAAGGGTGAGAATCGAGTCGTTGCGATCGACGTCCAAATCCGTCCCCTTCAAGGTCAGCTTCGTGCCCGCGTCGAGCTCCAAAGCGGAACGAAAGGTCCACTTGACGTCGAAGGTTTCCAGCTCGTCGGACGTGAGGGAAAGACCATCTTCGGTGGTGAGAGTGACGGAGACGTCAGGAGGTGAATCGTCAGCATCCCAACTCGCACCTCCAGGCTTTCGATCGGCCAGGGTCCAAATCAGTCGAGAGAAGGCCCACTTCGAACACGGCTGGCAACCTGGATGTCCGGCGCAGTGTGGCTCGAGCGGTTCTCGCTTTCGGCGGTGCCCGCTTCTTCCGGAAATCCGGCGCCACTCCACCAAGACGGGGACCGGTGAGGAAGCGCGAAAGTTCTTGTCTACTTCTTCGATCTTATCGGCGAAGATGGATTTCGACGAGTCCGCCTGGATCCCGAGCCCAATCGATGTGCAGTCGAGCTGGTGATCGCTCGCAAACGCCTCGACGCCCCCTTCTGCAACCAAGAAATCTTCTTCGAAATCCGCTCCGAGCTTTTTGTTCCGAACATTGCAAACGACTTCGTAGGACCAACCGCGATAGACGCGGAAAGGAAAGTAGACGGCTTCCTTCGGGGCTCTCCGTGCTCCGTCGGTTTCGTCCAGCTCGACGACGTCGTGCACGAGGATCAGACGTCGGCTGACGTAGCGATGATTGTTCGAAAGGTGGGTTCGAGCGCTGCCGAGCTGCCAGGCAGAAGCGTGAGCCGCAAAGTGCTCCGCATCGTCCACTTTGACAAAGCTCGTCGACAGGCGTTCTTGCTGAGAAGAAAAGGTTTGAGCTTCCTTGAAAAGCGGTCGGCCGTGCTTGCCGCCAAGCAACTGGAAATTCTGGTCATGGGGGCGCCCTAGGTGACTGAGGGAAAACCCTTGGGGGGCCGAGGCGCGAATGATCTTGGGACCTTGTGCTGCGTTCTGTGGGGAGGGCCCACTTTTGCCGCAGGAGGTCAACAAGCAAGCGGTGAGCGGGGGAAGGATTGTGAGGAATCGTCGGATTGGGCGCACACTCAGGGTTCTAGAATACATCCTCTCACGCCGTGGTGAGATGCGTTTCAGCAAGCGACCGGCGGCATCGAATGAACCGGAGGTTGTCCCTCCGCTCGCCTCATCCGTCTGCAGGTAAGTGGTGGTGGCGGTTGGGGAGGTGATGAGATGCGTTCTGGTATTCAGCCCCATGGATTCTTCTTTATCGTGACCGGTTGTGTCAGAGGGGGCAATTCATCGCTGCGACCAGCCAAATTTTCGCAGGGTTTTTCGAGGAAGCTCGCTACCTCTCTTCCAACATCGCTAGGTTGCGCAGAAATCGCCGTCGCAGGGGTGGAGCTCGCAGGCTCATTTGACCGCTTCGCAGGACCGGTCGGACCAATCGTCCGTCGCCAAGAAAGAGAAGCTTCGTGAGCCAATCGGTGAACCGGTTGACTTGCTCGGCAACCGCCGCCATCCGCTTTTGTTCATAAGTCAAGAGGTGTTCGGTCTGGTTTGTGGATAGGGCGGCGAGCAGGGCAGTGCACAGTGCCTCGGAGTCCTGGATTCCGGCGTTCATCCCTTGACCACCAACGGGACTATTGAGGTGAGCCGCATCGCCTGCCAAGGCGATGCGCCGCTGTACGAACGATGAGCTGATGCGACGATGCAGAGTGAATTCACTGGACCAGATGGTTCTGTATTCGCTTTCACCGAAAAGTGCCGCCACTGCCTGGCGTACCCGGGCATCAAGGGGTGTCTCGGTTTCAGCAAAGGTGGGAAGAATGAGACGCCAGCAATTTTCGTCGATGCGAATGCCGACGACCACTCCCGCTTGGGTGGTCAATCGAGGAAACGGATAGTCTCGGTCGTGGGTCAGAACGACGTCGGCCAGCGCAGCTTCCATGTCGTAGACGTGGCCATCGAAGGAAAAAGCGAGCGCTTCGCGGACGCGGCTGTGAGCGCCGTCGCACCCCACGAGAAATGGTGCCCTGACTTGTAGGTGACGGCGAGCTTGACGATAGGTGGCGGTCACTTCGTTGGGATCTTGTCTGAGTGTCGTCAGCTCCGACGAAAAGAGAATGTCCACATTGGGAGCTTCTTGGAGCTGAGCGCAAAGCAGGCGTTCCGTTTCCGATTGGGGGATTACGAGCAGTTGCGGATAGGCCGTTTCGTCTGCAAGTTCTTCGAGCGGAAAATCAATGAGCGCTTGATCATTGTGGTCTGCGTCCACGAGTTGCAGTTTATGGTGAACGATCCCTCGCTCCGTGAGAGGATCCAATGCATCGAGCTGGGCCAAGATTTCTTGGGTGCGCGGCCAGATTGCGGGAGCCCGTGAATGCTGACTCGTCGTCGCCTCCTTCTCAAAGACCAGCACCCGTTTGCCGCCTCGGGCGAGACCCAGCGCCAGGCTGAGCCCCACGGGTCCGGCCCCGACTACCATGACATCGTAGTCTCTGTCGCCTTCATCACTCACTCGGCTTGCTACCCCTTCCCCAGTTTAGCTCGTTCGCGGCGAAAAATGCCGCTTGGTCGCCCGCCCCTTGCGGGGCGAGGGCGGTCGACTTCGCTATTTCGCCTGTATTGTGACGCTGAACGCTTCCTTGCTTGTTTGGTTCGCGTCCTTTGTGGACGCGAACTAGGCTACGGCACGATGATACCGCTGCTCTAGTGCTGCGACCACATAAAAGTGGTCGGTAGGGAGACCACTTTTCTCTC
>CAYTRQ010000335.1:0-6630 GCA_964440025.1 uncultured Polyangiaceae bacterium | reverse complement strand
TCGAGAGAAAAGTGGTCTCCCTATCGACCACTTTTATGTGGTCGCAGCACTAGTTACAACGCGCTTGATCTCCTCAGTGACCGAGCGGCATTCTCGAACAGGGTTTTCGCCCCCCACTCGGTCGCCAATCGATTTGCCTCGAAAAACAGTTTCCTCCTCCTTCTCGACGCTCAAAGAGCCTCCCTGCGCCCTCAGCTCGACCCCGCCTCCCGCACTCGACACACCTCGCCGAGTTGAGACGCCTTTGCCCTGCGCCGGCGAGGCACGGGTGGATCACCGACTCCCGTTCGTCTACTCTATGCCTTGCGCTCGCGTCTTGCTGAGCGGGGCGGCAGCTGGCTGGACGGAGTCGGCAGATGGGAGAGAGAAGCATGGCCAGCAAAGGTGGCAATGGCGGGGGCAGCCTGACTTCGGCCGAGCGGGCACACCTTGTCGCAACGCTCAGGGAATTGCGGTCAAGGGGAGGATATCCAACCACCCTCAAAAAGCTATTCGAGCTCACCGAGCTTCCAACGGCACGCAGCCGCGCTGGGGTCCGAAGCAACGCCCTGAAACGCAAGGTGACGATCGCGGCAAAGACAACCGCGTCCCCAGAGGTGCTGCTGTCGTCGCTCGTGTCCTTGTCGGAAGATGCTTCTCACCTCGCAATCTCCGACCAGGTGTTGCTTCAACTTCTCGAGGGGAGTTCTTCAGGCATTGGCAAGGCACATTCGATCGCTCAGTTGGGAGGTCGCCTGCCGGAGAAACTCCAACGGCCGTTCAAGAATCACTGGAAGGAAGCTGCGCCACGAGGCCGTCTTCCGCGGGGTGTTGCCGCAGTTGCGACGAGTCGAACTCTCCTCTTGTTCTTGGAAGCGAACGTTCTGCGCCGCAAGCAAGGGGACTCGTCTTCCTCCAGCGCTCCCGAGCCGGGCCAGCGGGTCGGAGGGGGGACGGCAGTTGTTACGCCGACCCCTCTCCAGGGCGCCGCGGGATCCCGCTCCGAGATCTCCGAACGGATCCTCGAGGCGTTTGCCGCAACGGATGAACGGTTAGGGGGAGACAATTACGTGCCGCTCCTCGAGCTCCGCAAGGCTTTGCCCGAGGTGGGTCGGACGGAATTCGACGAGGCGCTGGCTGACTTGCGTCGTCAGCGGCGCCTTTCTCTCGACGCTTCGGACGGCCGTCACCAGCGTATCGACCCCGAGCAGCTTGCGGCAGGTATCCTCGAAGAGGGCCAAACACTCGTCTACGCACAGAGGCGGCATTCATGATGGTTTCCCCCAAAGAGCACATGCACGACTGGGTTCGTGCCATCTCTACGACCAATCCGTTCACCCACAATCGGGTCACCCAGGCTGAGGATCTCCCCGCTGACGTCCCCACCATTCACGAGCGAGAATTCCGAGCGATCACGCGCTACGTCGGCGAAGTCAGAGAGACTGGTCGAACCGCAGGGATTCTTCTCACGGGAGCGGCTGGTGTGGGAAAAAGCCACTTGCTCGCTCGTCTTTTTCAATGGGCGCACCAGGAAGGCGCGGCCACCGTGGTCTACCTTCACAATGTCCTCGCTTCGCCAGAGAGAATCCCACGCTACTTGCTCCGTGCGTTGGTGAGCACTATGGCGGGCAATCACCCGTACGCTTATCCCGAGTCGCTGCTCTACGAGATTGTCAATCGAGCCATCCAGGTGGAGCTTGCTGGCTCTGGGCTTCCGAGTGCCAAGAAGCGCTTGGCCGCATTAACCCGATTGGGCCGGGGGCTGGATCCCACGGCCGAGGTCTTTCCTGCTGTAGTTTCCTTCTTGGACAACGTCATGAAAGGGAGCGACGGAGACGAGAAGGCGATCGAACGTGCTACCTCTGCGGTGGAGTGGCTCTCGGGTGGCGTGATTCAGAACAAACGCGCCAAGGAGCTTGGAGTCCCCCAGGGTGAAGAGGAGGGCAGCGCGCTGGCCGACGACGAGACAGTACTGAGCGTGCTCAGGGTGCTCGCGGGACTTTCCGCGAAGGGCGGCCGTCCGTTCGTACTCTGTGTTGACCAGGTGGACAACCTGGGCACCGAAAGCGTGTCCGCGATGGCTGCCTTTCTGCATGCGGCACTCGACAACTGCCGGAGCTTCGTAGTGGTAATGTCCGGCGTGAGAGAATCGATGATGGCCTTCAAGGCAAAGGGAGTGATCCCCGATGCTGCTTGGGATCGTCTGGCTCAACAACGTATCGATTTGCTGAAGGTGAGTCCGGATGAAGCCAGAGAGATGGTGCGACGGCGGATTGCACGCTTCAATCGGATCTTCATGGAAGATACGGAGGTCGGGCCTTTGCTCGGGCAAGACCAGCTTCTGCCGCTCAGCACGCAGTGGCTGCAGCGACGTTTCGAGCGAACTCCGGAGTATCGCCCTCGGGACGTCATGGCGGCTGCTCGAGAGCGCTGGGAACAGGAGCAAGAGCTCATCCACGAGCTAGGAGACTCGTCGTGGGTGGCCCATTTGCAAAAGGGCCGCCGGGACGAGGACGAAGCCAAGACGAAACACATTCCCGACCCACCTTCCGCCATTGACGAGTATGTCCTCAAAAAGGTGGAGCAGGCGAAAACAGAGCGCGTTCTGAGACCAGAAAGTTTGCCCTCCGATGCCGATAACCTAGCGACTCTCTGCTTTGGACTCCTGCGCCGGTGTCTCGGTCGGAAAGAGTATTCACTCGTCGACGTGCGCCGCGTTCCCCTGCGCCCCACTCCTGCTTTCCTGATTGAAGCCGAGGAGCGAACCCCCAGTGATGAGGTGGCCACAAACGGAATCGCTTTCTGTTCCTCCGAGAGTGCCAATGCCGCGACCTGGTGCCTGAAGCGCCTCGACGGACTGAAGAACCCGCCCACGCACATGCTTCTCGTCACCGACGAAGAGAGGCGCCCCCTCAGGCTCGGGAAAAAGGGAGCAGAACTCTACCAAAAGCTACGTAAAAATCCGCGGTTCGAGCACATCCGCGTCAGTTTCGACGACTACGCAATGCTCGATGCCATGAATGTGGTCCTTGGGAGTGCGCATGTCGGGGACCTCGAGCTCGACAGGCTTGGAGTGCTCACCGAGCAGGAATGCGCCGAGTCGATGCAGCGACAGAATCTGTTCCTCCAACAGCGCCTCCTTGCCGAACTGCTCACCGAGGCCGATCTCCCTCCACGGTCCAGGGCAATCGACAAACAACGGGAGAGAGAAATCCGCGAGCGGATTGGACACGAGCTCCGTTGGCGGTTGGGGATGACGGCTCGCGAGATGACCCAGATCATCATCGAGCGCGAAGAGATGTCACAGGCCCAGGCTTCAGGCCTGTTCGAGTCGGTCAAGCATGTGGCCGAGAAGCTCCACGCCGATGGGGTCATCTTCGCTACTGCCGAGGACGACGATCTCTATTTACAACTCGGAAAGGCAGGAGTGCCGTGAGTCTGCGCCATTTGACGGTGACTCAGCTGCGTACTGCAGCCACCTGCCCCCGAATCCACTATTTCGATTCTATCGAATCGGCGAAGCACCCCGGAGAGCCGCCTCGTCAAACCAGGCTCTGGCTACCGGGAACACGGCAACAGGTGGGCGGCGGGGCACTCTTTCATACGGTCGTCGAACGGTTCAATCGTCAAGCCAAGAAGGACACGAGGTTGCTTGGGTTGGTTGAAGAGGCCGAGGGAGAGGTGCAGCTCACGCAGTCGCTCATGCGCTACGTGAACGAAACATGTATCGATCTCCAACGTCTTTCGAAGAAGCCGGTACAGCTGCGACGAGTACTGGTAGATGCCCTGTTCCAGTACTTCGAGGAACTTTCTTCCTTGATCAACTACGCACTTTCCAACGGTCGTGAAGCGCGAGAGGTCATGTTCGAGATGTTTGGAGACGGTCGTCGTCGTGTCGATGTCACCTTCCACTTTCCGCACCATGAGGCAGCGCACGTCACCGGTGCAATCGACTACATCTACTACGATTGGCGCCTGGGCAGCCATCGGGTGATCGACTACAAGTTGACTCCTCACGAACACGTCAACCGCGATCTATTTCAGGTCAGCGCCTATGCCCTGATGCACCATCATCAACACGACACGGAGCCAGCGGCGGCCGTATTCTATCGCTATCCGGAGCGCCGGGTCTTCGACAAGAGCTGGGGCCAGATCAAGAGCGAGCGCTACAAGGTCTACAACCTCTTGGCGTCGATGGTTCAGTGGCAGCAGTTCGACGAGGTGACGGGCAAGGGCCTTCGCCCCCCTGGAGACGTCACTTGGTGCGCCGGCTGCAAGTGGAACAAGAAAGGCCAGTGTGAGCAGCGGTTGGGGCCAAAGAGTGAGGGAAAGTGGTCGCAAGAGTGGCTTGAGCTTTCTTCTCTTCGGGAAAGCGGTGAGCCCCCCGCCGACCGCGGGAGTCTGACGCAACTCATCGAGCAAGAGAGTAGTGAAGAGCAACAGATAACCCTGGAAGAAACCGTCGAAGCCGAGATCGAGGAAGCGTTGGCTCTTCCCGACGAGGAGATCCCGGAGGGGCCCTCTCCTCCACCGGTGGCGCGAAAGGCGAAGTCGGTTCCCCAGGAGAGGGCGACGACGGCACATGTTGGCGCGGCGAATCGGTCCCACAGGGGGACCATGGCCAGCCCAACTGAGAAGCCGGGACTACTGATTGGTCACGCTGGTTCGGAAGAGTCGGTGAGTCTCCCGCCCAGCGTCGTCAACACGCACATTGCAGTCGTGGGCGCGGCGGGAAGCGGAAAGACCTGGACGGCCAAGGTCGTTGCCGAAGAAGTGGTCGCTGCCGGCGTGCCCGTCTTGGCGATCGATCCGCAGGGAGATCTCGTCCAGTTCCTCCTCGGCACTGATGACTCGCACCTTCCCCCGAATGTTCGGAAGCGTATGCGCTGGGTTCGTGAGAGGATCGAACCGCGGATTTTTACGCCGGGAACCTCGCACGGCATCAGGCTTGGCTTGAATCCGCTCCGCCTTCCCCGACAAGCAGAACTTGCAAAGATCGAGAAGATCGCGCGCAGGCGGGAGGAGGAAGAAGGGATGCTGCAGGCCGCGGCAGCGAACCTAGTCAGCCTGGCAAGGGTCGGTGGCGAAGAGGACAGTCAGCGGGCGTTTCTTTATCAGCTACTCGGACTCATGAATCGGGATGCAGAGGTTCGACTCCAAGATATCGTCAATGCAGTACTCCACCCGGAAAACCTTGGACTCGAGCAGGTCGACTTCCTCATCAAGAAGACGGAACGGGAGAAACTTGCCCGGAAGCTGCACACCTTCGTGAGCGGACCTGCGAAGAACCTCTTTTCGGGCGGCTTGCCCCTCGATCTCGACGAGATGGTCCGTCCACGGAACGGTGGGAAAGTTCCGCTCAACATCATCTATCTCAACGCGCTCACCGATGACGACCAGAAGCATTTCTTCTTGGCCTCCGTTGCCGCAGAGGTCTACCGCTGGATGATTTCGAGCCTGGAACCTAAGGCAGGGACATCGAGCCTGCTGTTTTACATCGATGAGGCGCGAGACTGGATTCCGGCCGGAGGCAAGAGTCCGCCAGCGAAGCAACCTCTCATTCGACTCTTTACCCAGGGCCGCAAGTACGGTGTCGGATGCCTCTTGTGCACTCAGAGCCCCCGCTCCGTCGACTACAACGTTTTCGGCAATTGCAGTACGAAAATCATCGGCCGAATGGAAGCATCCCAGGACGTCGACCGCGTTCGGGAGTGGTTTAGCGTCTCGGGAGCAGCACCCAGCTGGATTGCAGAGCGCAAGGGGGCGCCCAAGGGCTCTTTCGTCGGACGTTGGCCGGGGATGCCAGCGAGCCTTGAAGGGGTCTCCTTCACGGGGCGCCCCCTCTGCTCGGTGCACGAGGCAGCTTGGTCGCCGGATCGCGTAGAGCGAGAAGTCGACCGCAGCGGGCTCAGGGAACTGTTCGAGCAGTAGAGCTACGCCGGCCGACACGAAAACACCACCTTCGCTGGCGCGCCACGCTACGCCGCTGGAGCGCTTTGCCGGATGAGGTGATCAAAGGCGCCGAGGGCAGCCTTGGCGCCATCACCGGTGGCCACGATGATCTGCTTGTAGGGGACCGTGGTGACATCGCCAGCTGCGAAGACTCCCGGCTGGGAGGTCTGACCTCGCTCGTCGACCACGATCTCACCCCATGGAGAGAGCTCGACGACCCCCTTGAGCCAATCTGTATTGGGCAAAAGACCAATCTGAACAAAAACCCCGGCAACGGAGACTTCATGAAACTCTCCTGTAGCGCGATCCTCATAGGTCAATCCCACGACTTTGTTTCCATCGCCGAGAACCTCAGTCGTTTTCGCATTGGTCTTGATCTCGACATTGGACATGCTCCGTAGCTTCCGCTGAAGGATGGCGTCGGCCTTGAGCTCCTCTGCGAATTCCAGGAGGGTGACATGATCCACCACCCCGCCGAGATCGATAGCCGCTTCGACTCCCGAGTTACCTCCCCCAATGACAGCAACCTGTTTTCCTCGAAACAGAGGCCCATCACAATGGGGGCAATAGGTCACTCCGCGAGTCCGGTATTCTTTCTCCCCGGGCACATTCATGTCCTTCCAGCGCGCGCCCGTCGCAACCACGATCGATCTCGCCTGCAAGGTCGCCCCATTTTCCAGCTCGAGCTCGTGGACGTCC
>CAYTRQ010000334.1:0-6716 GCA_964440025.1 uncultured Polyangiaceae bacterium | reverse complement strand
GTAGTAGCCCGGAGCTTCTCCAGCGGTTTCGAGCCATACCGCATGTCCCCGCCCCTCTTCCAAGATCAGGCGCGGTCCGATGGTTCCTGCGGGCACTTGATCGAGGAGGTGAGCATGCGCTCCGCGAGGGGCCGAGGACGCTGCCGCATCGGGCGACGGGGAAACAGCCTTCGGAGCTCCCGTCGAACGCGGGGGAGACTGGGGAGGCGTCTGGCACGAGGCAACAGCCAGTAAAACGCCAAGCCAAGGGCCAGAAATGAAGCTCCGCCAAAGCACGGGCCGACGGTAGAGGGAGCCCGACACCTCTTCAAGCTGGGAAACCGCTTCGAGGAAATCCGATTCGCGATTGTTTCTCCCTGAATTACGCTGCGCGCGTGACCCTTCGGTCCCGCCTCCTTCTCGCCACGTTCATCCTCAGCCTCGCCTCCACTCTCGGACTCTCCTGGACCGTGCGAAAGGCCTGGGAGGCAGCCGAATTGGAGCGTTTCGAGGAGGAGTTTTCGAGGACCGTCACCGATCTCCAAAGGGAACTCTCCTCCCTCGCCGCCGATCTCCGACGGCGGCTCGACGGCCTCTGCCGCTACGATCCCGCTGTCGATCGAGCTCTCGTTGGGGTCCAAACCGGAGAGCTGGAAAGCCAACTGCTCCCCATCCGGCTCGCCATCGAGCAACACCAGAAAACCCATCACCTCTCGGAATTGGCACTCGTGACCGACAAGGGCGATGTGCTCGCCGGCACCGCACGCGGCGCTGGAGTAGCCCCTGACGTGCAGCGATGGATCGAAGATCTGGAAAGTAGCTCTTCCGGCGCCGAGGTGCGGCTCCAACCCGATCTCGCCTTGGAAGCCGCCTGCAAGAAAAGGAAGGGCGGGCGCTCGGTGGCGCTTTTGGGTGCTATCGAGATCGCTCCCCTCCTCGCAGAAGCGGAGCAACGACACGATCTCTCTCTGCAAATTGTCCCAAGCGACGAGACGTCCATCCAAGGCGGGCCCCCGCCGCGGCAACTACGCAAGACCCTCGCCCTCGAGCAACTCGGAGGACTTGTCGTCGAAGCCCAGCGCTCCCGTCTCCCTCTCAGCCGGGCCTTGTCCCGCGTCGACGCGACCGTCGCCTCGGCCACGGCAGGAATCGTCGCGCTGGCCTTCCTGCTCGCCGCTCTCCTTTCCCGAGGTCTGGCACGCCCTGTGATTGCGTTTGCGGAGCGAACCCGTCGAGCCGTGACCGGCCAGGTCGAGCCTCTGCCGCTCGTTGGCGGTCCCGAGCTTTCGCAAGCTGCCCAGGCGTTCAATCAAACACTCGCTGACTTGCAGCAGCTCCGCCATAGGTTGCAGGTCACCGAACGCATCGCGGCGCGGCGCGAACTCGCCCGTCAGGTCGCTCATGAAATCAAAAACCCATTGATGCCCATTCGCACCTCGATCGAGACGCTCAGAAAACTGCAACAATCCAGGCACCCTCAGTTCGACGAGTTCTTCGATGAAGCCACGAGCACCGTGCTCGCGGAAGTCCAACGAATGACCCAAATGGTCGAGAGTTTCTCCGCCTACGCGCGCCTGCCGAGCCCGAGCCCCGAGCACATCGATCTCTGCGAGACGGCTCGCCGCGTCGCAGAGCTTCACCAAGATCTGGGCCCGGAAATCCACTTCAACTGCGGGCAGAAGATCCTCGTCCGCGCCGATCCCAACCAACTCACACAGGCGCTGACCAACCTGATCAAAAACGCGATCGAAGCCGTCTCCGATCAAACCAGCGGCCGGGTCGATGTGACCGTCGATCTGATCGACCCCACTCTGGGCGACCAGGCGCCACGCAGCAAGTCAGCTCCACGCAGCAAGTCAGCGCCGCACGGCAACAAGCAAACCAGAGTGGCCCCAGGAACCCAGGCCAGTTCGCATCCACAAATGGATGCGAACCAACAAGCAACAACGCGTTCGACGGCAAAAAATGGGCAAAAAACGGAGTCGACCGCCTTCGCCCCGCACGAGGCGGACGACGAAGTGGCCGTTTCGCGCCGCGAACTCGCCAGGGTGACCGTGTGCGACAACGGCCCCGGCGTCTCTCCTTCAGTGGCGGAGCGCCTCATGGAGCCCTATGCCACGAGCAAACGAGGAGGCACCGGTTTGGGACTGCCCATCTCCCACCGTATCGCAGTCGAACACGGCGGGGACCTCACTTATGAAAGTGGACCGATTGGTGCCCGCTTCGTGTTGACCATTCCGGTCGATGGGCCCCCCACTACGCTTCTCTAGCAACACTTTGTCCCTGGCAGGACCGACAAACCCGTCTTAGCTCTGCTTTTTGTGGCGATGACGCTGGAGGCGTTTCCAGAAGGCCGCTAGCCAGGTACGCTGACAGTCGGGATCGAATATGAACCGGATCACTCCGCGACAGCTCATCGGTATCGCCCTAGCGACAGGCCCCTCGATCGCCTTGATGTTCGTCCATCGAGGCATGGTTTGGCCCCTTCTTTTCGTAGCGGCTGCAGGCGGCTTCGGCGCCTACTTCGCTGGGGCAGAGCCCGACATGAAGAGCTTTACACGCCTTCGGCAAGCTCTCCGCAAGGTCATCGCTGGCAAGCCGTTCGAACGGCCCGAAGCCGAACCCGACGTCATTCACGCCATCTACGATGAGCTCGAAGAGCTGCAGGAGCTCCTCGAAGAGAAGGCGAAGCTCGAAGAAAAGGCGAAGAAAGTCCCCTCGATCAGGCCCCCTGAAATCAGTGAGGAAGCCGACGCCTCTCCGGAGGCAGCCACTTGGCTCGGCGAGGAGGCAGTGGCTCAACTCAGCAGTGCAATCGATCGGCTCGGCAGCGTCATTTCCGAACAGCGCGGAGCGAACGGGGATGTTCAAGAAGCCGTCGCCGCCGCTCAAGACAAACTGCGCGGCCTTGCCGCTCACGTTCAAACGCTTGCCAACAGCGCCGATGAATCCAGCTCATCGGTCCTCGAAATGTCAGCCACCAGTGACGAAGTGGCGGAGAATATCGGTGAGCTCGCCTCCAGCGTCCGGGAGATGGTCTCCTCCATCGAGGAAATGGCCTTTTCGATTCGCGAGGTGGCCACCAACATCGATGAGCTCTCTCTCACCGCCGAGGAAACTAGCTCGAGCATGAATCAGATGGATGTGGCCATCGACCAGGTTCAATCCAACGCGGACGAGACCGCACGACTCAGCGAAGAAGTCGCGCGCGACGCAGAGCACGGTGCCGAATCCATCCTCAAAACGATGGGAGAAATCTATCGCATCAAAGAGAGCAGCCACGAAGCGCTCGGTGTGATCAACAGCCTCGGATCCCGCATCGAAGCAATTGGGGAAATCCTCAATGTCATCGACGATGTGGCCGAACAGACCAATCTTCTCGCCCTCAACGCAGCCATCATTGCGGCCCAGGCGGGCGAACACGGCAAGGGCTTCGCTGTCGTCGCCGACGAAATCAAGGATCTCGCCGAGCGCGCTGGTGCGAGCACCAAAGAAATCGCGGAACTCATCAAGACCATTCAAGCAGAAAGTAAAAATGCAATCGCTGCCGTCGAGGCCGGTGCGGAAAACGTCGACCGCGGCGTCGAAGTTTCGAACGAAGCCGAGCGAGCCCTGAAGAAGATCCTCGAAAGCTCTCAGAAGAGCACCAACATGGTGAGGGCAATTGCACGAGCTACCGTCGAGCAGGCAAAGGGATCCAAACAAGTTACCGACGCCATCAGCCGCATCGCAGATACCGTCCAGCAGATCGCGGCTGCCACTGCAGAACAAGCTCGTGGCTCGGAGCTGATTATGAAGAGCGGCGAGAAGATGCGCACCATTAGCCAACAGGTGGAACGCTCGAGTCAGGAGCAAACGCGAGGCAGTCGCCAGATCACGCAGGCGATCGAATCCATCAACGGCATGGTGAGCGAGCTCAGCCAGGCGCAGCGAGACTACACCGAGGGTTCGGCCCAGGCTCTCGCGCGAATGGAACGCGTGGCGGCTCTGGCGGACGAACAAACCACGGCCCTCGGCACCCTGAACGACATCGTCAAGGGACTCCAACCCGAGAAGCACTGAAAGCCAGCGCTTACCTGATCCTTCGCGGCGGACCTGACTGGTTGAGGGCTCGCAGCGCTTCGAGAGCGGCGCTTTCAGTCCTCACAGCCCGCGCCAATACGCGCCAACAAGGAGTGGGAGCCCACGGGACTGTCCCTGGGAATCGTCACCTGCCCCAGGAAGTAGCCGTCCCGATCCGTCGCCACCGACCCAGCCACTCGCTGGGTCTCCCCGGACTTCAGAATCACATCGAGACGAGCCAAACGGCAAGGTTTCCCTTGTCGGGTGGCCCTCCCGCTGACAACAAGGGGCGACCCCCGCTTCACTTCCGCTTCGTGGATCTTGAGAGAGATCTCGGGAGGGGGTGGTTCCGGCTTGCGCACGGCAGCGGCCCACCACTTCCCTAACGTGGCCGATGGTTCGTCATCGGGAGCCGCTCGAAGACCGTCGCCGCGGGTTTTCGCCTGAGAGCTCCGAGTCGGTTCCCCGCCAACGTTCGGCCCCGCATCGCCCTCTGGCTCCCGCGCACGAGACGCCGTCGACCGCTGTACACCCCTCGTCGGAGACCCGGGCTGCTCGGTTTCCAATGCCCTTGACCGGGAAGCCGCCGACCGAGCGGGCTCGGCAAGCGCTGCCCCAGGCTGACCGCCGCGGGGCCACGAAAAGGGATCCGGGGGCGGCTGATGAGGAGGAGCCTGCTCCTCACGCTCGGCATTCACGCGAGTCGCGGCACCTCCTAGATCGATGCGATACCAACGTTCGTCGTCGGCAACCTCCACCCAGGCATGGGCTTCGTTGTGAACCAGACGCGTGGGGAGTCCAAGCACCTGCGCCGTGACCAAGAACGCATAGGCCCGATGACGGCAAACCCCCTTCTGCTCAAGACTCAATTCAAGATAGAGCTCACGCGGCGTTGTCGATGTGGGCAGCTGCTCGGAATCCCGAAAGCGGCGAAAGTAATCAATGAGTGCATGCAAAGCATGCGCTGGCGATTCAGGATCTTCAATCCCTATGTGCTCGATGACCCGACGCGCCGCGGTGCGCGCCTCGGGCGGCACTGGAGGAACCTGCCCTTCCAATGCCTCCCAACCAATGGGCGGGTAGGCATCACCAAAAGACCGCCGGTCGATGCTGAGCTGCATGACAAAGCGCGCTCGTCCACTCGCCTGGCTCCGCGCGAACCAATTCCCGGCCCCGTCTTCGACGATTTCGACAGGCATCGGAGGCTCCACTTGCAAAGCACGCACCCGAGCGCCTGGCCCTACGCTGGGAATGCGCACCGGCACCTCCGCGGTGAGATTGACCTCGAAGTCAGCGAAGAACAGATCTTCGTGAGCTTCTGCCATTCCGCCCATCGGCACGGGCTGCAATGTCTGATCGAAAACCCCAAGCGACAATGACGGCTCGATGCGATCAAAAGCGTAGACCCTCTTGAAAGGCATGACGGTGGGGCGAAAGGGCGCATCGTAGCGAACGCTCTGCGGTCGTGTCGTGAGCCGATCGAGGCGGTAACTCGCATCCACACTGGTCTGCGTCGATGTCCCCCCGTAGACCTGCCCTCCAGCCAGGGCGCCCTGAGCCGGATCGGGGGCCGCCACAACCCCACTTCGAGTGCGCACCGCGGCTGGCATCGCACCACGAGCCGTCGTGGCTCCCCAATGAAGATCTTCTGCCGGATCCAACTCGAACTTCTCGTGCGGGACGGGGCCGGAGGCGTCCGAAGCGGTCGTCAATAGGGTCACGACCGCGCCCCCCACCACGGCCCCTCTTCGCCAAGCAGGGAAAACACCCCGCGAGGGGCTTTGCCGAGCAGAAAAAGCCACGTTGCTCTATTTAGCCCACATGGGTGCTTCAGACGAATCATCGCTCGAAATCGCTCTCGATCGGCTTCCGAAAGACGTCCGCAAAGCTCTTTCTCGCCATCACTTCGACAAAAGGTGGCTTCTCTCCCTCGCTCAGCAGATGCGTGCCGGCGAGCTCGACAATGTCGCTCGGGGCAAGATCGAACCACCAGCCGAAGAAGATATCGTCGATCTGCCGCCCGAGGGGAGTTCCGAGGAAGCAGAGTACCGCAAGATCGGCGAGAAAGCGCTGCGTGACGGCACCTGCGCCATGGTCGTGCTCGCCGGTGGCATGGCCACTCGCATGGGAGGCGTCGTCAAGGCATTGGTCGAAGCCCTGCCAGGACGTCGCTTTCTCGACTTGCGCCTCGCCGAGCAAGAGAGCCTTCGTCAACGCTATGGCCGCACCCCGCCTCTCTGGCTGATGACTAGCTTCGCGACCCATCAACCGATCGTCGAAGCGCTCGGTGAGCGGCACGACGGTGAAACGATCGCCACCTTCACTCAGGGCCTTTCGGTTCGCCTCACTCCAGAGGGCGAGCTCTTCCACGATGAACACGGCCGCCCGAGCCTTTACTCGCCCGGTCATGGGGATCTCCCCGATGCCTTGAAACGAAGCGGGTTGCTCTCTCGCTTCGTCAACCGCGGTGGGCGCTACGTCCTCGTCACCAATCTCGACAATTTGGGCGGAGGGCTCGACCCTGTCCTCATCGGCATGCACCTTTCGCGCAAACAAGCCGTCACCTGCGAGGTCGTTGACAAGTGGGCCACCGATCGAGGGGGGATCCCCGTACGCGTCGATTCCAAGCCGGTCGTCCTCGAGGAATTCAGGATCCCTGAAGGCTTCGATCCAAC
>CAYTRQ010000333.1:228-6731 GCA_964440025.1 uncultured Polyangiaceae bacterium | reverse complement strand
AACCGGCCTTCTCGATACAACCGAAGGCGTTTGACCGCTGGAGCGCCAGCCAACGGACCCGTCATCTGAATTTCTTCGGCGTGTGCCTGAGCAGGAGCGCCCAGCAAAACGCCTCCAGCCGCGGCGGCTGCCATCAAGTGCGCGCTGAGCTTGCTGAACATGTTCGTTTTCATCGGCTTCTGACCTTGTCCTCGGAGGGTCCGTCCTTGACTGCTCACTTCGCTGTCCCTGTTGTCATGTCAGCACCGGCCTTGGGCAGACGATACTCGAACGAGAATGGGATGAAGACCGACACCCCGACCTGTGCTTGGACGTTGTTCGTCAGAGAGGTCTCTCCCAGCCATGATTCTCTGTTTTCCCGCTGTGCTTGAGTGAGGGTTTCCAACGGCGGGTTGGTACCGAGGTTCTCGAGCTGGTCGACGAAGATGTAGTCGCGTACCTCGAGGACAGCGGCGAACCACCGGTTGAAGAAGATCTTGAAACCCAACCCTGCGTTGAAGGAGATCTTGGTCGAATAGTCGAAGTTTCGATAGTCGGGATCGATCACCGAGATCGGGCGAGTACTGATGGCCCCCACTCCTCCGACTACGTAAGCATCGTAGTGGAAGATGAAATTGCCAAAGCCGGCGAACTTGCCGCTTGCTGGAACGTAAGTGAAGTTCCCGGCAGCAGCCCAGGCGTACTCGGTCAACGGGATGCCGACGCGCGCTGCTCGGCGAACTTGGGCGTTGAATGCCGAGTCGCCGTTGAACGCTCCGTAATATTGACCATTGACCCCGACTGCAAGCGCTTCGGTGATGTAGTAGTTGATAGCGAGGCCCGGGCCTGGGTGAGCGACGAACTGATCGTTGAGGGTAAACCCCCAGAACGGCTGGAGCTCGAAACGGCGCTTCTTGATGATGAAGCGCCGCTGCACCGCCTTGATTGTTTCGTCAAGCGGCTCGGAAGCTTCTTTTTCCATGTCGAGGGTCGGGCAAGCGGCGGGATCGATCTCACAGATGTCTCCCAGGCCTTCACCTTCTTCCTCAAACTCGGAGTCATCGAACTCGGAGTCATCCATCGCCTCGACATCGACGGACGCTTCGCCTCCTCCACTGGCGCCTTCTCCATCAGCGCTTTCGACGGCTGCATCACCGTCGATGACCTCCTCGTCTGCACCCTGTGCGAACCCGACTGCTGGGAGGGCCCAGAGTGCAGCGGCTACAAGGAGCCCGATACGAGTGTATTTCATCGATGCCTCGTTTTTCCGTACTTGGTCGCTTGTCAGCGATGAATTGTGCTTGCTGTCGGTCAAAGCGGGTTGGCGTGGAAAAATGGGGAACCTTGCGCAACCCTTCAAAAGTATTGAAGAATTTGACCAGTCTGAAACGTGGTGGGGACTATATCACGCAGAATTTCGCGTGATCAACAGGGGTAAAATTGCAGCTCAGGCGGCAAGCTCCTCGTCTTCGGCTCCAAGAAGAGCCTCCACGAATGCAGAGGGGTCGAAGGCATGCAGATCTTCCGCACGTTCGCCCACCCCCACATATCTAACGGGAACTTTGAGGTCGTCGCAGATCCCAAGCACGACGCCACCCTTTGCGGTGCCGTCGAGCTTTGTGAGGACCAGACCAGTGAGAGGCAAGGCCTCTTTGAATTCTCGTGCTTGTGCCAAGGCGTTTTGGCCGTTCGTCGAGTCGATGACGAGCAGTGTCTCATGCGGGGCGCCGTCCAGTGCTTTTCCTGCTACTTTTTGTACCTTCTTCATTTCCTGCATGAGATTGGTTTTGGTGTGGAGTCGTCCCGCGGTATCGGCCAACAGCACGTCGGCGCCTGCCGTCTTGGCTGCAGCAATGGCGTCGTAGAGAACGCTGCTGGGGTCGGCTCCTTCCTTGCCGGTGACGACCTCGCAGCCGGTTCGCTGCCCCCACGCCTTCAGCTGTTCGACCGCGGCGGCTCGAAAGGTATCTCCAGCGCTGAGCATGACCTTTTTTCCTTCTGCGGAGAGCTTCTGGGCCAACTTGCCGATGGTTGTGGTTTTTCCAGCGCCGTTGACGCCGACGAAGAGAACGACGGTGGGACGATCCGACAAGACGAGCGAACCAGCCGTGCCTTCGACGGCTAGGGTCTTGTGGGCCTCATCGCGGAGCGCCTTGAATACCTTTGTATCGTCATTCAGATCGCCCCGGGACATTCCTTCTTTGAGGCGTTGGAGAATTTTCTCCGTTGTTTTCACCCCCACGTCCGAGGTGAGCAGGACTTCCTCGATCTCCTCAGCGATGGCTGGATCGAGGGATTTCTTGCCCCCGAGCAGGGCCTTGAGCTTACCGAAGAAGCCACCACTCCCGCGGGATTTAGCCAAACCTTTGCGGAGGCTCAGCAGTCCCGCGCGCCGTGCCTTGTCTTGAACGGGTCGGCCTCGAACCAGAGGTGGCGGAGGAGTCCCCCTCTCGTCCTTCGGCGGAAGACTTTCTTGATCGCCGCTTTCAGGGGCTAAGCTGACGAACTCCTCATTGGGTTGCCTGTCCTCCGACGATTCCTCAGGCAACCCCTCTCGAGCCGTCGTAGCTTCGGGAGACTGGCCTTCGGCCTGCGAGGATGCTGTGGCGCCGTGCGGCGTTGATGGCTCCTGCTCCCCCGGGCCACTCTCAGGCTCGTGCGTCTCTGCTTCCGGTCTGGGTGAGGGGCGGTCTTCGGGTTGGGGTTGAGCTGGCTCCGCACCTCCAGCGTCCTCCGATTGAGCTGACTCCCGCCCTGGGATCTCTTGCGAAGACGAGGTTTCAGCCGACGGCCAATGCTGCGGTGACTCCGGTTCTTCGTCCGCAGGGCGCCCTGCAGGCTCCGGGTGCTCGGCATGTTCCTGCTCGCTGGTCGATTCGTCTTCGTGCTCAGCCCGCTCCTTACGCTCAGCTCCCTGCTTACGTTCAGCGTCCTGCTGAGATTTCGCCTGAGGAGAGGGTTCTGTCGGTGCGGACTCGCGCGGCAGCTCCGGGCTGGCCTTCTTTTTCTTGATGACGAAAAAGAGGGCCACCAGGACCAGACTGACGATGATGAGAGCGATCTCCATGACATGACCCCCGATCACCGATTCCGACGCGCTTTCCTCGTGAAAAGGGGGCCCGCTTCGCTTGGGCCTCCCTGGATTGCGCTCCGGCTGGAGCCCGGGCGAGCTGGACTATAGGAATTCTGCTCTCGTTGCGTCAACGGCGCTTTGGTTCAGAAAGTAAATGAACCTCAGATTCGGTCGGTTCTTGGGGACCGTAGACGGCCAAGTCGACCGCCTCAGCCCAAGCCTGCTCCTTCACTGCGCCCTCTTTTTCTGCGAGCGCTGCGAGCTGGAGGGGGGTGGGGGCCCGAGGTTGAAAATAGGTTCCTCTTTTCTGAGCCCAGGTCAAAAAGGTCTCGAGGACGGCTCGGCGACGGTAGGTGAGTTGGACCGAAAGACGACTATTCTGTACCTGAGCTTCGAGCGGCATGTAGTTGCTGGCTGTGACTTTCAACCGGAGTAGGGCGGCCGCTCGGGAATCGTGCTCGAATCGAAATCCTCCCGAGCGGTCGCTGGTGACCACTTCCAATCTGCGTTCCTCGGTTACACCAACTTCGCGCAGCTCGACAGTCGCCCCTACAATGGCTGCCGCAGTATGAGCATCGAGCACCCTGCCTGAAATGGGACCCTGAGACGCCCCGATCGGTTCCACCCCAGGACGGCCGAGCGCGGCGCGCGGTTCTTCAGGGGCTTGCCGGCGATGACCGAGCCAAGCGTAGAGTAACCAAAGTCCAAATCCTGTGAGGAGCCCTCCTTTGAGGACGGCGTGGAGGATGGGGGGGGATGTTGCGGGAATCCGCACAGTCAGCGGTTGGGGAGCGAGCACGGCCTCTTCGGAGGGAAGGAAATGGATACTCACGGACTGCTCGGAGGCGTGCCGTTCCAGTTCCAAGATGCAGCGTCCCCGTTCGAGGGGACAACTTGCCAAAAAGGCGCCCTGAGTGCGCGCCTCGAGAACTCCGGCGGACAGTGGGGTTGCATGGGAGGGCGCCCCAACTTCCGCGTGAAGGACGAGCCGAAGAGACTGTCGATTTGTCTCTGTTTTCTCGAGCGAAACGCGGGCCTTTCCCCGCACGAGCACTGGATGAGGTGCGCTGAGGCGCGCTTCGGGATTGGCGAAGGAGTTGCTTGTCTCAGCGTCTGGTGGGCTCGCGGAAACTGATAATTCACAATGCCCTGGAGTGACTGCAGCATCACCGGTGAACTCGAAACGGAGGAGTTCGCCGAGGTGAGCAGGTTTCTGCGCTAGTTGCCGGACGGTGTCCTCGCAACGTAGCCATAGTGCGGACATCGTGGCTCGACTGCCAGTGTTTGTTGCTTCGCCAAGCGAGGCCTCGACCAAGTGGGGCTTGGCGGTTCCTTGTTCTATTTCGTTGGGCGCACGTACGATTTGTGGCTTCGCAAGCAATTGTTTTTGACTTGTTACCGTTAGTTGAGAGGTCTCATGGTGAGGTGCTTCGATTTGTAGTTGTATCGCTGTGGGAAGGGGACTTGTGCTCGTTCGAAGACAAAAGCGGCCCGCTTGGTCGGTCCTGAACGTCTTGCCAATGGGGTGCTGAAGCGCCCCTTGCTGAGTATTCAGGCAGTCTTGCCACTCGAGGTGAAGAGGTTCGACAACGCGCACTCGCCCCTGAACCGGGGTGCGTCGTTCGTCATGGAGCGTGCCGCTCACGGTCAAGTGGCCGTCCTCGCGCTCTAGATTTGTGAGAGCCTCGAGCGAGCCAACAACGGTGATGGGGCGCGCGGTGATTTCGTTGGCTGAGCACGGCCATGTCATCAGAAGTAGCGTACCGAGAAGAGATGCGACGAGAGGTGTTCTCCTCGAGCAGCTCGACACACATTCTCCCAGCCTTTTGGCGCTCACGGTCGCGAATCTACCACTGTTTAGGGAAGGAAAAAGCGCCGACCACCGGATCAAAGACGAGACTCGATCTTTCCTCGTCTGCTCTTGATGTTATCTTTGAAGAAGATGCGAATGTACCGCCCACGCTCTTGGATCTTGGCAGTTGTCTTTCTGCTTCTATCGGGCGTTGCGGTGGCCGACGACTTGGAGAAAAACGCCCGGCTGCTGCGTTCGGCGGACGACTTTCGAGTTCGAACGCAAGCGGCTCTTGCTTTGGGTGCGTCGGATGACAATAAGGCGGTCACTCCACTGTGCCAGGGAGTAGGAGATCGGCATCGCGTGGTACGTATCGCCTCGGCAACGGGGCTTTCCCGGCTCGGTCTTGGGGGCACGGGTTGCTTGAAGGCACAGCTTGCCAAGGAGTCTGACTCCAAGGTCAAGGCGGCGCTCAAGAAGGCGCTTTCCAAGCTACTTGGGGGGGCAGCTCCGGCAGAGCCTGCGATCGACTCCACGACACGCTTCTATATTGCGATCGATGAGCTGGCCGGTCCCCAGCGGCTGGCCGGCCCGGTTCGGGCGGCTTTTGTGCGCGGAATCGACGGAAACGAAAAGGTTGCCATTGCTCCCGAAGATGAAAGCCTCGCAGAAGCCAAAAAGGTTTTGGCCAAGTATCGTTCGGCGAAAGGATTCATGCTTTCGGCCAAGGCCCCCAAGCCTGTTTATGAGGGAGGCCAGCTGAAAGTGAAGCTTTCGGTGGCTATCTTGACCTACCCAAGCAAATCGATTGTCGGGAGTTTCAGCCAGCGAGTGGCCATGCCAGGGGTCAATGAGCGCGATTCGAAGGCCGAGGAGGAGCTCGTCATCATGGCCGCGGAATCGGCTATGAAGAAATTCCTGCGCATTGCGCCTACTCTCACACGATGACGTCGTCTCTCGTCCAAAGGGGGATGACTCCTACACTCGCTGTCGACTCAGGAAGTTGTCTGGTGCCGTTTCCGTTGTTGAGCGTTGCACTTTTTGGGGTTGCACTCTAGCATTTACATCATGGGAGACTCCGAATCCACTCTAGCCCGACGAAAGCAGCGCCAGCTCAAGAATCTGCTTCTGGATCGGCATTTTCAGCTCAAGTACACCGGCTATTTGGTGGCGGTGACTGTGGTGTTGAGCCTCTCCCTCGGGATCGTGCTCTTTCGAACGAGCGCTCAAGTGGTGTCTCAAAGTGAGCGTAGCGTGAGCTACGGTGAACAGATCGTGGCGCTGGGAAACGAGGTCGTCGACGAGTCAAAGAAAGTGAGTGCCGTTGTTCGGATGAATATCGTGGACGATCCGATTTATCAGAACGACCCAGAACTTTTGGAGGCCTTCAACTCCGATGTGAGCGCTCAAGATCAACGGCTTTCCGAGCAAAAGCGGCAGCTGGAACAGCAACGGGAGCGTCTTGCTCACCATGCCCAGAAGCTCAAAAAGTTTCATCGAACCCTCTTGTTTGCTCTTGTGGGGTTGCTCTCATTTCTCGTTATCGCCATCGGTGCGGTTGGAATTGTTGTGACTCATCGGGTTGCGGGTCCCATCTTCAAGATGAAGCGCCATCTTCGTGAAGTGGCGGCTGGCAACTTGGAGGTGCCGCGAGGGCTT
>CAYTRQ010000333.1:0-218 GCA_964440025.1 uncultured Polyangiaceae bacterium | reverse complement strand
CGTAGCCACTCCGAACGAACGCCGTAGTAGTTTGCCAGCTCGTCGATTTTTTCGACGCGTTTCGGGACATGATTCACTCTCTTCGAGGGCAACGCCAAAAGCAGATTGCGGCGATTGACCGCGCGCTCGACCGCCTTTCCGATCGGGTGGCCGAAGAGGACCTGGCAGATTTGCGTCAAGTTCGGAAAGACCTCGAAAAAGGGTTGGGCTAGTGCCTC
>CAYTRQ010000332.1:0-6744 GCA_964440025.1 uncultured Polyangiaceae bacterium | reverse complement strand
CCAGAGAAAAGTGGTCTCCCTACCGACCACTTTTATGTGGTCGCAGCACTAGTGTCCACGATGACTTCACTTGCGACGCCTCTGTGCCTTGTAGTCGTAGCCCGGATCCATCTCGATCTTTCCGAAGAGCCTGAGCACGTCGGCTTGTCGGCGATGCTGGATGTACTCCTCCAACGCCTGGGTAGCGGTAGCCTTCTTCGTGCGCTGCCCCCCCACCTTCAGTGCCTCGTCGAGGAGGTCCTCGTCGATTGCGAGATTCGTTGCCATGTGTAGATTATTACACATATCCGTGTGTGCTGCTAGCCCAAGCTGTTCCGACACACACGGCCAAGACCAGACCGTCCCCGGACGGAGGCTGAAGTGCAGAAGTTGAGGAAAGAACTCGCTGAAGCGCGGGCGAGAGACCGCCCGGAGCGTGCGCGGCAGGAGAATGGCCAGGCGTTGGGCAGCCTTGATCGCTTGCCCTGGGATTTAAGACTATTGAGCGTGATCTGAAGCGGGGTTTGGCTTGGCCCGCGCCGGAGACGCACTGCTGGATCGAGAACTTTGGAAGGCTGAACCTTCGCGCGCGATCCTGTGGGCTGAGCCCTCCCGCGGCTGCACGGTGCTGGGCACTGAACCGCAGTCTAAGCCGCGTTCGATGAGCCCGATCTGGTTCGGGTTGTGGAACCTGCTCGAGGCTGGCGACCAGGAGCGTCCGTGAAGAGCCAGCAGGGGTGATGAAATGGTGGCTGACTGGTCGGACGGTTTTGCTCGTCGGACGGTTTTGCAGTTGAGGAGGGAGCGGACGATTCGCGTGTTGACGCAGCCTCATTTATGCTGCCGGGCCATGGCGGAACTGGCAAAGTTGGTCCTTCTTTATGTAACGACCCCGAACGCCGAGGAGGCGCGGCACATTGCCCGCTGCTTGGTTCAAGAAAGGCTCTGCGCGTGCGCCAATATTGGCGCTTCTCTTCTTTCCGTTTACGAGTGGAAAGGGAAGGCTCAGGAAGATGAAGAGGTGCAGATGGTGCTCAAGACCCAGGAGAGCCGTATCGACGCTGCCACCAGGAGGATCCGGGAACTGCATTCCTACGAGACGCCTTGTGTCGTGGCACTCCCTCTGGCTGGGGGAGACGAGGAGTTTCTGCAGTGGGTGGTGACCCAGACGAGCCGAGACGCCGACTGAGCGACTTTCTCACTCGGGCTGCTCGACGATTTCCACCCGGACATCGACGACTCCGGCTTTGAGCATTTCCAATTGTTCCGCGGCGGCACGTGAGAGATCGATAATGCGTTCTTTTCCAGCGAATGGACCGCGATCGTTGATCTTGACGTAGGTCACGCGGCCGTCGTCCTCCCTGATGACCCGTGCAATGGTTCCAAACGGCAGCTCCTTGTGAGCTGCCGTAAATTTGTCGGGATCGTAGATCTCTCCGCTCGCTGTGTGGTTCCCTGCGAGGGAGTCGGCGTAGTAGCTGGCTTCTCCCTCGAGTGTCTTGAGAGGCTTCTTGCCTTTGTATTCCTTGGCGAGGCTGCTGCCAGGCAGGGGCGCATTGGTGGAGCGGGCGTTGCCTCCGGGGGGCACGGTGGCTCCCGCTTCCGGCACGATGGGGCCTTCGCTCGGGGGAGGCTCGGGGTATTCGGGGCTCGGTTGGGCCGGCCATTTCGGCATCTGCTGAGTGTTGGATGTACAACCGGCGAGGCAGGCACAAAAAAAACAAGCTGTCCCGAGACATTCAGCGAGCCGCCGAGAGAAATGACTCCACGAACGAAGGAGCGGGAAAGAGGCCGTCGGCCGCAAGCCTGTGAAGAAATCGGGAGTCGAGGAGGGGTCTAGACCTGCCATGTCCTTTCGGTAACGCAGTCGCCTCTCCAGCGCCAACTTCTCACCATGATCCCTGAACAAAGGGAGAGCATCCGCCTTGGTCAACAGGCCGAAGAGGACGCGAGCCGGCCGGTTTTTGGCCTCGACGCCCCAAAGAGGCCATAGTAATAGGCCCAGCCCCTTGGGGGCTACAGGAAAGGACGAAGGGCCACTCGACCCTGCTGAGACGTCATGCTGCTCGAAATCAACCCCCATCATCCAGAGCCCCGTAAGATCAAGAAGGCCGCCGAGGCACTGCAAGACGGTGAGGTCATCGCCTACCCGACAGATACGGTCTATGGGCTGGGCTGTGATCTCTTCAACAACAAGGCGGTCGAACGGCTGTACCGCATCAAAGGGATGGATCGCGGTCAGAAGTTGGCGTTTGTCTGCCAAAACCTCAGCGACGTTTCGCGCTACGCAGTGATGCATGATCGGGTCTACCGAGTCATGAAGGAGTTTTTGCCCGGTCCTTACTGTTTCATCTTGGAGAGTACACGGGAGGTTCCCAAGATCGTTCATTGGCCACGAAAGACAGTGGGGATTCGTGTGCCCGATCATGCGGTGGCCCAGGCGCTGTGCGCCGAGCTTGGTCGCCCCATTATTTCCTCCACGGCTGCAAGGCATGGAACGACCCCTCACGTCGATCCTGCCGAGATCGACGACGACTTTCCGGGCCTGGGATTGGTCTTGGAGGCCGGCGCTGGTGGAACGGTGCCGACCACGATCGTGGATCTAACCAGCGCCGATCCCAAAATTATCCGCGAAGGGGCGGGAGAAGTTCGACCTTTTCTGGAGCTTGCCGGCTGATCGTCGAATCGAGAGGCCGGAAAGTTGCTGGTTGGGAAACATCGCTGCTGAGTCCACGCCTGATCGGCGCTGCATTGAGGGTTGAGCCTGCAGCGAGGTGTCTGGGGAGCGGAGGATTCGCCAGGCACCCGTTGCACGACGTGCAACGAGGTGCCTGCGTGGCTTGAGTCCCAGTGACGCCGGGCGACATACTGGCTCTTGTCTGGTTGTTTCGGCATGCCCAGGTCAGCCTGCGATATTCGTTGCCTCGCGCGGCCGTGATAGCTAGAAAGTTCCCATGACTTTCGTCGTCACCGGAAACTGCAAGGGCTGCCGATTCACCGACTGCGTCGCCGTTTGCCCCGTGGAATGCTTCCACGGGGATGACGAGATGCTCTACATCGATCCCGAGGAGTGCATCGACTGTGGTGCTTGTGTTCCGGAGTGCCCGGTCGAGGCCATCTACGATGAGGCTCAGCTTCCTGATGATCAGAGCGGATGGCTCAAGATCAATGCGGAGAAGTCCAAAGAGCTACCCGTTGTGGCGGAGCAAGGAGATCCTCTTCCTGGGGCCGAGGCGCGGAAGGAAGAGCTCGGGTTCTGAGGAACTCGCCGTGCTCATCGGGAGCTGTGCTCATCGGGAGCCTGACCCGAGGGGGAGCTCTTGCCTGAGGGAAGCCGCGGCAGCCCGAACGGAGAGCCCTTCGGGGTCGTGTGCCGGCGTTCTAAAGGAGAGGGCTGAGCAAATGGGCTGCTGACTCGCCAAGCTTTTGCAAGATGCGTTTTTGATCGAGGGTTTCTGCGACGATCTCCACGCTGTCTCGCTCCAACTCGTCGATCCAGTCGTGCAGTTGATCGTGGATGTCTTTGCTTTCGACGAAGCAGCTCACCTCGAAACTGAGTCCGAAGCTCCGGCTATCGACGTTGGCGGTGCCTACGGAAGCGATTCGTTCGTCTTGCACCAATGCCTTGGCGTGGAGCATCGAGCCCTGATACTCGAAAATCCGGACTCCGGCACTAATGAGCTGTCTGTAGTAAGAACGAGAAGCCCATTTGACCAAGGTAACGTCCGACAAGCTTGGCAGCATCACCCGGACATCGACTCCTCTCCCGGCTGCGGTTCGTAGTGCGGTGATGATGGATTGTGACGGGATGAAATAGGGAGTGACGATAGAGATACGTGTTCTTGCTTCGGTGACGGCAAGAAAGTAGGCGTCGTGGATCCACGCTTCCGTGTCGGGACCGCTCGTCACGACGGCGGCTTCACAGCCATCGGCGAAGGGCTCTGGGGTAGCTGGCTCCTCGGTCGTCTCATCCGTTGCAAAATACCAATCATCGAGGAAGACATGGTGAAGGCCTCGTACGACTGGTCCGCGCAGGCAGATCATGAGATCCTTCCACTCGAGGTGGTACTGACGTCCAATATTCATTCCACCGGTGAAGGCGACGAGATCGTCAATCACGATGATTTTGCGATGATTGGTGAAGTTGAGCCGCGGCGAATGAAGAGGAAAAAGTCGGGAAGGAAGAAATAGCGCGACCTTCGCTCCGGAGGCGGTCAGACGCCGCTCGATCTTGCGGGCCGAGTCCTGACTCCCGAATCCGTCGAGCAGGACGCGAACATCGAGGCCGGAGCGGGCCTTGTTTTCCAGGATTCTCAGCATCCGCTCACCGGTCTCGTCGAATTCGAAAATGTACATCTCCAGGTGGATGGAGCGAACGGCCGTCCGGAGCGCAGATTCCAGAGCTGGGAAAAAGGTCTGCCCCCCTGTCAGGAGCTGAACGTGATTCCCGCTGCTGCTAAAGGTGTCCTCACCGCGTGCCCGCGGCGGAAAATAGGCATCGAAACGTGTCCCCGGTTCTTGAGTGGGGCCGTCATGTTTTCGGGCAAACGCCCGCTTCTTTCGTACACGCTTTCTCCGTTTGCGCTCCAGAGTGGTGCGCCCGATCGCCCACCAGGCAAGGCTTCCCAGGCCTGGAAGGGCGAGGAGTCCCAAAAGCCAGGCCAGTGCCGAGACGGGACGTCCCCTACGCCGCAACAGGACACTGGGCACGGAAGCAAGCGCGATGGCTTCGAGAATGACCACGAGCCAGATGAGCGTCTCGACGGTGACGAGCGAGAACCATCCCGCCATCTCGCTCAGCGCCTCCACTGGAGAGGACGATAGCCCTGTTGGAACGCATGTCCTACCTGGAAAAGCCCGCCGCTCATTTCGCCCGGCTCTCCACCGGCGGTCCAACCTGCGCGCAGAATTTCGCTTCCAGGCGAGTTCAAAGCCGATTCGCCTTTAAAGCCAATTCGCTGAGGGTAACCTTCGGGGACTGAGGAGTCCGGATCGCAGTCGGCGCCGAACGGGGGAGGGGGAAGGGGAGGGGGGAGGGCGACTACCACGCCCGGCCTCACGACCACCATCCGAGACTCCTCAGTCCTCGAAAGTTGTTCTATAGGGAAGCACGATTCGTGCCAGCAGGAAAACTTTCCCTGAGATTACAATCCGTAGGGGTTTTTGGCCGAATGAGGTGACGGGGCGTCCGGGGGCATGCCGGTCGTTGTCGGGCAACCTGTCCGGGAGCCGAACAGCTGTCCGGACACTCGGACGCTTGATTCGAATGCCGGCGCGTCAGCCCGAAGGGGCCACCGCGCCGGTGCGCTAGGCGCGAACGCCCCTCAGTAGTGGGGAGGGGCCTCGTTGGGAAGCGGTTCTTCTTCTGTTTTGGCCTCGAGCAACGCTCGTTCGACGCCTTCCAGCCGCTTGGTGAGCTCGTCGAGCTTTTGACGCTGGTCGAGCGCCACCTCGTTGAGATCGGAAAGAAGCTTTTCCTGATAGGCGATCTTCGTTTCCAGCAGGACGAAACGCTCTTCGTTGCTCTTGGTCTCCATATTGAGGTTATATGGGACAGGCTTCTTCCGGCCGCAATGGTTTGCATGAGTCACTATTGGGCAGCCCTTTCCGGAGACGAAGATCGAAAACAACTTGAGCGGTGGGTTCATCGAGCCCAGCAGATCTGGGAAGATTTCTCCGCAGATCCTTCGCCCGATGTTCTTTCCCCGTTGGCTGCTCGCTTGCGGGCGTTGGACTCCCGGTTGGAGCTCGCTTGGGTCGAGGAAAGGTATTGCATTCGGACGACCGAGCTCCCAGCGTGGCCGCTCGCTTGGACGGTCGTCGAGGTGGCCCCGCCGGAAATCGTTGTTGAATGTGGAATTCCGGCGTGCGGTCACGAGCGTGCGCTCCATCTCGTCAACGAGGAGGCAGGGTTGGACTTGTCCTCTGCTCGCGTTCGTGTGGGGATGACGCGCGGGCACCTTCTGGCGATTGCCATGCAGGTTCCGCTCGATGTGGTGGGCGACGAGGCACTCATCCAGCGCGGAGCAGAACTTTATTGTGAGGCGTGCTTGGGCGACGAATTTTTGGACCAGTGGGTCGTTTCTATCGAAGTGATGCGCGGTCCGAGGTCGCGGGGATTGCTGGTGGTGTCCGATTCATCGCCCCAAGCGCCAACTTACCCGCTGGGGCAGCTCGACGAGCTCTCCCGACGGGGCGCGCAATCGATCCTTGCGGAAGTTCCTTCGAGTCGGATCGAGGGGAACGAGCGGCGACGTTGGACCGCGCTCGAGCTGGGAACAGCGCCTGATGGCTCCTGCGCACAGCTCGATCGCCGAGAGGCGATGACGAGCTGTCCGGAAGAGCTCAAATGCGCTCTGGAAGGACTACCGTTTGATTCTCGTCGCTTCACCCGAGGAGACGAGATCTTCGTCTGGCTTTCCTGGACCGCACCCGAGGGGAAAAGGTTGCAGTTTCGAGATCGGGCTGAGGCACGGTTGAACCAACTGTCTGAAGGGGGACTTCCCTGTGTCCTC
The DNA here is from genome assembly GCA_964440025.1 of uncultured Polyangiaceae bacterium. Lineage (GTDB taxonomy): Bacteria > Myxococcota_A > Polyangia > Polyangiales > Polyangiaceae > NIC37A-2. The sequence goes on along the minus strand of CAYTRQ010000332.1, from coordinate 250 downwards.
GCGGGCACCGGAATGGGGGCCACTGCGGACTACTTCGATCTTTGGGTGAGCCGGAGTGTTGCGGCGCTCGAGCGATTGACGAGCCGTCTTTTGTCCGAACTGGGGCTGCCTCTCGAACTTGGCTTTTACGACAGTTGCTTTGCGGAGGAGACGATGACCCTGCTGCCTCCGGAAGGGCCGTCCCGTCCCTAATTGGTTCGCATCCGAAAAGGATGCGAACCAACAAGCAATGAGGGGTTCAGCGTCATAA
>CAYTRQ010000331.1:0-6763 GCA_964440025.1 uncultured Polyangiaceae bacterium | reverse complement strand
TTCGAGAGAAAAGTGGTCTCCCTACCGACCACTTTTATGGGGTCGCAGCACTAGTCGTGCTCGCTGTGGTTGCCCTGGCATGCGAAGATAAGCCTCCTCCGCCGGAAAGCCGCGAATTAGCCAGGAAAATGTTCGCCGGCGTTATCGGGGATCCCAAAGCTGCCTATGAGCTCGTCTATCGGCTCTATGTTCCTCCAAAAGCTCAACGTTCAGACCAAGCCCCACTGATCGTCTTTCTCCACTCTTCGGGAGCCAATGGCTCGGACAATGTCTCCCACCTAGGAGCCGCAGATGTCGGTCGGTTTTTGACTCGCGCGCAACAGATCGAAGGCTCATTCGTCGTCGCCCCGCAATGCCCGAGCGGGCACAAGTGGATCACGGGTTCCGAGCACGCCCCGTATTTGAACTACGATCAAGACCAGCGAGAGGAAAGCGACGCTATCCAGCTGGTTCTTCTCCTCGTCGATGAGCTTCAGCGGAAGTTCCCTATCGACTCCGATCGCATCTACCTCACAGGAGCATCATCCGGAGCCGCTGGAACGTGGGATGTGATCACTCGGCGAGAGGATCATCCTTTTGCGGCAGCCATCCCCGTCACGGGGATCGGTGATCCCAATGCGGTGGACGGAATCACCGAGATGCCCATTTGGACCTTTCATGGGGCCAAGGACCGAGGATCTCCCGTAGCCAACACGAGAGAGATGGTCGCAGCCCTCCGTCGCCGGGGAAGCCCGATCAAGTATACCGAGTATCCGAATGTAGGACACAATAGTTGGAGCCGGGCCTATTCCGAACCGGGGCTCTTCGAATGGCTGTTTGCACAACGGCGCTCCGCGTGGAGGAAGCCGTCTGATTCAAAATGAAGCCTTGAAGAAGGCCGCCGTCACTCCCTCTGGATAGGGCTCGGACGACTGACCACCGCGGGCGAACTGGAAGCGGGACGCAAAAGGCTCTATATTGATCGTGTGCGCTCCGTCCACGCCAAAGATCTCAGCACCACGGGTCTCCTTCTTGTTTCTTTCTGCATTTTGGGAAGCCTCTCTCTCGTGGGTTGCAGCGGGACGGTCACCGTCTCTCGAGAGATCCAAGAGCAGCGGGTCGAGGGAGATGCGGTGCGTGCCTTCCTGAGCGGTTTACTCGAAGAGATCTCCGGAGCCCCGGTCTCCCTGGAACTCGACATCGACACGGACGGCTCCCTCGAAGGCGCGGGAGCAGCACAATCAGCCCACATGCAGACCGTGTCCCTCCGTATTACCGAGACCGCGCGTTCTAGCGCAAACGATGAGGATAACTTCGACTTCTTGGACAGCATCGAGATCTACCTCTCCAACCCACAAGACGCTCCTGAGCTGCCGAGAGTCAAGATCGCCGAACTTCCCCAGGTCCCTACGGGGCAGACCACCCTCGAGCTCGAGACCGACGATTCGATTGACGTCCTTCCCTATGCCGGCGAAGGAGCGGAAGTCACCTTCGAGGGACAAGGGAACTCACCCACGGACGACGTGACATTCGCCGGCTCCTATACGTTACTCCTGACAATCCTCTGATTTTCTTCGAGCCATCTCGAGAGTACGGCAAACCAGGATCGATAGCCACCGCCCGAGGAACTGCAAAAGAATTTTTCAGTTCTTGGCCGAGGTCTTCCCCCCGGAATCGTCCTTGGCCTCGAGGCGCCCCTTTCGGGCCAAGCGCACCCATAGAGGCAGCGAAATCAGGCCCACGAAAAGATTGAGCCCTCTCCACACCGGAGCCCGGGGCAGCCAGCGTGGCGGTGGGCTATCGACCATCCAGGAGCCAAGGGCCGTGAGCAAACAGAAGAGACTCAGGGCAGAACCAAACGTCGCCAGCAAGTTCCACGCGAGACGCCTCCGATCGGCGGCAGCCCGTTCGGTGTCGGCAACCACGGGACCCCAAAATCCAGGGGGGCGAGCGCGCGCATAAAAATCCTGAAGGAGACGCCGATCTTCTGCTGGTGATCGGAGAGCCGCTCCAACCCCTACGGCGGTTGCCAGCCCAGCCATGAGAAGCAAACGCGGCGCATCCCGCTCGACAGCAAAGAGGAGAACCGGAGCGAGCACCGCTGAGGCGATGAGCGCCGAAAGCTCACCGACCGCATTCATCCTCCACCATAGCCAGCGCAACACGAGCACCACGCCAACGCCAGCACCGAGAAGCAGGCTCGCCTTCCACGCGGTCTGGATGGAACCCAGGTGAGGCATGAGAGTCAGCGCAATGAGTAAAATAAAACCATTGGTCAACCGCGCAACCCAAACGAGCGAGCTCGGTGAAATCTCACGGGCCAACAGATGCCGCGCAATGAAGCGACGATAGATGTCGTTCGTCAAATAACTCGACCCCCAGTTGAGGTGAGTGTCCACCGTGGACGCCAGCGCTCCGATCATTCCCGTGATCATCAGGCCAAGCGCGCCTGGCGGGAGCATTTCGGCAATTCCACGAACGTAGGTGGCCTCGCGTGCCGACGCGAAGGCACTTCCCGTGAGCTGCTCCGAGGGGGGAAAGACAAGAAGCAACCCCAAGGCAATGGGAAGCCAAAGCAGGCTCCGTACGAGCACCTGCACCACCGCGAAAATGACGCCCGCGCTCCGAGCGTCTCCGTCGGAGCGACAGCCCATGGTCCGTTGGGCAAGGTAGCCACTGCCGTCTGCGTTGATCTGGCAGATCCACTGAATCAAGATCACTCCCACGACGGCAAAGCCGGCGTCGGCGGCCATCGACGGTGAAAAGGCGAGCACGTTGTCGGCTGTGAGGCCGCCCGGGCCGCTCCCATCCGCCGGGTAAGCCTCCCGGATGCCCCGAGTGAGACTCTCGAGCCCGCCGACCGCTTGGACGATCACCCCGGCGTAGAGAGCCGTGCCAGCCATGGCGATGAAAAATTGAGCAATGTCCGTCTTGACGACAGCTCTTAAGCCCCCAGTCGTCGAATACAGTGCCGTGACCAAAACAATGGCACCAATCGAGAGTCCATTGTTGGTCGAGGCAATCCACTGTGGCGGTCCGATGCAACGTTGGCGCAGGCACTCATATCCCAGGGCGCAGGCTTGACCACCGCCACACGGCCGACCCGACGCCGTCAAGGGAAACCCCAACCATTCGACAAGGCCACGAACGACATCATAGCCCGCTACCGGCAGCCAGCTGTGCCAAACGAGAAACGGCTCGGTAATGCGCGTTGCAGCAAGCAACACCATAGCAAGAACGGTACAGTTGAAGATGAGGCCAAAGTAGATCGCCTTGGTTCCACGAAGCACCGCCGCATTTCGGCCTCCATACCGAATTTCCGTGAGCGCTGCGTCAGTTACGACGCCACTCCGACGCCAGCTCGCTCCCAACACGAGCGCCATCAAGAGGAATGCCACGGCGTAAATCCACAAACGCCACAGAGAGAAAATGCCGGCGGTGGCCACCAAACCCGTCACAACCAGAGGAGTGTCCGCCGCAAACTGGGTGGCGGCCATGCTCAGCCCCGCCTGCCATCCCTTGAGGGTGCGGCCGGCCAAAAAGTACTCCTCCAGGCTCTGATTGGCCTTTCTCGCCCCACCGAGCCCGAACCCAATCGAACAAGCGATGTAGGCTCCGATGATGGCGAGGTCCATCCAGTGGAGCATGGGCACCGATTTTGACGGACGCGAAAAAGGAAAGAAAGCCACTCCCCCAAGACATGGGGAAAGGGCGCGGGGGACGCCCCTCGAGGATGCTATCCTCCGAAACACCCGCTTCCATCTGGCAGGCCTCCACTCCGGCGAGCGCGCAAGCGAGCGACGAACTCCCCGGGTCCAGCTGGAATCTGCGCGAGAACCTGATAATGCTCGGGCCTAACACACCCCGCGCGCAGGCCCGTCAGCTCGGCAAGCCCCTGCGGCCCCCAGCTCGCCGCGCGCGAGAGGAGACTCGCCAACGAGGCGAGCAAACCATGCGACAATGATTCAAGGAGCACCATGACTCAGACCGAACTCGACGTAATTGGCATTGGCAACGCGATCGTTGATGTCCTCACCCATACGGACGACGACTTCATCAAGAAGCACGAGCTCGACAAGGGTGGGATGATGCTGATTGACGCGCGCCGCGCTGAACATCTCTACAGCCAGATGGGCCAATGCGTAGAAATGAGCGGCGGCTCCGCCGGAAACACAATGGCCGGAATTGCCTCTCTCGGTGGCAGCGGCGCCTACGTCGGCAAAGTCGCCAGCGATCAGCTGGGTGAAGTGTTCGGGCACGACATGCGTGCCGTTGGCATCGAATATCAGACCGAGCCGCTCAGCGATGGTGCCCCCACCGCCCGCTGCCTCATTCTCGTGACCCCGGACGCGCAGAGAACGATGAACACCTACCTCGGTGCCTGCGTGGAGCTCACTCCCAAAGACATCGAGCCCGATCTGATCAAGCGCGGCAAGGTGACCTATCTCGAAGGTTACCTCTGGGATCCTCCCAAGGCGCAGGAAGCCTTCGTCAAGGCGGCCCGGATCGCCCACGAAGCTGATCGCAAGGTGGCGCTCTCTCTCTCGGACAAGTTCTGCGTCGACCGACACCGCGAATCATTTTTGGATCTCGTGGACCATCACGTGGATCTCCTTTTCGCCAACGAAACCGAAATTCTCGCTCTGTGCCAGACCGAGAGCTTCGATGAGGCAGTCCGCAGCATCAGTGGCAAGTGCGAAGTCGCCGCGCTGACTCGCAGTGAAAAAGGGGCCGTGATCGTCAACCAGGGGGAAACCGTCGCGGTTTCGGCGGAAAAGGTCGACAAAGTCGTCGATACCACCGGCGCTGGCGATCTTTACGCCGCCGGCTTTCTTCATGGCTACACCCGAGGCCGCTCCCTGGCCGATTGCGGCCGCCTGGGCGCCATCGCCGCGGCCGAGATCATCAGCCACGTCGGAGCACGGCCAGAAACGTCGCTCGCCGAGCTGGCCAAGGCAAAGATCAGCTAATCGACCTCGGAGGGGCTCGCCCGAACGGCTTCCCGTCGGCGAGCCATCCCTCACCCCTCCCGTCACCCCGGCGTACCGTCGCGTTCTAGAACGTATCTCATGACCCCGAGGGGACGACGCCGAGATACGTTCTCATCAACAACACGAGTGCGTCGAGCCAAACGCTGAAAAAGCCTCCGCCGAGGCTCGCCTATCTGCCCGCTCGGTGAGCGGCGGCACCTTGAGAGCTTGGGAGAGGCGTTTTACGGAGTGCCGATCACCTCTGAGCGCGACTCGCCGTTCACCTCGAAGGTGAGACCATTCATGGTCACCGAGCCACTCGTGTTGTCATCGATCTCGCTGCCGACCTCCAAACGGGTCACCCACAGATCTTGCGAGTAGCCCCGGTTATTGACGAGATAGTCGAGGAAGGACTTGACGTCGATCGTACCGTTGAAACTGTGACTGATGTTGGCGTCGGATCCATCTCCGGCGCGGAACTGGTAATAGCGCCATTGACCATCGGCCCAGCTATCGTCCTGGTGGCAAAGGGTGTATTGCATGCCGGCCTGGACCTTGTCGCCGTCGAAGTCCTCATACCCGTCATTGTTGCTGTCGCAGGGCCAACGGCCGTTGTTCCAGCCCCACCAAGCCATCACCTCGGCATAGACGCCGGGATCGGGGTCATTGACCGGATCGCGCTCGCTCAACCAAAACTCCATCACGATGTTCCAGGAGGATGCATTTTGAAGTGAGATATTCAGGTTATCGACCGTCACACTCGAGCTCGTGATGTCCTTGATCTGCAGGGGCAGCACCGTCGTCGAGGAAAACTCGGGAGAGGTCGCCAAGTCGCTGCCGATGCCAAAGGGATGGATCCCAAACTCCGCCTGAGGGAAGTCCGGTTGCGATCCCATCCCCCCGCAGGCGCCCCGATTGAAATCCCAACCAAAGCTGCTGTCGTCGTTGACGAACACGCTCATTTGCGTGTCGCAACCACGCTCGGCGGATCCCCAGTTGTTGTTGAGGAGACGAATATCGCCCAACCGCAGGTAGTCCTGAGCTTCGCTGGTGGATTCTCCAGGGACGGCGTTCGACTTCCCTTGTGCATCGACGTCGGCGCCACCACTCCCGTCAGTACCACCACTGCTCGTGCCACCGTTACTTCCACCATTGCCACCAGAGCTGGTGTCTCCTCCGCTGCCGCCAGCACTCGTGCCGCCGTCAGACGTGGTTCCCCCATCACCGGTGGAACCGCCGCCGTCGCCAGTCTGTGTCCCACCAGTGTTGGAACCGCCACCGTTGTTCGCACGGCCGCCAGAACCGCTACCTCCATCGCTGCCATTTTGCGTCGCTCCGCCAACGGAGCCGTCACCCGATGTGGCGCCCGTGCCCGATGTGGCGCCTCCGGTCCCCCCGGGAGCGCCACCGTCGCTACAACCAGCAAAGAAAAACACGGACGCAAGGCAAGGAACAAGACGAGCAGAGAGGGAATGATTCATTGTCAAATTCAAAAGGAAAAGGGTTATCAAAAGCGACAGTGGAACCGTGGGGACCACGTCTCGAGGGGGCAAGCCTATCAGATGTTTCTCCAAGTGAAGCCCATCCAGCAAGGCTTTTCATGAAACAGACGGGGATCGACCGGGACGATGAGCGCACGCTTTCCATCTGGAGCTCAATCTTCCAACTGGACTCACAGGGCTTGCAATTCTACTGAACATGTTGCGAGTCGAACGGATCCAGGAGCTGAACGATTCGGCCCCAGCTAGTTCGCGGCGAAAAATGCCGCTTCGTCGCCCGCCCCTTTCGGGGCAAGGGCGGGCGACTCCGCTCTT
>CAYTRQ010000330.1:0-6803 GCA_964440025.1 uncultured Polyangiaceae bacterium | reverse complement strand
CTCACACTATTCTGTGAGTGCTTCGAAACCGCTCGAAACGTGAGTTGCCGAGGCACTAGAACGTATCTCATCACCCCGAAGGGGCCCGGGAGATACGCTCTAACAAGAACCACGGCTCGTCGAACAAAGCGGCTAGAAAAGGCTCTGCCGATGCTCGCCTCGGCCCACCTGCTCGGGAGCGTCGGCGGGGGCTTTCGAGGTGGTGAGATGCGTTCTAGGGTCCTGCGCGATGGCGCCGGCCCCCTCCCCGAACCAGACCGCTCCCCACAAGAGGCGCACTTCGCTCCGCGAGGATGCGGTCAATCTCCCCAATCTCATCACGATGGGGAGAATCGCGATCATCCCGCTTTTCCTTTGGCTGATCGATCGAGGAACGCCAAGAGACTGCATCTACGCCGCCTTGGTCTACGCCGCAGCCGCAATCACGGATCTCCTCGACGGAGTCATTGCCCGCCGCATGGGGATCGTCAGCGTGCTCGGCAAGTTCCTCGATCCTCTCGCCGACAAACTGCTGGTCATGGCGTCCTTGGTCTGGATGGTCCCCATGGGACGTATCCCCGAATGGGCCGTCATCCTCCTTTTGGCGCGTGAAATTAGCATCACCGGCCTGCGCGGCATCGCAAGCAGCGAAGGCGTGGTGATCAGTGCCGGCGGTGGTGGAAAAAGCAAGACAGCCCTGCAAATGGTCGGGATCCTTTGCCTCGTGATCGGCTACCCCTACCATATCCACTTGGGCATCATCGATCTGAAAATGGTGGATCTCGTCGTGGTCGGGCGCATGCTCGTCTACATTTCCCTCGTTTTCTCTCTCGCCAGCGCAGTCGAGTACGTCAACTTGTTCGCCCGAGCGGTAGAAGCCAAGGAGTCGGCAAGAGCCTGACGGGTGCTGCCCCTCAACCTCGGGGAGTCGGCACGAACTTGAGGGGCGCCTCCGCCCCTGATAAAGCGCCGCTCATGATGTTGCACCCCAAGCTCCTCCTGCCTCTCGCTCTGGGCCTCGGGGGCGCCGCGGTCGCCCTCTCCGTCACCGGCTGTAGCCGCCAGGGCGAAGGAGAGCGCTGCTCACTGCTCAACGGAAATGGTGACTGCCGCAGTGAAGAGCTCGTTTGCCGCGCAGCCAGCACTTTGCGCGATGGCAGCGATGGCGTCGACCGTTGCTGCCCGACAGAGGAAAACGACTTCACCGATCCCGCCTGCGCCCCCAAGGAAGGGAGCGCAGGAAGTGGCGGACAAGGAGGTCAAGGCGGCGCATCCGCAGATGGTGGTTCGGCTGGAGCGGGTGCAACGACAAACGGCTCTGGCGGCATCAGTGGCCTTGGCGACGCCTGCCAGTACACCAGCCAATGCCCGCTCGAGCTGGTCTGCGGCCCAACCGGCGTTTGCCAGCGTGAATGCCTCGAGGACCGCGATTGTTCTTCGGGCATGAGTTGCTCCGAAGAGTTTCGCTGTCAAAGCTCCGAGCAGTGAACCCCGCTGCGGTACTTCCTCTGGGGCTCGCTGACTGGGACACGGCATCGAGCCCCGTGTGCGTCGGCGCTCGGCTGGTCGGCCAGGACGCGCAATCTGTTGCGCTGAAAAATGCCCTCCAACACAAGACGTTCCTTCTGAGCCCACAAGCCCACTTCGAAATCGGAGCCGCTGCGGGTGAAGTCGCCCGACCTCCCCGACCGGGCGACTGGGTGATCGCCGAGCTCGCTTTTGATTCTGCGGTGTCCGACTGGATCTGCCATCGACTCCAGCTGGCGACGGCTGCGCGGCACCCTTCCCCGACAACCCGAGACGCCTCTGCACTTCGGGCGCGCGCTCGCGTCACACGGGAGATCCAACAATACTTCCGGGGCCAAAACTTCCTCGAAGTGAACACTCCCAGTTTTGGCCGCTGTCCCGGACTCGATCCGCACGTTCACTCCCTGTCCGCGGTCACCCTGGGAGATCGGCAGGAATATTTGATGACCTCTCCCGAGTTCTTCATGAAGAGGTTGCTCGCCGAGGGACTCCCACGCATTTATCAGATCGCCCGATCGTTCCGCGCCGAGGAATGGGGGCGACTGCACGAGCCAGAATTCACGCTGGTGGAGTGGTATCGGACCTTCGAGGCGGTCGACTCCATCATGGCAGATACCGAGCAGCTCCTGGTGGCAACCTGCCGCGCGCTGCGTCCTGGCCCCCCACGGCTTTTTGCGCATCGGGGAGCCGACGTCGTTTCCGTGCCGGTGTCACCCCCTTTCGAGCGCATCACAATCCGTGAAGCTTTCTCGCAATTTGCTGGAATCGCCGACGCCGTGGACCTCGCGGCGGCGGACACTCCGCGCTATTTCCAAATCCTCGTGGACCGGGTCGACCCAGCCCTCGCCGCACTCGGAAGGCCCGTTTTTCTCATCGAGTACCCAGAGACGCAGGCCCCTCTGGCCCGTCCCTCCCCAAAGAACGATGGTACCGCTGAACGTTTCGAGCTTGTCTGCGCCGGAATTGAACTGGCCAACGGCTACGGAGAACTGACCGACGCCCAGGAACAACGAAACCGTTTCGCACGGGAACTCTCTCGCCGAACCTCTACTGGCGAGCCGTGTTACCCGCTCGACGAGAAGTTCCTGAGCGCCTTGGAAACCGGCATTCCACCATCCGCTGGAGTCGCCCTGGGCCTCGAACGCCTCCTGTGTCTCGCCGCGGCTTTGCCAGACATCCAGAGTACATTGTCTTTCCCTCTGGAATCACACTGACATTCGTCCTCATCTTTCGGCATCATCTCGATGAGACAACTCACACTCGAGTGCTCCCCGCAGAAGCTCGAGAGCGCGCGTCATCCCACTTCGGATGAGGTGCTGGCCGACGCTGCACTGGCGTTCGACGCTGGCGATGAGTTGCGTTCAAGAACCGAGACCACCCGCTGGGCATCGTCCTCGAGGTGACTCGACCAAAGATCCAAGACCAACGGAGTGATCCCCACAATTGAGTTGTCGTAGGCTTCCGTGTCACTTCCAACCGCGGGATGATGCTCCACGGCATTTCCCCCGATCCAATAATAAGGGACTCCTCGAGGATCCTGCCGCTCGACAAGCCCTCCACCGTATTCACGTTTCCCAAGCCGGGTGGCTCGAGCCGTCCAAGTATTTCCAGGAGGAAAGTTGATGTTGTAAAGGCGCGGACCGGCAAGTCCGCTCTCGAGCAAGGCCTTAGCAACTTGCGCGGCAAAGCCCGCGGCTGCCTCCTGATCAGCGGCTGCGGTCGCCGAAACGGCGAGCGCCAGATGCCCCTTCAACGCGCCTTCGCGAGCAGCAGCCACGGTCCCACTGTAGAACACGTCAGAGCCCAAATTGAGCCCGTGGTTCATGCCGGACACGACCAGGTCCGGCTGCCTGGCCAAAACCCTTTGGCTATTGAGGGCCAAATAAACGCTATCGGCAGGAGTGCCGTCGACGGAAAAGACTCCGTCGCCGTGTTCCATGAGTCGGAGAGGTCGATTGAGGCTCAGCGAATGACTCGAGGCGCTCTGTTCGCTATCCGGAGCGCAAACCACGACGTCGCACGATGCCGAAAGTGCGCTGCGCAACACAGACAGCCCCCGCGAACGATAGCCATCGTCGTTGGAGAGAAGAACCAACGGCCTGCTACTCGCCAAGTTCATGCGCTCAGGTCTACCGAACCTTCGGGCAAGAGCAACGCGCTGGAAAACGACTGGAAGCACGGCGACCAAGAGCCATCTCCAGAAAGCAGCGCGACCGAGACGAGCGCTCCGGAAGAAACCGTCGGGGAGGACATGCCGGCGGGCGGGTGCCAGTGTTTCCTACCGCAAAAACGCCGCATCCGGAGCCTGGCGCTTTTCTTTACTAGAGACCTTTGCCACTGTAGCGTCAGGATGCAGGAGCGCGGTGGCTCGTCAGGCATGATCCCGGAGCGGTACCCGGAAGCAACCGGCGCCACCGGAGAGCCGGAGGTCGAAGAACTCCCTCAGGAGGTGCGACGCGAGCTCACGCAGTACGTTCAAGAAGAGCTGGCCCGGTTCGGCCGCGCGGGCGAGCCCCGAATCGTCGGCAAAAAAATTCTTCTTCGGACTCCTGCAGCTACGCAGCAGGCCGAGCTCGGCCCGTGGGCCTCGCGCTGGCACCTTCTCGACGAACCAACGAGACGACTTCGCTGCGCACAAATCGCCCGACAGCTCAGCCCCTTTCAACCAAGCGCCCGTCCTTCGAAACCACCGTTTTCCCGGCGACTGTCCTCACTTCTTCCCCTCATTGTGCTCACGGCGCTCGTCTGCCTCGGTCTGTGGTTCTTCCAAACCCATCGTTCCCCGCCATCTTCCCGGGCCTCATCATCGCCCCGTGAAACTCGTCAGGTTCCAGAAACTCCGCCCCCCAAGCCGGACGCCGCGCTGGCGAATCGACAGAAACGCGCCAAGCGGGTCTGCGCCACGACTCGTGCCCGTGTGGTCCGCGGCGCAACGGTCACTCTCGCCGACGCGGAAGGTTGGGTGGTCGAATACATGGCGTTCAAAAATGCAGGCGGAAGGTCGCTGGCCGCTCACCCCGCCCTCAAGCGGTTCTTTGAAGATCCGAGTTCACCGGACGGAAGTCGCTATATTTGGACGGAGGAGCCCAACCTCGCGCTCACGCCATCGAGCGAAAACCGGGTCACTGTTTCTGCACTCAGCCTGAAGCGACCCGAGGGGCCACGGCTCTCGGGCGTCCGCATTACGTTCGAAGGAACCCTCGTCGACTCCTATTTCCACGAAGGCTCGCGCGCGGCCTATTTCCATGTCGCCGCCGCTCTCTCCAACGCTCTTGATGCAAGCCATGCTGGGTTGTTCGCACGTTGCGCCGACGGAAGCACACATCACCTCGGCTCCTGGTTCGCAGGCACGAGCCACGAACAGGCAACCACGGCCCTCGTGTATATGATGGGGACCTACGCCGATCCTCCTCACTTGGCAGCCACTCATATGAGCCCTCTGGGAGAGTCCGAGATGGACCGCGGCCTGGCCTTCGACAGCATCAGCCAGGTGACCCAAGCCATCGATCGACCGCTTTTGGCCACCCTGGTGGGACGTCAAGGTGGCATGGTCATGGGGGACCAGAAACATCTGACCACAGTCACATTTCCGTTTGCCGATGGGAACCGAGCCTCCCGCCTCAGCAGAGAAATCGCGCGTCTGACGAAACTCGCCGATTGACGGGCCTCCGCCCTCGGCACGAGCGCGGACCAAACCCTTGAAGCCGTCGCATCGATCGAGCGCCTTGGGGGATGGGCCGGGAGGCTTCGAGGATTTTGGAGCGCACGGCCCCCAATGGGCGCTGGCAACAAGTGCTGTAAAACGACTTTTCATGCCTCTCAACGACGATACGTGCCATGAAACGACAGTCGAGCTATGGTGGGCCGCATGCATGATCTCGTTTTGGTCCATACAGCGCGCAGCCGCCTGCGGGTCGTTCATGTCGAAGATGTCTTCTTTTTAGAGTCCGACCGGGGAGACACCCTCATTCACCGCCGCGCCGGCAAACCTCTCCGCGACGGACGCCGGTTGGGCGAGATCTTGGCCACCTGGGAAGAACATCCGTTCGTCCGCATCCACGAAACCTATGCGGTCAACCCGTACTCTATCTTCGAGCTTCGCCTGCGAAAAACCGGACGCGACTGGGAAGTCAAGCTCCTGCCCCCACTACGGACCGTGCTCCCCGTCAGTCGCACGGCGATGGCCGATTTGTGGGAGATCCTGGGGCCCTGAATACCCAGCTCCGCAGCCACTGGAGCTTTCGGGTCTCGGCGAGCGGCCCCGGCCTCAACGTGCTCCTTCGCCGTCTCCGGTTCGTCGTCGAACGGAGCAGAGCGAGCAGGCCGGAGCGCTATCGACCGAGACTCCTCAATGCCTGCGGGGGCTAGCTTTTTCCGCACCATCCACCACGAAGTGTGAAGAGCCAACGCTGGAGTCGAGCTTCCCCAACCGGTGCCCGTTGCCCTTCTCGCTGGTCATCTCGGAAGCCAATACCAGCTGCTTTTTTTTGAGCGGAAGACGGGATTCGAACCCGCGACCCCAAGCTTGGGAAGATTGTGCTCTACCAACTGAGCTACTTCCGCGGACATTCTCAAGAAGCAAGCCCGAGAAACGGGCAGCGAGGGGGGCGGAGCATACTCATCGCCCCGGCCCAGGGAAAGAGGGATCGGTCATGAAAAAAACAAAAGGGGAGCTTCTGCCGAAGGCCGATGTCGATCCTACGCCATGAACCAAGACCGAGATCGGATGGCGCCGTTTTTTCTCCTGACTTTCGCGATCACGTGGGGTCTCCAACTGCCGGGAGTCCTCGCTCAGGAGAACCTCCTTCCTTTGAAGCCCGCGATCTCCATGCCACTTGCGGGACTCGGGATTTTCGGACCTCTGGCCACGGCAACGATTTTGACCGGACGGCACCAGGGCATGGCGGGAGTTCGAACGCTGTACTCGGGGTTGCTGCGGTGGCGGGCGAATCCGGGATGGTACCTCATTGCACTGGTTCTTCCCGGTGTGCTTCTCAGTAGCATTCTCTTTCTCTTGAATCAGGCCGGACGGATCGGTCCGCTTGGTTACTTCCCAACCGCCGGCGGGATTGTCGTAGCTCTCGTCATTTCCCTCGCCGAAGAGGTCGGTTGGCGAAGCTACGCCCTCCCGCGGCTGCAGCGACGCTGGGGCCCATTTGCTGCCGGGTCCTTTCTCGGCGTAGTGTGGTATTTTTGGCATCTACCAATGTTCTTAGGAACGGGAGTTCCGCTGAATCTGGTGCTAGTGCCTCGGCAACTCACGTTTCGAGCGGTTTCGAAGCCCTCCCAGAAGAGGG
>CAYTRQ010000329.1:0-6821 GCA_964440025.1 uncultured Polyangiaceae bacterium | reverse complement strand
AGGTACCCAAACTAACCACCGTTGCACCCGCTTGAGTCGCACCGCTCCCGATTGCGCTCATCATATTGTCCCCACCTCCAGGAGCGAGAACCGCACTTTCCGGAAGACCGAATTCTTCAGCCGCTTTCCGACTGATGCGGGCCGCCGGTCGATCGGCAGGCACGAGCTTGGGGAAAAAACTGCGAGCTCGCGGATCGAGCCAGCCGAGGATCTGTTCGTCATAGGTGCGGTCCTTGGGATCGAATGCGCCAGAACCCGAGGCATCGCCCGCTTCCATAAACTTCTCTCCACTGAGGAGAAAGTTGACGTAGTCATGAGGAAGGAGCACCGAGCGAACCCTTTCGAAATTCTCCGGCTCGTTCTTCTTCATCCACAGGAGTTTCGGCAATGTGAATCCGGTGGGCACGACAAAACGTCCTTGCCGGCTGATTTCCTCCGCCTCCTCACTGGTCGTCGTATCGCACCACAGCTTTGCCGGACGAACGACTTCATCTCGATCATCGAGGGTCACCAGCCCGTGTTGCTGGCCGGAAACACCAATGCCAAGCACCTGATTCTTATCGATCTCGCTCGTGAGCTGGCGGAGAACTTTGGCAACGGCTTCTCGCCACGTGTGCGGATGTTGCTCCGCAGCTCCTGCAGGAAGGCCACCGATGAGCTCGTAGGGCTCCGCGGCGCGAGCTACGATAGCCTCGGCACCGCGCTTGCGAACATCGAGAAGAACCCCCTTGGTACTTTGAGTCCCAACATCGAGTCCGATGTAATAACCTTCGTTCACATTCATATCCTAGACTCCCTTGACGCCAAAAATGATGCTCGGGGGTAAGCCGGTCACAGCACCGCAACGCATGCTCCCTGCGCTAGAGCTCATGGCAAGCTCAGCTCCTCCACGGGGCACCCGGCGCCGGGCAAAAGTGGGCTGGACTCGGCGCATGGCCCCTCCGTCGAGGCTGGTCGCTCCTTCCACTCGGCCGCCCGCTCACCAACACCCCCCCCTGGTAGTCGTGATGAACCGAGAGAGCCAGTGAGGTAGCGCTATCACTCGGGAAGCTTCGCCATTGCTCACCGCGAGGGCCGGCCACAGGCGGCGAAAAATGATGCCTTCTTGCTGGTTGGTGAGGCTGGCGGAAACGCTGGGAAGTGGTAATGGCAGCGCATCCCGCTGCTTGGCCGTAGGAATCTTCGAGGTCCCTGTACAGGTGCGCAGGGAAATGCGCGCTCGCCGTGTTCGCGCACCACAATCGGTAGTAGAACCGAGCCATGTCAGCTCCGGTCAAAGGCGTTTCTTTTCTTCTTCGCTGCGGTGCCTCACTGGTAGTTGCCCTCCCCTGGATTGCCTGCATGAAAGAGCCAATCACGCCCACCGAGTCACCGTCTGCCGCCGCTGATCCAAGTCCAGCAGCCGCTCCTTCCGGCCCAGACACCGCGAAGTCCAAAGGCCGAGAAAGCGTCTCAGCCAAACAGGCTCCTGCCCCAGAAGTCGATCGTGCTGGCAGCGGTCGTCTGCCGACTCTTCACCGTCCCTTTGCAGAGAATGCGGACGGTAGACAGGAGCCTTTCCGAATCCTGAACTGGGCGGGATTTCGCGCAGCAATCACATATACTTTCGACGATTCGAATTCTTCACAAATCGAACACTACGACGCATTGGCAAAGCTCGATGTCCCGTTTACCTTTTATCTGTGGACGGAGAAAAGCGAATCCCAAAGTCCGATATGGCAACGAGCGCTGAAGGATGGCCATGAGCTAGGAAATCATACCCGAAGTCATCAGAAGCATGGCGACGATATCGCGGCCGACACCGATGCGGCCACTCAGTTCATCCAAGAGCAGTTTGGCGTCCGCCCATGGACCATGGCAGCCCCCTACGGCTCAAGAGACTATATCGAAGTAGCCAAAACGAGGTTTTTCATCAATCGTGGGGTCGAACCAGGGCTTGTCCTTCCCGAGGGAGATACGAGCAGATTTTATCTCAGTTGTTTCGTCCCGCGCAAAGACGCTGAAGCAAGCGAATTGAACCGCCGCGTCGACGCAGCCCGAAGCCAAGGTGGTTGGGAGATCGTGCTCGTGCACGGCTTTAGCGGGGGGGATGACAAAGCTTATCAACCCTTTGCTCTCAAGCAGTTTCTCCAAGCCGTTCGCTATGCAAAATCGTTCGATGACGTTTGGATTGGTACGATGGTCGACGTGGGCGCCTATTGGGTCGGGCAGAAGCTCGTCGCCGCAGTCACTCCCGAAAATCACGATGACTCGATCGTCTACCGATGGAGCATTCCAGATCATTTCCCTCCTCATCAGCACCTTCGCATTGTCAGCAGCGCCGCAAAACTAACTCAGCAAGGCCGCCAGCTCGTCCGTCATCCGGGGGGATACTATGAGCTTGCCCTTGATGCAGAAGAACTGACAATCCAAAACTGATCGTCGCGCCACACGGCGCCCCTTGGACGGCGCGCGCAAGGCCCCTTGGAATCAGGGTGACCGCCCGGCCGCAGCGGCACTCCGAGTACCAAGGCGCATCGTCGGACCGTGGATACCCCGCTCAGAGACAAGGCAGGAGCGGGGAGCCGCGGCGGGCTATCGGGAAGCGATGAGCTGGCGCCTCGCCGACGCTCGCCTACGGATGGGGCAAGGCGGGCATCGGTGAGGCCTTGTCCAGCGCTTTGCTCGAGATGTCGGGCTTCTGATTGGAAAGTATCTCCCTAGCCCCTTCGCGGCTTTAAGCCGGCGTTCTAGAGAACGTCTCTCAGTTTGCCCCGGCAGACTCACCGTCACCCGAGCTCGCCTCGTCTGCCGCCTCGATAATTGCCGACAGCGCTGGCTTGGGCTGATGCTCGCGATCGAACAGCAAGGGGTGATTTTCACGCTGGGCAGGCCAATAGTTCAGCCACGTCCGATCGTCACTCACCCCCCAGAGGGTGACTTGATCGAGCACATCGCTCTTTTCCAGGAAAATCTCGAAGATCTCTTCGTAGCGTGCCGTCAGTTTGTTCTGGAGCTCCGGTGTAAACTCGATCTCGGGTTGCCACTCCTCGTTCCCGTGATCGTCCTTGGTGTAGATACTCACGTCTAGCTCACTGATTTTAACGTCGAGATCCTGGGCTGAAAGTTCATCGATGGCAGCGCGGATGTCCGCGGCAGGAGGCCACTCGAGGTTCCAATGTGCTTGAAGTCCTACTCCATCGACGCGCACTCCTTCCTCGCGAAGCCAATTCACCATTTCGATGATCTTCTTTCGCTTATCCGCTTTGACGACGTTGTAGTCATTATAGTAGAGCTTGACATCCGGATCATGTTCTTCCGCTGCCGCCGCCGCGTGTTCGAATGCTGCTTTGATGTATTCTTTCCCCTCGAATGCGGTGTACCACTTGGATCCCTCGTCTCCATCTCGATAGGTCTTGTCTTTGGCGTCCGAGATGGCCTCGTTAACCACGTCCCAATTGTCGACGACGTCAGCGTAGCGCTCCGTCATGGTAAAAATGTGGTCGTGGAGACGTTCTGAAACCAAGTCCCGAGAAGCGGCCTGATTGCCATCCTTGAAATACCAAGCTGGGTACATGCGGTGCCAGACGAACGCATGCCCAGTCATCTTCATGTCGTTTTTGCGAGCGAATTCTGCAATCTTGTCAGCGTCAGAGAAATCACACTCGGGGGTCTTGCAGAGGGGCCCGAGCTTCATTGCGTTTTCGGCCGTCAGCCGATCGAAATGGTGAACGAGAATATCCCCCACCTCGCTGAGCTGGACCGGCTCGATCGCAGCCCCCACGGAAAAATATTCCTTCATCTTCGCGCTCAGAGACGGAAGCTCCAACGCAGCGCTGTGATCTCGCGGCTGTTCTGATGAAGGAGAGGACGTCGCAGCCACCTGGCTCTGGGTCGTCGCCTCCTGATTCACCGTCGTGGCCGATGACTCAGGCTGAGTCGCGGGCTCTGCCGTCGACGACTGGGAGGCACAGCCGGCGGAGGCGAGCGGCACTCCCAAGAAAGCCGCAGCCAGGCCGGCCACAGAGGTTTTCAATAGAAATCTTTCGTTCATAGCTTGCTATCTATCGTAACAAACCGTTTACGCGTCAAGAGGGCAGGCTCTTCGCCGCAGAACGGCTCAGCCCGACGAAAGGCCCCCGGAAGAGACAACCATCTCGGGAAATCGGTCGACGGCCGAACAGAAGGCCGGCTCCGGTTACCGGCACTCTCCCGATTCAAGTCCCTGTGTAGCGAACGACCAGCAAAGTCAGGTCGTCATCCAGGCTGGCGCTCCAATGTTGTACCGCCGCCTGAATACTGTCCCGCAGAGCATCCGTTGGCTGATCCGCAGCTGCTTCCACATGACGGACGAGACGCTCGAGAGAAAACTGCTCGTGACGCGCGTTACGCGCTTCCGTGATTCCATCGGTATAGAGAACCAGAACGTCATCCTTTTCCAGCGCGAGTTCATTGTCTTCCGTCATGCGACGGACGTTGGGAATTGCCCCCACCCAGAAACCGGGAGTGGGAATCGTCTCACAGCGACCGGTGCGTTTGCGCCAGACGATCATGTCCTCGTGAGCACCAGCGTAAGTGAAGCGCCCCTGCCCGTGATAGCGCAACACGGTCAGCGTAGCATGATCATCTCGTTTGAGCCGTTGGCGCACGTTGTCCCAAACCGCATCGCCGACCGTAGAAATCACCTCGCTAGGCGTCAGCTCGGGCGCAACTCGAGCCAAAGCAGCGATCATGCTTTGGATCATCAGCATCACCAGGCCCGAGGCAAGACCATGCCCGGTCACGTCACCGATAGCCAGCCAGGCGCCACTCTTCAGCGGCAAAACGTCATAATAATCTCCTCCCGCCTCGGCAGCAGGTTCGATCAACGCGGCCAACTCGAGCCCGGCAACTTCCATCAGTGCCGGCTGTACGCTCGTTTGGATCCGTCCAGCCAGCCTAGCTTCCTCCGCCACGCGATCTTTTTCGAAGCGCTCACGCAAAGTGACCTGGGCAACCATCTCCCGATGCATCATGGCGCCCTTGACAGCCGAGCCGATTTGAAGACGCAGAGTTTCGTACACGCTGGGCATGGAACCGCTCTCAAACACCGCAATACCCTGCATTTCCGTCTCGAAGGAAATGGGCAAAACAACGAAGTGACGATGCTCCTCTGTCTCGAGGATTTCAGAAGGAGCCAAATAGGTTTCGGGGAACGGCTCGGCTGCCACAGCTAGTTCCCCCTCTTCAGAGCGAGCCACGAGAGGCTTGAGTTCACGAGAGCGGGCGGAGGTATATAAGGAGACCGCACCGCGCTCGATCTGCAACCGCGGGAGCGCGTCGACCAGCTGCTCCTTGAGCAAAGACAAGCTCAACGTTGTGGAGAGACGTTCTCCGACCCAGCTGAGCCAAGACGTCACGTGCTGCTGTTCCAACTTCTGCCTTCCCAAAAAGCGGATGGACGCTCCCCCAACGAGAACCCGCGCGTTGTGCCAGAGTCGCTCGGCGAAGCGGGCTTCTTCCCGATCCTCCAGGCGAACTCGGCGGAATTCCGAACGCATCACGGAGACCACACGTTGGAATTCATCGAGACTGGCTCCTTCCCGTTGGGCGCGATCGAGAATTTTCTCCAAAGTCGTCGAAAAACTTCCTTCTTCCCCGGAAAACTCCGCCTCGAGGGCGTTGATCAACTGATCTGGCCAGTTCCCGAGTGCCTCACCTGGTACCGTCACGGCCATCCGCATGGCATCCTTCAGTTCTGCGCGGCGCTCGTTGATGACGTCTTGAACATGGGGTCGGCTCTCCTTGTGAGGGTTGACGGTGATACCGACTTGATAACCACAGCCGCACGACTCCCGTCGAATAAACTGGACTTTCCCAGCCAGGAGAGGTGGAACCATCCGACCTGCTGCCTGATCGAGAACCGCTTCGACCGCGCGCTCTCCCATCCACCACATCGGTTGACGCAATGTGGAGAGCGAAGGCCGCGCAAAGTGAGCCGAGTTGATGTCATCAAACCCACAAACGACAACATCCCGCGGCACGGCGAGGCCGGCTTCCTCCAGAACATCCAAGGCACCAAGAGCCATGTCGTCATTGCCGGCAACAACGGCATCGAAAGGGACCCCGCTATCGAGCAGGTCGCGCATGCATGAAATCCCGGTAGGAAGAGTAAAATCGCCATACCGGATCAGCTGGTCGTCGATGGGAAAACCATGCTCGAGATGAGCCTGACGATATCCGGCAAGACGTAAAGTCGACTCTGCACTTGATCGCGGACCTGCTATAAAGGCAATACGTCGGCATTCGTGAACCGAAATGAGATGTTCGACACCCGCCTTCATCCCCGCTTCGTTGTCGACGATCAGACTGGGGATCCCAGGAAGCGCAACGCCAACACTGCAAACAGGGAGAGGCGCATAGCCTTTGCACAAGGCCACGAGACCATCTTCCCCACAGTAGTGCCCCACCGTGGCAGACACGACGATCACCCCATCGACGCAATCGGGACTGATGAGCTCGTAGATCTGGTTCTGCGTCACCGCAGTCGCTTCAGGAGCACCGAGCGGTTGCCCCACCACGGTGAGCACGGACACATCACGCTGAGACGCCGCTCGTTCGACCGAGCGGCGCAGATGCACTGCATACTCTGAAGAAAGGTTATCGAACAGCAGAGCAATGGTCTTCCTTGGGCGCATCATTAACGAGCTCCCAATCTACCGGGCGCAACTGTCGAGCAGTCCTTGCATCCCCCCCAACCTAAATGAGCGAGCGCGAAAGTCGGTCGTTCAAAAACGAGCCACAAACAATGACCTCGAGCAGATTTCAGGCATTCGAGAGTCCTTGCGGGCCCCCACCCAAAA
>CAYTRQ010000328.1:0-6843 GCA_964440025.1 uncultured Polyangiaceae bacterium | reverse complement strand
GCACTAGTGCGTACGACTCGTCTGGACGTTTGGAATGTTGAAGAGAGACGGCTTTGAAGTCGGCCCCATTTTCGGTTTGTGCGAACCGGCGCGGCAGCTGAGTGAAAGCCCCGTTCGCTCGCCGCGCCACTGGAAGCGCCACCTATGTTCCGATAGTGTGTCGCTGTTCATGAACCGACTCACCTTCTTCCGATGCCTGAGCTGGCTTGTGCTCGTCGTCCTGCTGACCGGCCATGCGCTTGCTTCCAGTCATTCTTCGATGGGAGGCAGTGCCGCCCTCCCTTCCCCCACCCGCGCGGAGCCCGGCCGGCAGAGCGCTGAGTGGGGCGGCGACGCCTTCCTGTCCTCATCGAAAGCCGGCGGGCGAGTACGGAGTGAGGGGGAAGCGCAGCCCGCGCAGGCGCAAGCGCCGCCGCTCGAGCTCAATGTCGGACACCACCTGTGCGCCGAGCAGGCTGGCGGATGGGGGCTGACCCTACCGGAGTTAGGACGATATTTGTCTCCGGAGCCACTGGGTCTCATGGGCGGCATGAGTCCTTTCGGATATGCGAAGAATGATCCGATTCAGTTTGTCGATCCGGATGGGTTGGAGGCGGTATTGTGTACGGTCACTGCTGGTGAAAAACAGTTCACTTCGAGCAGTGGTTCTGACAGTATTGGTCGGGGCAAACTTCATCCAGTTGTTGAGCAGGCGCTAGCCAAGGATGTCAATGGCATCTATCCCGCCGGAAAAAATTCCCCGACCGACTGTGCGGAGCCCTATGCACTTTCTCAGTATTTATACGACCAGGGGGTTAGCGATAACGGAGACGGTGCTGAGGAGGCCCTCGCGAAGATAACGAAGATTAGCGCAGAGCATAAGGATTCTGGCGTTGCACGTTCCCCCTGTCCAAACTGTTCGCAACTTTTGGCAAAACTCCAAAGTCAATATGGGGAGCCTACCAGTGATAAGATCACAAAGGGGTTCACAAATGCGGACTCCAAGGGAGAAAAGACCAATTTCGAATCGGCACGTCCTAAGTTCCTGCGAGCCCATGCGAATCAACGATCTGATATCGAAATATTCAAACAATATCCCAGATAGATCATGGAGTCATTCTTTCGCAAAACGGCAACAGGAAAGGATTGAGTATCCCTAGAGTTAAGCCCTAGCGGTGTGTTCTACGAGATCCGGGGAACCAGGAGCATAGAGACGGACTTTGGACACTATTGGCTAGGAATCGAGCCATACGAGGAGCGCGTTGATGAATTGCTGGTAGAGGGGTATGAGCTTGCTCCAGTGGAACTAGACTATTCTGACGGAATGCGGATGGTATTGGAGGAACTAGCCGGGGACCGCCCTTCGACGGGAGCGGTGAGTCGCCTGCAGGACCGTGTTACCTCAGCTGCGACGCGCGCATGGGTTCGACTGATCGAGTTGGGAACCCAGATGGAGAAGGCGGGAAGCCAAAAGGACCTGAGTCGCGAGTTTACTGGGATACTTCAAAGAGCGACCCCCGTTCTTTTCCCTTCGGCTCCTTGCTTTAAACATTGGTTCGGCGGACTGCACTGGCGCTGTGGAATGATCGATATAGCAATTGCCGCTATTGATGAGGATGATATTCCTGAAGAAGTGGACATGGCTATTGAGGATGACCGGCGATTTCTCGAACGGGCTTGGCCTTTTGCGGTGCGAGCTCTACTTCGCCATCCGTGTGCAGCTTTCCTGCGATGCATGGCCCTGCACTCAGCATACCCGTCGGCTGTTGATGCATTTGCGCGTACTCAGGCGCCGGTGGGACTTAAAGAGCTACATCTGCCAAGAGGAACAAAGGAGCTCCGTTCTATTGCAAGTTCGGTTCGCGAGCTAGAGCTGTTGGAGCTCGATCATTGTGCGTTAGATAGCTTTCGTGCTTGTTCCTGGCCTTGTCTTCGAGAATTGATTGTGCATGTGAAGC
This sequence comes from uncultured Polyangiaceae bacterium, assembly GCA_964440025.1. GTDB lineage: Bacteria > Myxococcota_A > Polyangia > Polyangiales > Polyangiaceae > NIC37A-2. The sequence goes on along the minus strand of CAYTRQ010000328.1, from coordinate 4,906 downwards.
AAGGGGAATCTCCAAGTATTTGCTCCGACCTCCTTCGAGCTGCTCCCAACCTTTCAGTGCTGAAAGTGAGCTGCTCACGTCAATCAAGACCTGTACTGGAGGACTTCTGCGAATCAAACCTGCCTTACAGGTTGAATGTTTTTGAATTGGACGACTCGGACGACGACGCTTTCGAGATAGAATCTGGACTCCTTGAATACGAGCATCTTCTAAGAAGGATACCGCATCTGGTTCTTTCTTCGTTTATCTTGCGTTCATCTCAAACTACGAGAGGTTCTTTCGACAGCGCGTCGACATGGTCAAATCTGGTTTGGAGCTAGTATGGATCAATGTTGTGACGAGTTTTGTCGAGACCATGTTCGTATCGTGGTGTGCCTGGAGGGGCTAGACGTGAAAGAGTACACCGATAGCGGCTCGCGATGTATCAAGACGAGTAAGACCCTCGCCGACGCAATTTGTGCATTTGAAATGTGGTGTAACGAGCTCGAACGTGAAGGATTTAGAAGGGTCGTGCCTCATTCGTTGCCGCTAGAACCTTCTCTTGTTGCTGACCCTCACAACATCGATTTGCACCGGCGCTACGGGCAGCTTCTCGAGACGGAAGGGAGTCCTCTGGCGGATGGCTTCTACCGTGAAGTCCAGGCCGCCTTGAATCATCGTCAACCACCACTCCAGCACAGAGAGCAATACTCTCGGCAATGCCTGGGTCCGCTGGCTGATTTGGACTCGAACATTCTCGATATTGTCATCGATGCTGGCTTCGTTCGGACGGCGGAGATTGGAGCGAAACAACCGCAGGAACTACTTCGGTTCGCCCTCCGTCAACTGCTGCGATCATCTTGTTCGCGATTGATGGAGTCCATTTACTTGCATGGCGGCGACGAAGAGTTGCTTGAGGTGCTTATTGGAGAATCTATTCCGCAGACACTGAGTCGTTGGGGGATACTTTCTGAGGAGCTACATGATGTAAGTTGTCTCGCTAGACATGTGCCGCCGATTACTCACATGATCACGTCGAGGGAGGCCTTTCCATCGGTGCTCGCTCATCGATGGCCCGCGCTAACTCATCTTAAAGTTGTTGAGCTAGGAGCGATTGAGACTGTGGACTTGGAGGCGTTGCGGGACGCGGTGCCTAGCTTACGTCGCCTTCATGTAGGAGGAATTCGGTCAACCGAGGATATCGACCGCTTTGCTAGCGTGCGGTCTATTTCCGACTTGGAGGAATTACGGTTTGCGTCGGTACATGTCCCACTGACAGATCCAATAGCTGAGGAACAGTGGCTGGAGCGTGTGGCGCGATTGGCTGATGGCAGGTGGAGCAACATACCTCATATCGTGCTTGAGAATGTCTCGGTGTATCGGCCGTTGCCCTCCAATTTAGTGCATCTCCCGAAGAGCATCGGCCATAGGATGGCCGGATGGTTCTGATGATGCAGGTGAGAACGGCGAGACGCTTCGTCGTGAGCTCTTCTGGTGATTTTTGCCAACGAGCTAGTACCTTGCTATGGAGGGTTGATCAGTTGTCAGGCTACTGCTGCACTGGCAGGAGTTGAGAGGGGAGCAAGATCTCGATAGTGCGTGGCATGGCCAAGTTGGCGTAGGATGAGACTGGGGGTCTTCGAACTGAAGGTGCAGGCTGGGCGGCGTGACGGGACAAGTGGCGATGCCTAGCTTTTATGGTGTTATACGACTCAGTGCGTGGGTCATGATGGCTCTCCTGTTTGCGCTGGGAGCCGTTGCTTCGAATCGGTCGCCATTCGAGCTCAGTTGTGACTCACCCTCTTCCCCCACCCGCGCGGAGCCAGGCCGGCAGGGAGTCAAGGAGGGCGGCGACGCTGTTCTGACCGCAGAGGAAGCCGGCCGGCGAGTACGGAGTCAGGGGGAAGCGCAGCCCGCGCAGGCGCGTTGTGTCTGTTGGGGCGAGACAACGTCCACCACCTTGAGCGCCGAGCAGGCTGGCGGATGGGGGCTGCCCAAACCTGAGTTAGGTAGGTATTTGAGCCCCGAGACCTTGGGGCTCATGGGCGGCATGAGTCCTTATGCGGCGAATGATCCCATCCACTTTGTGGATCCGGATGGGTTGATGGTCACCGATGTCTCTGGACCAGCCGGGGACAACCGCAGCTACAGTTCCACTGAGGTGGTGCCGGGAAGAACGGGCAACAAGAGGGAACGACGGGCCGGCGATCGAAGCCGAGACACCTTCCATCCGGTTATAGAGCGAGCCATGTTGAGCGAGGACAGCAGCTTGGCGGCGCATTCCCCCACGGGGTGCTCTGAGCCTCGCGCACTTTCGGACTATTTGGATCGGGTTGATCCAAATAGGGAACTGGACCCGGATAATCCAGAGCACCGTAAGCGCATTAGCGAGGCCCTAGCGGGAGTAGAAGTCGACTCGCACAAGACTACACAATCAGCGGGTACGGTTAAGCGCGCGCCATGTCCCAACTGTAGCCAAATGATGGCCAATCTCATGGCTTCTTACGGGGAGCCACAGCCAGGAAACATTACTGAAGGATACGCCAATCAACAACGAACGGGGACTCGGAGCAACTTTAGCGGGAGCGAAAGGGGACGCTGGGGGAGCTATCAAGAGGCCCTGGATCATTTCGCCCGAAACAACCCCGAGGGATAGTGTGAGCTCGAGTCAAAAATCTAGTCTTCTTGCCGGCCGGCAGATACCGCTCAACAATTTCGAAAGCCTGCAGGAAGTCGTGCGTACGATGTTCGCTGATATTGATCTCGAATCGAGCGACTTCTTCGAGTTCAGTGTGGAAGCGAAACAGCTAGTCAGACTGCTGGAGCTTTGGGAGGAAAGCCGCGGCACAGAGTTGCTCCTTGGAGCATTGGCTCGACTCAACTGTCGATCCCCAGAAGCGGTATTCGAGTTGGACCAGCATCCGGACCTCAACGACCTACCGTCGTCTGGCTCTCAACAATCCGAGACGATTGAGGCATGCAGGCCTCTATATCGATCCTACCTAGGAGCGGCGGAATCAGGCGTTCGAATCGCGGCAGCACACCTACTCATGCAACTCAAGTCTGCGGGGGAACCAGAGATTTGGAGAATGCAGAGGATTCTTCAAGAGGAGGCGGATGCGGCTGCTCGTGCTACTGTTGCAATTACACTCGGGGTTGTGGCCAGGAGATGCTCCGCCAAGCTGAGGCCCCAGTCGGAGCGCGGCCTTGCTGTTTCGCTTTCTTCACTCCTCACATCGGAAGACCGGATAGTCCGCTTCGGAGCCGCCTGCGGCCTAGCGTTCCTTCGGCGCCCGCTCGGACGAGACCAGCTGCTCGAAATCGTGCGGGGGAGCCTCAACGGCGACGAGATGCCGGAACAATGGCATTGGTTCGATGCACAACTTTGGTGCAACTCCACCTCCATCGGTAGTCGTCTTCTAAGCTGGGTCTCAGCCGTGGAGCCTGAGCCAAGCCTCGAATATTTGATGGCTGGGGGGAACACTGATCCCCGGGTACTGCTGCACTTGGGGTTTTATGCCGGGGAGCACCAGCCCTCCATCAGCGGAATTTCTCTTTCTGAGCTATCTCGCACGCAGTATGCTGTACTTAGGACGCTTTCGGAGAGTACCAGCACGGGACCGAGGGAACTCTGGAACGAAGAGGAAGTGCTGGGTCTTGGCCTTAACCCAGCCCGACTTGACGCCGACCTTGATGGTTTCTTGAAGGCCGACACCCAAGGTTGGATGCCCTTGGATGTAGCCGTAGGAAACCGCAGGGTTTCTTGGCCGTCCCGCAGGATAATTCTTAGTGTGGCCAAGGGGGAAATCGGAATAGCGAATGCGGCGGCTGGCTTAGTAAGCGGCATGACCGGGAGCGACGCTCTCGAGATCACGTTGCGAACACATCCCGTGGAGAAACGGCTGCTGAAGACGGTTCACGAGCGACAACGCTTACAAGACCTGTGTAAGCTAGCGTTCGAAAGCCGATCGAGGTGTCTCGAGGAAGACTTATGTCTCCTCGAGTCCGCGGCACAAGAGCTAGAGGCCTATACGCTCGCGGATTTGCAGCGAGTGACTTGGCATCCTGGTCGCGTAAGGACACTCCTCTGTGATCTGCTTGCTCATACGCATGGCGTTTTCCCGAGCGAAAGGGAACCGACATTGCTCAAGGCGATCAATGATGCGTGGTGCGAGCAGCCTCTTCGTTCCATTCTGAGCGCTCTACCGTGCGAAAGACTTGAATCGTTGTTGAAAAGTGCGACGCCCCGGGGGCGGATTTGGTTCTGGGACTTATCATGCGACGTTGCCGTTCACGATGAAGCCGGGGAGTTCCTAAGCCAAGCAAACTGCCGTTTGAGCTTTGAGGAGCGGGTAATGCTTTTATCTCGTGCTCACCAATCGACACTGTACCGGTGGAGGAAGCTGGAGTCGAACGCGAAGGAGTTGTTTCACGTAGTTCGTCAGAACGTGCATTCGCATCAAGGCCATGTCCCGTAACTGTTGATTCGTAAACTGGCGTCGTAAGCGAGCTCTGAATTTGCGATCGTAATAATTTCAGCCGGTTGCCGAATATCACTCGCAGGGATAGTGACACACTATGGACGGCGAACAGCAGAAGGCAGGCGAGCCTATCCCCTTTCTGCGGCATGTGATAACATTATGTGTAGACTCGAACCATACTCCTGCACGGCAATATGTCCCTGAACCGCCCCTTCGTCGTCGTCGCTTTCCAGTGCATCAGCTGGTTCCTGCTGGTGGTCCTTCTGGCCCCTTCAGCGCTCGCTGCTCATTGTTCTTCACTCGAGTTCAGCACCTCACTTCCTTCCCCCACCCGCGCGGAGCCCGGCCGGCAGAGCGCTGAGTGGGGCGGCGACGCCTTCCTGTCCTCATCGGAAGCCGGCGGGCGAGCACGGAGTGAGGGGGAAGCGCAGCCCGCGCAGGCGCAA
>CAYTRQ010000327.1:0-6847 GCA_964440025.1 uncultured Polyangiaceae bacterium | reverse complement strand
CGAGATCGTTTGTGAAGGTTCGAGTGGTGAGGACGCTCTTCGCTTACTCAAGTCGAGTCGTGCTCAACTGTTGGTCGTGGATCTCCAGATGCCGGGCATGGACGGTCACCAGACCATCTCCCAGGTCATGGCGCATGCTCCTCTTCCCATCCTTGTGGTCACCGGACAGCCTCTGGGGGCCGAGCGGGTGGAGGTTTTCGAATCCATCCGCCGTGGGGCGCTCGATCTCGCTCTGAAACCGGCGGGGCGTGATCTCGTGGCTCAACAGAAGTTACGGGCGGCAGTTCGTCGTTTGGCAACGGTACCGGTTGTGCGGCACGTGTCGGGAAAACTTGGAAATCGACCACGACAGGTCCCCGAGCCGTCGCAGTTTCCCCCCAGCCCGGCTCCGAGTGGCAGTCCACCTCTCGTCGTAGGAATTGCCTCTTCTGCCGGGGGGCCGGTCGCCTTGGCGCGCCTCGTTGGCGCTCTTCCGGTCAACATCGAGGCGGCCGTCGTGGTGGTTCAGCACTTGCCTCAGACATTTGCTTCTGCGTTTGCGGATTTTCTCGCGAGCCGTACTCAACTTCGGGTCGTTCAACTTGGACGCCCGGAGGTGCTGGTGCCAGGTACCATTTACACCGTTTCGGGATCGACTCATATCGCACTGATTGGCGAAGGGAAGGTCGCTACGGTGCAGGGGCCGCCGCGCGCGGGGCACAGGCCTTCTGCGGATGTACTGTTCGAATCGCTGGCGATCCACGTCGGTGCGCGCGGGGCCGGGGTGATCTTGAGCGGCATGGGGGAAGACGGCACGTCGGGATTGCTGGCGCTTCGCCGCAGAGGGGGGCTCTGTCTTGCTCAAGATCGAGAAACCTCAGCGGTTTGGGGGATGCCGAAGTCCGCCGTGGAGTCGGGGGCTGCGGAGAGAGCATTGCCGCCGTTGGGACTTGCCGAGGTGGTCCGCACGTGGACCGAGTCCAATCGTGAGGAGATAGAATGACGGAGACGCGTCTCGATAGGTTCCTTACCGAGCTCACCGGCATCGAACTGTCGCGAGGAGGACTCCGGTCTTCGTTGCAGTCGTTTGCCGAGCGGAGGGCGGTAGAATTGGGGTTTCGAGACGCCGGAGCCTATCTGTCCGAGATAGCCCGACTGGGTGGTGAGGAACGCCAAAGATTACTTGATGTGGTCAGCGTCCCCCATACCTGGTTCTTTCGAGATGTGGTTCAACTCGAAGCAGCGCAGCAAGTACTCGCTAGTATGCGTCGTGGTTCGCGTCCCTTGTCGGTTTGGGTCCCTGGTTGCGCGACAGGGGAGGACGCGTTCAGTTTGGCTCTGCTAGCAGAGTCCTCGAACCTCCCTCTGCGGATTGTCGCTACCGACATTAGCCATACCTCGCTGATGAAAGCCAAGGAGGCAAGGTACGGCGCATTCAGCCTCCGTGAGCTACCTAGTGCCTACCTGCCTTTCTTCAAACAAGAGGGAAAGACCAGGGTGCTCGACGATAGAATTCGCCGACGAGTTCAGTTTGAGAAGCACAATCTCATGGATCCACCGCTCACGACGAGCGGAGGCTGGGATCTCATTTTGTGCAGGAATGTCGTGATCTATTTTTCGAGTGCAACAGGAGCTCGATGTGCCGAACGGTTGGCACAAACGCTTCGGCCTGACGGGGCGCTTTTCTTTGGGGCCGGAGAACTCGTGGCGCAGCCGCCTCAAGGGTTGGAACCTGTTTTGGTGGGTGAGCGAGTTGCTTTTCGTCGACTCGACGCCTCCAAGAGCGCCTCGCCGTGGGCCAGTCGGGCTCCGACAGCCAGTCCGGAGCAGGAAACCACGCAAGCTCAGGCATTGAAGAGCACCGGAGCCATCGGACAGTTAGGCGCTTCACCAACGGCTCAACAATCCGATCGCCCCAGCGGCCCGCTCGATACGGTTGCCGTGACCAAGCAACTTGAAGCTCAGCTGACCCAGGCCACAAGGAGTCTCGAGCACGGCCGATTGGACAGGAATGTCACACAAGCCGATCGACCCGAGGATGCCGTGAAAAGCCGGCCTGATGACCGTCCGCCCCCTGCGTCTGCCACGGATTCATGGACGAGACTTCTCGACCACGAAAACTTCCAGGTTGCGGCACAAGAAGTTTTGCGTGCATCCGCTCAAGCTCCACTCGATGCGGAGCTTCGTATGCTTTCTGGCATCGCGCTCTACACGGCCGGAGACTATGGAAAGAGCTTGGAACAGCTGGAGGGCGCCTTGCTTCTGAACGGTAAGCTATGGCCTGCGGCACTTTATCGGGGGCTCTGCCTTGACGGGCTCGGCTCCAAAGAGGAGGCACGCGCCCAGTACGCACGGGCGGAACAACTATTGGCTTCTCCGGAAGCGCGAAAGATCCAACTCCCTCCTTCGCTTCAGGGGCTGAGTGGCGATCTGCTGGAAATGGTCCGTTACAAAGCGCGCCGGGCCACTTGATCGGTTCATTCATAGGAGCTGGAGTGGACGCCTGCGTCCCCCAAGAGGCTCCGCCGCTCGCTCATGGGAGAGCGGCGGCGGAGAGATCGGCAAGCTATTGTCAATAGCGCTGGCTTCGTTGCTCACTCAATCGAGTGGAAACGCCTGCACCCCTTGATAACCGAGCGCGCAGTAAGCGTAGCTTTCGCTGACTTCGAGAGAATTGCACGAATAACCCCCCATCTCGTGCTCGGTTGTCTCTATGGTGTCCTCGTTTTCAGCGTTGATGACATTGAGCACTCCGTAGGAGGAGAGGAATGCTCGGTTTCCACGAGCCAAGAGATTTCCCGCGGGTGCCTCCAAGGTGACAGCTCCCAAGTCTGTCAGGCGCCCGGTTGAACCCATTGCTAGGGTACGGACCTGCGTGCCGTCATCTGCGTTTTGGTAGTCGTAGTAGGAAGCGAAAATCCGACCATCCCCTACGGCGACGCTCGATGCCCAGGTGTTTCCCTCGTCAATGAGCTGCCTATCGACGAGCTCCGCGAGATTTTCATTCAGGGTGAGGGTGTTGATGTTGCGTCGGTAGATGCGGCAAGTGCTGGCCTCGCTGTCGAAGTAGCCGTTCCGGCAATCTGCTCCGTCCTCTGTCGAGTTTTCCTCGTAGAGGTAGTCCACGGTGACGAGGCGGCCCGTTGCGTCGTTGAAATCCACGAGAGTGCCTGGAATGTTGACCGGCTCGAGAAGAACCGGGTGCTCCGGATCACTCACGTCAATGCGGTCGAGGAAGTACTTCACCCGGCCTGTTCCGTCGTCGAGTGGTTCCTGGTGCTGGCTGGCAACAATGTTCCCGGAGACCAGCGCTTGTTGGGATCCACCGTAGTACCCGTAGTAGTAACCGCCCCACCAGCCCCAACCGAGGTCGATGGCACACCCGGAGACGTTGTAACCAAAGCCTCCGCTGGCGACGTTGGAGGGCACCTGGATCTGTGAAACGACCTCGGGATTAGCTGGGTCTTCCAGCGAAATGACATCGTAGGAGAAGCTGACGTCGGATTGTTCGCCGGTTTCCACGTTGTAATAGTAGTGGCCTTTGCCGCGACCGACCAAAACGGCGTTCTCGGTCATGACGATGCCGGAGAGATACTCTTCGTCGTCCTTGGTTTCTATGGAAAAGGTGCCGACGACTTGGGGAGAAGTGCGTTCGCTGAGATCGACGATGTAGAAGGTGAGATAGTAGCGATACTTGTAGTCGCCGCCGTCTTCGAGGTACTCATAGCCTCGTCTTGGCACGTACGCATACTTGCCGTGAACGAGAACCTGATTCTCCCAATAGGAGTGTCCTCTGCAGCTGTCTTCCTCGATTTCGTAGGAGGAAAGATCGATGTTGCCCAGAGGCTCGGCTTGGTCGACCTCTTCCAGGCGGGCAAAGTCCAGCATGGTTTCTCCGGTCCACCAATCGCTGCCAAATCGCAGCATGGTGCTTCCCATAAGGCGAATATTTTGAATGTTGCGAGCGATCTCAAGGCGCCCCAGGCTCGCGGGGGCGTTGCGATCGGCGATGTCGAAGGTTTGCACGGCGTTGTCGGACACGCCGACTAGGGTGTCGTTCATGAGGAAGCCGCGTCGCGCCTGACCGACTTGGGGGGCTACACCGCGGAGGGTGAGGGAATCTTCCGTCATGTCGACGAGCTGAATCCCGCTACGGTAGCTCCCTTGCGAACATTCGAGTTCTCCCGTTTCTTCGTACTCCCAGCCGGAGAAGGGAACGAGGATGAGTCCCTCGTCTGGCATGATGTTGAATGCTTTGTGGATTCGGTCTTGATCTTCGGCGAAGCTGCCCCAGCTGCCGCCGAAGTTGACGCGCGCGATCTGCTGAGGATCACTGAGAGTGCTCACGTCGAACAGCGAGACGTGGAGGGAGCCAGCGCTGTTGTCGTTTTCGAAACCAAGAGCGTAGATGCGGTCGCCTCGAGGTTCCATGTGGTAGACCCACCCGGGGATCTCCAGTTCTCCAACTTGCTGCGGATTTTCTGGATTGCTCAGATCGAAGGTAAACAGGGGGTCGGTTCTTTCGAACGTGATGGCGTAGGCCCGGTCCCCATCAAAGCGCACACTGCGCAAATCCTCGGGCCTCGGGAGGACCATATCGAGGGAGGCGAGTGGTTCGAAGGAATCGGACGAATTGATATGAAATGTTTCCACGACGGGTGGCGTGCTGGTGCCCCATCCGCCCGGCTGACTGATGACGCGCAGGGCCCCCTCGTATTCGTTGATTTGCCAGCGACTCTCGATGGGTCCCGCGATTTCAATCTGCGCTCCAGCCACGAGATCTCCTTCAGGATCGGAGATATCAACAACGTCAATCACTCCGCTGTCGTCTCCGCCCCAGTCCCAACCGGAAATATAGATGCGCTCGGTGGTGACTGAAATGCTGCGTTGTCCGCCCGAGGTTTCGGTATTTTCGAGACGTAGCTCATCAATGAGCTGAAAGTCGTCCGGATCGGAGACGTTGAACGAGGTGACACGCGTGTTCGAAGTGCTTGCGCATTCCCAACAATAACCATTTTCATGAGTGACGAGGTAGAGAACGTCTCCCACTTTGCGAGAGTCGGACAGGTTGCCGGGCATTTTTTGGTCTCCAAGGACCGCTATGTTGGAGGGATTGGAGATGTTCAGGGCTTGGATGCGGCTACTCGTCTCCCAGCTGTAGTAGCCGGCATCTTCGTCATAGACGTAGCGTCCCCAGCCGTTGTACATGACGTAGGCGCGGTCGCCTTCCACGTACATCTCGAAGGGTGTCGCGCTCGTCCTGTGGTTTCCTAGCAGAACCAAGTTTTCCGGGTCGTTGACGTCAATGACGCTGAGCCCCGAATACCGTGAAAGCGCGTAGAGCGTCGTGCCCTCGATCTTGATGATGTCCGCTTCGGCGATGGCTCGCTCCGCCTCTGTCGTGCCCTCCGCGTCTACATCCACATTGGGAGCTGCCGCGCCGCCAGTGCCCGAGGCTTCGAGGCTGGCGCGGCCATCTGCTGAGGAATCTGCGCCGGAAGACGTGCCCGGAACATGGGAAACGAAAGAAGTGGACTGCTCAGTGGTTTCGGCATCGCCGCAACCGACGAAGTACAGCAGCAAACAACTGGCGAGGAACAAGCGGAGAGCGAGTGAATGGAAGCGCAACATGGCACATGTGTACAAAGCAAGAGTAGTGCCATGTCTTGCTTGCGGCGAAAAAGGGAAACCTTTGTTGGTGGCAGCGGCGAGAGTGCCGGACTTTCATGTCAGTCGCTTGGCACGGGTTTGGCACAGCTAAGCGCGCAAGGGTGTGCCAAGGGATGCCAAGTCCACTGCTCGGCCTCCTTCTTCTGGCTCGCTGTCTGCTCCGGTTGACTCGCGACGCGGAGCGGCCGCTTTACTGAATTGCGCGCGCAAGTTGGACTCGTCGTTGCATCAGAGCTCTTCCCACCGGGGGGATTCGAGGCAGTCAGTTTGTTTATCCGAACGCGCCGTACGAAAGAGCGCTGGCTCAGTGTAGCAAACAAAGGTTCGTTCACGCCGGGAGGGTGGGTCCGTTTCTCAGAGACACGACCGGATGTGCCGGCGTCATGCTCTGCCAGCACATGCCATAAAACGACATTTCTGGTCGTAAAACGACAAACGGAGCTGACAATATCGGGGTTTGAGAGACAGGCGCGAAAAGCGTGAAAACGAGTCGCGGACCTGAGAGCAAAACAGGCGAAGAACGGCGAACCGAAAGAACGGCAAGCATTCGGGATTGCACCGCTCTCGCAATTTTTCAGAGGTGAAACCGAGATCAGCATCGAAGCGCCGGGCGCCTGCCGTTCCGCCTTGCGTGTGCTCGGTTCTTGGCGGAGTCTCCATGCGCCGATATGTCTACTTACCTACGTCGTTCTTCGTTCTTCCTTCTCGGTTCACTGGCTGCGATTTCGGGCGCTATCGCCTGCACCGCAGGGCCCGGAGACGGCGGTGGCAATACCGGGGGCAGCGGGAACAATCCCGGAGTCGGAGGAAGCAATGGCGGATCCGGCAACGGTGGGATCACCGTCGTGCTGCAGTCATGTGGGAACGGAAAGCTCGAGGACGGGGAGTACTGCGACGACGGGAACGAGATGAGCGGGGATGGCTGTACGGCGGCCTGTCAGATCGAGCTCGACTGGACCTGTCCCACCCCGGGCCAGCCTTGCGTGAACAACGTCGAATGCGGCGACGGTATCCTTGCCAGTACTGAAGCTTGCGATGACGGTAATACAGCCGGCGGGGACGGTTGCAGCGCCGACTGCTCGACCTTGGAAGATGGCTGGCAGTGTCGAATTCCAGGTGTCGCCTGCGTTCCCTTCTGTGGTGATGGCAAGCTCACCGGAGCCGAGAATTGCGACGATGGCAACGACATGAGCGGGGA
>CAYTRQ010000326.1:0-6848 GCA_964440025.1 uncultured Polyangiaceae bacterium | reverse complement strand
ACATTACATGGTCTCCCGAGAAGGAAAGGTGCTCATCATCGACGAGTTCACCGGGCGCGTGCTCGCAGGAAGACACTGGAGCGACGGTCTCCATCAAGCAGTCGAAGCCAAGGAGAACGTGCGCATTCAGGAAGAGAGTCGCACCATGGCGACGATCACCTTCCAAAACCTGTTTCGGCTCTACGAAAAGCTGGCTGGAATGACAGGAACGGCTCAAACCGAAGCCAGCGAGTTCATGTCGACCTACTCCCTCGACGTCGTCACGATCCCCACCAACAAACCCATCGCCCGGACGGACTATGAGGATATCGTCTACAAAACCGAGCGAGAAAAATTCACGGCGGTCGTCCAGGAAATCCTCGAGCTAAACGAAGCGGGACGGCCCGTCCTCGTGGGCACCACAAGCGTCGAAAAAAGCGGTGCGTTGAGTCGCATTCTCAATAGGAAAAAAGTCGCCCACCACGTTCTCAACGCCAAACAGCACGAAAACGAAGCCTACATCGTCGCTCAGGCGGGACGAAAACACGCCATTACCGTGAGCACGAACATGGCAGGGCGCGGCACCGACATCATGCTCGGAGGCAATCCGGAAATGCTTGCCCGCTGGGAGTTCGTTCAAGCTGGGCGAGATCCCGAGCTCGAAGAAGACGAATTCGAAGCCGAAGTCGAACGCTTCCGCAAGCAATGTGCGGAAGAACACGACGAGGTCCTCGAGCTGGGCGGCCTCCACATCCTCGGCACCGAGCGCCATGAATCCCGGCGCATCGACAACCAGCTCCGGGGACGTGCTGGACGTCAGGGGGACGCCGGATCGAGCCGTTTCTACCTATCTCTCGAAGACGATCTGATGCGCATCTTCGCAGGTGACCGCGTGAAGAACATCATGGATCGGATGGGGCTGCCGGACGATGAGCCCATCGAACATCATTGGGTCACCAAAAGCGTAGAAAACGCTCAGCGAAAGGTCGAAGAGCGCAACTTCGACATCAGAAAGCACACGCTCGAGTACGACGACGTCATGAACGCGCAGCGTAAGACATTGTACGCACTGCGCCAGCAGCTCAGTTTCGGAAGGTACGAGCCAGAAGAGCTCGACGAGCTCGGCAAGCCCACCGGCAAGTCCCGAAAGATTCCCGTCAACGAAGAAATTCGAGATCGCATCTTTCCCCTCGCCGCCCAACTCGTCGGGATGTTCACCGAACACCCACCAAACAAAGTGGACGAGGAAGGCCACCCGCGCGCTCCGACAAGAGAGGAGCTCGAGGAGGCTGGTGAGCTCCAAGACCTGGAGCAACTCCAGTATGAGGCCTATCACCTGTGGGGCGTTAAAATCGATCTGGAAACCCGCAAAACACGCACCCCCGGCACGGTATTCGACGAACTCTCGGTGCTGGCCGCCCAAGGCCTCAGTGAACAGCGAGAACGGTTGTTGGATCTCATTGACCGCGTTCTAGGAGCCGTCGTGGAGGAATCCTGTCCTCCACGAAAGCTCCCCGAAGACTGGGATTGGAAAGGAATGGCGGCCGCATTCGAAGAGCTCTTCGGCACGCCATTGCAGACTCCTCTCGACCACCTGGGAGAGGCGGAGGTCGTCGTTCAAAAGCTCTATCAAGAAGCAGAAGAAGTCTATCTCTCCCGCGAAAAGGACATGGGCGCCGATCTCGCCCTGCGTGTGTTTCGTTGGTTGTACATGCAGGCCATCGACCAAGCCTGGGTCGATCACCTGCAAAACATGGAACACCTCCGGGACGGCATCGGCCTGCGGGGCTATGGCCAGCGTGATCCGAAAAACGAGTACAAAAAGGAAGGTTATACTCTCTTCGTGAACATGATGGCCAACGTCTCCAGCAAGGTCATCGAGCGCTTCTTCCAGACCCAGGTCCAACGCCAGGAACAAATCGCCGAACTTGAGCGCGAGGCAGAAGAAAAGCAACATGCAGAGCTGGATCGGGCCGTGGCACGGCATGTGGGGGAAACCGCCGCTTCGCCGGCTGGACAGCTCGACGCGGCCCGGCAGGCCGCCACGATGCCCCGTCCGGTCAAGCGCGAAGAGCCGAAGGTTGGTAGAAATGATCTCTGCCCTTGTGGATCAGGAAAGAAGTTCAAGCAGTGCCATGGCGCCGCCGCCGCTGAAGATTGATTTTCCCGGGACGGCATGATCGAAGCCGTTGATCTGACTCGCGATTTCGGCGGACTCCGCGCCGTCGATCATGTCAGCTTTCGGGTCAAAACAGGCGAGGCCGTGGGCTTTTTGGGCCCCAACGGGGCGGGCAAAACCACGATTTTTCGCATGCTGACCGGGAGCCTCGGTCCCAGCTCGGGAAACGTCTTCATCTTGGGGCAGAACCTCCTGGAAGCGCCCCTCAAGGCCCGAAGCTTGATCGGCTATATGCCCGAAAACGCCCCCCTGTATCCAGAGATGACCGTGCGCGAGTACCTGAGTTTTCGCGCAGAACTGAAAAAGATCCCCGGACGACGCCATCGCGCCCTTTCAGTCCAGCGGGTGAGTGAACAAGTCCGCACGAGCGACCTCCTCGGCACCCGAATCGGACACCTCTCCAAAGGATACCGGCAGCGCGTCGCCCTTTCAGAAGCCCTTTTGGGAGATCCGCCCGGCTTGCTCCTCGATGAGCCCACCGCCGGCCTCGATCCCAATCAAGTCGCCGACGTTCGCCGTCTCATTCGCAAACTCGCCGAGGACCGCGCGGTTCTCCTCTCCACGCACGTACTCAGCGAGGTCGAAGCCACATGCCATCGAGCCATCGTGATGAACAAAGGAAGAGTCATCTCCTCTGGAACTCTCGAAGAGCTCAGACGATCGCGGAGCGGCGGCTACTACGTTATCGCCGCAGCAGAGGAGAAGCAGGTCAGGCGTGCTCTGCATCAGAACGAAAACTCCCTTCCAGAGCTACGGATCGAAAACAGAAGCGATGGCATGTCCCTGGTCCGCACTTCGCAAAGGGAGGGCTTGTCGGCCGCGCTGAAAGCGCTCCTCGCCGCGCACATCGAAGTCACCGAAGCCGGTCCAGAGCGGGCGCCCCTCGACCAAGTGTTCGAGCAACTCACGAGGGAGGAGGAGTGAAAGGAACACTCGCCATCTTCAAACGCGAGTTGCTCAGCCTTTGGGTGACCCCCCTGGCCTGGGTCTTGCTCACCGGCTTTCTCCTTTTGCAGGGCGGGATTTTCTATAGCATCACCCTGCACTATTCGACGATGAACCAGCCGGGACTAGAAACCGGACCACTGCAGGCCTACTTCGGCCAGCAATCGGTTCTCCTCTCGATGACATTGCTTCTTTTGTGCCCGGCTCTCACCATGCGCACTTTCGCAGAAGAGCGACGCAGCGGAACCATGGAGAGCCTGCTCACTGCCCCAGTTGGCTCGACGGAGCTGGCTCTGGGGAAGTTCCTCGCGGCGCTGTCCACATATGTTCTCATCTGGATACCGACCCTTTTGTATGCCGCCGTCCTGCGAGGTACGGGCACGATCTTTCTTCCCTCCCTGCTGGTGAGCTATTTTGGTGTCTTTTTAGTGGGGAGCAGCTACCTGGCGCTGGGCATGCTCATGAGCAGCCTCTCGAAAAGCCAATTGATTGCTCTTCTTCTGAGTATCCTGTTGCAGTTTGGCCTGTTCATTCTTGGCATTGGTCACTACTTCTTGGAGCCGGGCATTTTGCGAGACATCAGCTCCCACCTCTCGCTTCCACTTTTGCTCGAGGAGACCTCTCGAGGACTGATCGATTCACGCCGTGTGGTCCTTCATGGGAGTCTCACGGTGTGGGCCGTCTTCGTCACAGTGCGCGTCATCGATTCATGGAGGACTTCATGAAGTCCCTCCGCGCTCCTCTCTCCACTGCTTCATCCTGGCTCAAGCACCTTTTCGAGAGCCCCACGGCTCTTTCGGCGCTCGGGGTTCTGTCCGCGGGCCTGATCCTGGCCGAAGTCAATGTTCTTTCGGCCCGCCACTATACACGCTGGGACTTCTCCGAGGCGGGGCAGTTCACCCTGCACGACTCGACAAAGGACCTCGTCTCTTCCCTGAAGCACCCCGTCCACATCACCGTTCTTCTCCCCCAAACTCATCCACTGCTCATTGATACTCGACATACTCTCGACGCCTATCGGGCACTGAGCCCCAAAATCCACGTCGAGTACATCGACCCCGATCGCGATGCCGCAGAATTTCTAGCGTTAGGCCAAAAGCACCAGTTGCGCTCACAGCGGTCGGAATCCGGTCTGCTCATGAGCGAGGCGGCAGCGATGGTCGAGCACCGCGGACGTCACTGGTTCTTGAGCCCCGGAGATCTCGTGGAGGTCGATGCCGAAGGGCAGCGGCGCCCGAAGATCGAGACGGCCTTCTCCGAGGCGATCTTGCGACTCCGTGACGAACAACAGCGGCTTGTCTGCTTTGTGACGGGCCATGGTGAGAAGAGTATTGAAGACGTCGGTCCCGACGGCCTGGCAGAGCTACGGCGACGACTCGAGCTCGCTAACGCCACATCACGCAGTGTGCTCCTTGGCGGGCAGAACGCCGCGGATAACCTAAAAAGTTGCCCCACCATTGCCATCGTAGGCCCCGAGCAGCCTATTCCAAAACGACATGAGCAAATTCTCATGAATGCCTGGAAGCAGGGAGCCAATTTCTTCCTCCTGCTCGACCCCCTGGTGGACGAAGAGGCCCGACTGGTTCCCACCGGCCTCGAGGCACTCACACGAGCGGCAGGAATTCTTCAAAATGGCGGATTCGTGCTGGAACAAGATCCCCAGTGGCGGCTCCCCCGAGGGATCGGTGAGGTTTTCGTTCCGCTTCCCAAACCTCACCCCATTACGGAAGGCCTCCACACTCAACAGCACCGCACGGACACCTACGTGATCTTGGTTGCCAGCCAAAGCTTGCAGGTACAGGAAGCGGCCGTCCCCCTTCTCACGAGCAGCTCCAACGCCACCATCCTCGATCACCTTGACCAGGCTGGTTCGAAGGCAAAACCCCAGCTCGGATCCGGCCCTCATGCGGTCGCTGCCGCAAGTCGCACGACTTCAACTTCGAACCCCGGTGAACCAACGCAAGAAGCTCGCATGGTCGTGGCAGGAACTTCCAACGTCGCCGAGTCTGCCTCGTTCCGCGATCCCTCTCTGCAAGGGAATCGGCGTTTTACCCTTCAAGCCTTGGCCTGGCTGACAGAAAGCTCGCCTCTTTTGTCGATCGAGCCACGACAGCCGGTACCGGCTGGGCTCCACCTCACCGAAGAGTCATTGGCAGAAGTCCTGCGCTATGTCCTCGTCTATATGCCGATCACGAGCCTTTGCGCCGGTATCTTCGTGCTGCTGCGCCGCCGACGAGGCGAGGAAAAGTCTCGCGGCCTTTCTCCCTCGCAGAAGACCTCATGACCCTGACTCGCGCCCGTTTCGTCAATCTGGTCCTGGCGGCCACCGCCGTGGCGCTGTTTTTTGTCGTTCAACTCTCCCAGAGCCGCATTTCGACCACCGAACGGGAAAGTCGGAAGCACAACCTTTTGCCAGCTTTTCGACACGACGAGATTCGCAAGATCCATCTCAGCGATCTCCGCTCGGCCCGGCCACCTGTCGTGCTCTCTCGGGATCCAGAAGACTCCGATCTGCACAACTACCAAATTCAGCTTCCTGCCTTGGGCGGCAAGACACGCCAAGCAGACCCCGCGAAAATAGGAAAACTCCTCCAGACCCTGGAGTTCGCAACGTTCGTTCGCACGTTGAGCCCCGAGCTTTCCTCGGAGCTTCACCACAAGTTCGACGAATCCTCTTTCGAAGTTCGTCTCGAGATGGGACCGCTGTCCTACCGAATCCTCGTTGGCGAGGAGGCTCCCGCACCACAAGGAGCCCACTATGTACGGGTGAGCGGTGGCGGAACCGACACGGTTACCGGAGTCGTCCGCAGCTCATTTCTCGACGCGGTGAGTACCGACGGACGCCAATTTCTGGGCAGATTGGTCTTTCCCTACGGCAAGGAAGAAACGAAGCAGCTCACTCTCCGGAGCCGGGAAAGCACGGTCGTTCTCGTCGCAGATGAGCTCGGGTTCCGATTGAAAAAGGACGGCCTTCGAGCCAGCCGACCTCGCGTCGATGGGATCTTCTTCCAGATGGCCCGAGCCGAGCTCGAGACTTTCGTGGACATCCCCTCTCCCCTCCCGGACGGCGCTTTCACCTTCGTGCAAACTCCTTCAGAAGGTCCCGCAGCAGAAGTCCGAGTGCTCGGCCCCTGTCCCCAAGACGATAACCTTCTCTTCGTGGTGCGAGTGAGGCCAGACGAGCTCGCGGGATGCGCAAAGCCAGGTCTTCCCAGTCGGATCGACCCCGGTCGGCTCGTCTCCGATCGTCTAGCCCCCGTGAGACAGGACGAAGTCGACCACCTCGTGACTCATCTCTTCGAGCGAAGGCTGGATCTCATTCGACGGGAAGATGGTTTTCAACTGACCGCCCCTCTTCGGCGAGAAGTCCCATTGAATGTCGGCAACGACTACCTCACTCAACTTCTCCAGATCCGAGGCGAGCCGACGGATCCCCCTTCCGGAACACCGAATGGTCGCCTCCTGCTCAAAGCTCACCCAGGAAGCTCCCAAAGAACCGTCGAATTTCTCGTCGACCTCTATGTCACGGGCGGACGTTCCGAAATGGTCGCCGTGCGCAAGGACGACGGCACGGCACTGCGTCTACCTGGCTCGGGAAGCCGGCTCCTCGATCCCACCGCTGGCTGGTACCGGGACCGGGAAATCCTACGACTCGAACGGGAATCGATCACTCGGCTTTCCGTCGCTGGCCCCCATCTGAGAGAAGAAACTCTCGTCAGAAAAGACGAACGGCTCGTCTTTCCCG
>CAYTRQ010000325.1:0-6852 GCA_964440025.1 uncultured Polyangiaceae bacterium | reverse complement strand
CAGCGGAACGCATGAGTCCATTGCCAATCACTCCTTTCGCAAGCGCGTGGCCGATATCCACTCGGGACCCGCGATGCTGCCATGGTCGACACGCTGGCTCCTTACCTTATAACGCTCCCCCCCATCACAAAACAGCGTCGCCCCTTCCGCACAAAAAGCGCCTTCTCGGTTGGAGCCATTCATCATCAGATCCCCATCTTTGTCGTCACATCCATTCATTCAATCACCACGTCAGCGTGAAAATCCGGTCCATGAGAAACGCGCAACTTTCGAGCGCGTTCGACTTCGCAAACGCTCACCCAACATGCCTCCCTTCCGTCCGTGGGAGCAGCTGGCCCCCTTTCTCAGTCGCGGAGCAATACAGGGCCTTTCAATGACCTGAGTCGGCCTTTCGCCCTTCTCTCCCCTCGCTGCAGATATTTGAACCTTCCTCGCCCCTCCTCCTCGTGGGGGAGCGGCAGCGAAGCCTTTTCTCGCGCTGTGTTCGATGGGCCAGGTTTCTGGTCGAACCGCGTCTCGCCACCCCATTGAGGTGATGACTTGCGTTCTCAGCCCCCAATAGGGCTCCAACGATTTCCCCTTCCTTCCCATGTCTCTTCCAATCGATTTCAGCTTCTTTCAGACGCCTGCTTGCAGCATCGGACGACGAGCCGAAAGCCCCCTCGCCTCGAAATCGGCTCCCGCAATCGCTCTTCCTTTTCCATGTCTCTCTCAATCGATTTCACCATGTAGTGAACCGTCGGACCTTCCCACCAAATGGGCGCTCGCTTAGTAGTAACATAGCCAAGACCAGCGCGAGTTGCAACTTTTCGACCTCGTGAACGCCGGATCCCCTTTTCTAGCTGTCGGTAAACTGAATACCTTCCAGCACCATAGTGCGGTTTCACTCTTCGAGGCGCCATCCATCCATTCAGGTGGCACCCCCTCATGACCTGCAAGCGAACCACGGCCAAGACGACCGACCGCCAGGATACTTTTGTAGGCTACCAGTAAACTGCTCGTTGATCGTTGACGTGCAGACACAAGTGAATGCATACGAGGCCATTAATGGCTGCCACGTGTCTCAGACCAACGAAATGGAAGCGTTCTCATCGAAAAATTTTTCAAGGCACTTCGCGCCCATGACCGGCTTGAATCATTCGTCGGCAACATAAACAACGAATTTGAACACGAGCTCCACAGGACACTCATTATACAATCCACTCACTACACAAATGGGGAGGCGGCTGGCGCGAACTCATACCATCGCACCCTTCCGGATCGCTTCAACATCGCCGTCAAGAGCTCCCGGCTTTCCACCAACGCTTTTCGGATCCCCTACCGCCCGGGGAGGGGATCCACCGTCGTTCTCACCCAAAGCGAGGGCAGGCGTTCGGCCGACCGGTCGAGATCGCATGGCATCGACCGGCTCGTTCAGGGCGCCGAGGTCCCTTTTCGAGATGCGAACCAGTCGGCAATTGCAACCTCTTGCAAAACTCGTCGCCGATCTGTGCTGTCACCCTAGCGGCCGTTCTTGCCCGTCGCTATCATTTGAACTCTGATTGGAGGCGCCCGATTGGCTCAGCGGCCAGGGCGACGGAACTTGGGAAGAGGTGAACAGCGCGAACAAGAGGTCCAGCAACGGCTACTGTTTCACGACGTCGAGGTGGCACCCACGGAAGTCCGGCGCCTGCTGCAAGGCCCCATTCTGATCGCGCTCATCGCCTCACTCGTCATCCTTCTCGTCGGCTTTTTGGGCAATAATTCTCGGGACGTCCTCCTGGCAGGAATTGGAGCAATAGGAAGCGCTTTTGCGCTCTTTTTGCTCTCTCGTCGAAGAAAGAGGGCAGCCGCATACACGTTCACCACAGTATCTCTCGCGCTGACCATCGGGATACTGACGACAGGAAAAGGGGTGCACGACGTGGGCATCGTTCTTTTGCCCCTCGTGATCGTTACAGCAAACCTCTTTTACAATCGCCGGGCCGCCCTGATTGTGGGCTGGGGCACGGCCTTGGCAGGAGGTTGCATCGCTGCGGCGGAAGCCTTCGGCATTCTTCACACTGAATTCGCTCATCAAACCGAACCCGAAGATGCCCTCGAACTCTTCATTGTGCTGGGTGCAACCGTTCTGATCCTTCAGCAATTGTTGCAGGTCATGGATCGAGCCATGCACAAAGCAGCAAGCGAAGAGCGCGGCTACCGGGAGATCTTCAACGCGACATCAGAGGCCATCTTCGTTCACGACGCGAAAACAGGAGAGTACCTCGATGCCAACCAGGCGGCGCTTCGCCTCGGCCCCTATGAGCGAGAGGAGCTCATCGGTGGGCAACTCTCCCAAGTCCTCTCCAACGAAAAGGAAGCCCGATCTGCTCTCGAGCTCATCCAAAACTGCAGGGAGCGCGGACCTCAGATGTTCAATTGGACCATTCGATCCAAAGATGGCACCGAACGGTTCTTCGAGGCGGCGCTACAACCGGCATATCTTCGAAACCAAGACGTGGTGCTCGCTGTGCTTCGCGACAATTCAGAGCTTCTCGAAATGCGGCAGCGGGCAGTCCAAGGGGAAAAACTCCAGGTGGTGGGACAACTCGCCGGCGGCGTGGCCCACGACTTCAACAATCAGCTCACCGGAATCGTCGCCAACGCAGAGCTTCTTTCCGTCCTCGTCGCCGAAAATACCCAAGCGACGCAAGCCGTCGACGCCATTATTCGTTGCAGCAACCGTTCGGCCGATCTGACCGCTCAACTCTTGGCGTTTGCTCGACGCGGCAAGCATCAAAACGTCAACGTCGACATTCACGCGCTCATCGCGGAGGTGGTTTCACTCCTCGATCGAAGCATCGACAAGCGGATTCAAATCAAGCTCGAGCTTTACAGGCGCACCCTTTTCGTTCGTGGCGATCCCACTCTGCTCCAGAATGCGCTGCTCAATCTCGGCCTCAATGCAAGAGATGCCATGCCCAATGGCGGAACGCTGACGTTTCGCACCACCTCTGGAAGCGATCGTCCTCCCTCCCTGTCCTCGATGTACGAGGCAGCTCGTCGATCGACCGCGGAACCCCCGGTCACCATCATCGAAGTCGAAGATACGGGCATCGGCATGGACGAGGCCACTCGTCAGAGAGTGTTCGAACCCTTCTTTTCGACCAAGAGGACCGGGAATGGAATGGGGCTAGCTGCGGTCTACGGAGCAGTCGAATCCCACGGCGGGCAGGTTTCCGTGAGAAGCCGCCCCATGCAAGGCACTACCTTTCATATCGAGCTGCCCTCAGCCGAACATCAAGCAAAAGGCTCCGAGGGCTCGTTGCCCCGTCTGGCAACCGGAAAAACCCAGCTCGAGGGCCTCCGGGTCCTTTTCGCGGAAGACGAAAAACCCGTGGCCCGAATTGCTACTCTTCTCTTGGATGAACTCGGCTGCAAGGTGACCCACTTAGAAAATGGTCAAGCCGCTCTCGACGCCTTTCGAAAGAACCGAAGCGCATTCGATCTCGCTCTTCTCGACCATATGATGCCAAAACTTTCCGGGCGAGAGGTCCTGGCAGAGATCCGAAAGCATGATCCCGATTTTCCCTGTGTCATCACTTCTGGATACGCAAATGACGCAGTGATTGAAGGCGACGCGAATGACGCGGTCTTCCTCCCTAAACCATTCAAGAAGAGTGACCTGGCTCTCGCGCTCGCCAATGCCATGAGCAATCAGTTCGACGAGGAAACGGCCGAGTAGGCACTCCGTCGAAGCTCGCCCGCAGAGGAAGGAGACGGGGAACTTCGGCGGGGCCTTTTCCAGCGCTTGGTTCGAGGGGCAGGTGACTTGGAATCTCTCGGGAGCCCCTTCGGGAGGATAGCTTGCGTTTTAGGACCAACGCTCTCGCGCTTGTCGGATTTCACTCTCAACCCTCTCCCGCGCGGGACCGCCAATGAGCCGTCGACGCTCGACAGCGGCACGAGGATCGAGCGCGCTTCGAGCTTCGGCAGAACCGAGACTCTCGTGGGCCTCCTTCAAAAGAGCCGGATCGAGCTCCCCAATTTGAACTCCTCGGACCTCTGCCTCCCGAACCAGACCTCCAACAACGTGATGAGCCTCTCGGAATGGCATTCCTTGCGCAACCAGATAGTCCGCCAAGTCCGTCGCACACACGTGCCCCTGCCCGAGGGCTCCTTCGAGCCGATCTTTGTTGAAGGTACAAGTACGAATCGCGCCGGTCAGAGAGCGGAGGCACTGAAGAGCATCTCGGGATGCCTGAAAAAAGGGTTCCTTGTCTTCCTGGAGCTCACGCCCGTAGCCAAAAGCAAGGCTCTTTTCCAAAACGTACAATGCAGTCACATGCCCGATGAGACGTGATGCCTTGCCGCGAACGAGTTCGGCGACATCGGGATTCTTCTTTTGGGGCATCATGCTGGAGCTCGTCGAAAACGCATCACTGAGAGTGAGAAAGCCAAATTCGGTCGTGCTCCAAATCACGATTTCCTCGCTGATGCGACTCAAATGCACGCCAAGAACCGCAAGCGCCGAAACGAGCTCCATGAGGAAGTCACGACTCGCCGTAGCGTCGATCGAATTTCTCATGGGACGCACGAACCCCAGCTCTCGCGCCACTCCTTGCCGATCGAGCGGGAAGCCACTGCCAGCAACCGCCCCAGCCCCCAGCGGTGACTCATTGAGACGTTCAAGAGCGTCACCGATGCGCCCCGCGTCTCGGAAAAGCATTTCTTGCCACGCCATCAGGTGGTGCGAAAGCCGACTTGGCTGAGCCCGTTGCATATGGGTGTAGGTGGGCATCAAAGTGTCGATCTCCGACTCGGCGCGATCGAGCAAGACAAAAGCCAGATCTCGCAGAGCGTCCAATACTTGCTTTCCCGAGCGACGCGCATAGAGCCTGAGATCTGTAGCTATCTGGTCGTTTCGAGAGCGACCTGTGTGGAGCTTTCCTCCCAAAGGCCCAATCAGCTCCGTGAGTCGTGCCTCGATATTCATGTGCACGTCCTCGCGGGCAGGATCCCACTGAAATGCACCCGATTCGATCTCGTCGGCCACCTGATCCAAACCGGCAACCAGTCGCTCGGCTTCGGCCCCCGAGAGCACCCCAGCACGAGCTAGGCCTCGAGCATGAGCTTTCGAGCCTTCAATATCCTCGCGCCACAGGGCCGAGTCGACATCGACACTGGAGTTGAGTTGTTGCATGGCCTCATCCACCGAAGTGGGCAGGCGACCTCCACGGGCTACGCTCATGGCTCCTCTTAAAACATGCCTTGGAGGGCCCGGTCGAGCGCCCCGCCAACCAGCATATCCCTCCGCGACAGAAAGCGTCGGAAGTCCCGACTCGGGGCCTCACCGGCTGGCATTCGCAACGAAAAATCCGTCAGCCGGGTGGCGGCGAAACGCAGACAAGCCATGCATCCCTCGCGAATCATTTCAGAGCGCTCCAAATCCGTGAGAGAGCGCACCTCCTGATAGCCTCGAACCATCGCTCGCACAAGCGCCGGGTCGAAGTCCGAGCCGAAGCACCATGCAAGAAGGGCAACCATCAGATCATAGACATACGGGCCCCGACTAGCGCTTTCAAAGTCCAGCAAAGCGGCTATCCTCGGTGCGTTCGAAGCCTTTTCTTGCCCTGGCAGCTCGATCAAAACGTTGTCCCGAAACAGATCGCCGTGCGTGAGGCCGCTTGGCAAACTGGCGCATCGGTGCCGCATGAGCTCTTCCGCCATTGCGCGCAGATCACGCGCGACAGGGAGAAGATCGGCACGCCCACTTTTTTCCACTCGAGCGAGCCTCTGCTCGATCTGTGGAAAACCGAAACGTCCCTCGGGCAAAGTGAGCTCTCCCAGATCGGCCAAATGAACCTTCGCCAACGTAGCGCCAACGGCAGCAGCAACTTCGGTGGTCACCCTACCCTGGCACAACACCTCTCCGCGCACGCGCTCATAGACGGCAAATGGCTTACCTGATACCATCAAGTGGGCATCGCCGCTGCGCGTTCTCAAGGGCAAGGCCACAGGGATCCCTGCCGCGTGAAGCGCTTCATTGAGCTGGATCTCGAAGGTAGCGCCGTCGGGCCCCTGCTCCTCGTAGATACGGGCAAAGAGTTCACGGCCGTCCTCGGCCTCGAGCAAGAAGTTGGAATTCACACTGCCAGCCTCCAGAGGGGTAACCACCAAAAGCTCGACACCATACTCAGCAAGCAATCGTTGCGCGTCCTTCGAGGACAGGGCGGTCAGTAGGGCCATGGGGACGAAGAGCGTGCGTCATTCCGCTCCAAAAGCAAGAAGGCGGCCTTTCTCTCCTGGCTCGATTGGAACGAGAAACCCCACGGCTGGCAATGCGCCCCCAGCCTGATATGCACAGTGCCCTTCATGGACATCTTTGGAGACAAATCCGGGCTTGCTCCTAGCGCCCTCAAAGCCCTTCAGCGTATTTATCGGCGCCGCGTCCCCTCCGACAGCATTGCCACCCCAGAGTTGGTCCGCAGCCTCGCAGAGGCCTCGCGCGAAAGCGGACGCCAAGTGGGCGCGCTCGTGCATCGTTCTGGCGATGTTGATCGTGTCATCGTGGGCACTCCCACAGGCCTGATGCTGCCAGACATTGGACGCTTGCGTGCGGCCAAGGGCCGCTTCCGGGCACTGCGACTCGTCCACACCCATCTGTTCAACGAAGAACTGACCCAAGACGATCTCACCGATCTTACGCGGCTCCGGCTCGATCTCGTCTGCGCCATCCTGCTTTCCCCACAGAAGGAGCCGCAACGCATTACCTGGGCCTACAACATTCCTCCCAGTCGCACGGAGGGAGAAACTCGGCGCAACTACGAGGTCGTCGGCCCCCTGCCTTGGGGCAGACCACAGCCCCATTTCGGTGAGCTGATCGACGCG
>CAYTRQ010000324.1:0-6890 GCA_964440025.1 uncultured Polyangiaceae bacterium | reverse complement strand
AGACCATCAAGTTGGGAAACACCTTGCTCAGGATGCTACCGAGCTCCTTGATGAACGCTCCGAACAGACGCTCGGGGAGTTTGGCCAACGTATCTGCCGATCGACCCACGATAAATACACAAATCGTAAAGACCGCAGTGAGAAAGGGAGAGGAAAACGAAGCAAAAACCAAACACAGCGCGGTGATGATGCTCACCTCCATCAAAGTCAGCAGACCCTGACCGAGAATGACCCCGCGCTCACTGACTCCTTCCTGAGAAAACCAAGCCCCCACTAAGAGAAGAACCATTCCCAGGGGCAGAGGCAACCAAGTTCTCACGCGTCGCACTCGCCAGCCGAACAGCGCAGTCACCCCAACCAATCCTAGAGGGATTGAAATAGCCGCCCAGAGGGGACGCTCATGAAGCGCGCCCACCGCAAAGAGCAAAAGCCCCGAATTGAGCGTGATGAACGCAAGAAGGGTCGTCCAGGTGCCGAGGAACTTTCCCACCAGGTATTCCCAGCGCTGGATGGGACGCGCCAAGATGGGAAAAACCGTTTTCAGCTCCAGCTCCCGATACAGAGAAGTGGCTCCCAGCACGACGGCAACCAAGATCGAATAAAGAGAGATCGAAGCCGCCCCTAAATCGGAAACAACCTTATCCTGGTTGCGCAAAGCGTATGCGCCAACGACCAGCGCATAGCCACAAGTTGCCACCGCAAGTCCCATCAGCCCATGGAGGATCCGAGCCCGAACGGCTTCGCGATAGGTATTCATCGCTACAGCGAAAATACGAAGCAGCATGCCACTTACAGCCATACACAGCAGACGAAAGGAAAGGCAAGCCGGATGAGGTACCGCTATTCCCTCCCGACAACGAATCGATCCTCAATAGCGGTAGGGGCCTCCGGCGAAGGGGCTTCCGGCAAAGACTCCTCGGACGAAAGCGCCCGGAGCCCCCGATACAGCTCCTCGGAAGGTTGAGCCGGTTTGCGCATCCGCTGAAGAAGTTGAGAGGTGTGATGGCGCGACCGCTTCGAGACCCGTGGCGCGCGCCGGATCAAGGGAATTTCCCAGGAGATCTCTTCTTGCCAGGAACCCAGCATCTCCATGGACGGCGACTGCTGGGGCTCCAACTCGCAGACAGGAGCCTTGAGCCGGGTCGGCGCTTGATCGAAGTCCTCCAGGGGCTGATGCAACACGCTCTGGAAGGGGCCCTCGTCCGCCTCCACCTCGCGCAGGAGTGATGAAACGACAGGAGTTGGGGGTTCCCAGTCCCCCATTCGAGGCGCGTACTGCCCCAAGTCACCCGATGAGTGCTCCTCAGCCTGAGGCGCATGCCAGCCCGCACCGCCTGATGAGTGCTCCTCAGCCTGAGGCGCATGCCAGCCCGCGCCGCACGATGAGTGCTCCTCAGCCTGAGGCGCATGCCAGCCCGCACCGCCTGATGAGTGCTCAGGAGAGTCCCAGGCAACAGGCTCAACCGGTACTCGCTGATGAGCTCGCGTCGCCGAACGTCGAGCATCTCGAACCAGTCGAGACAGCGATCGCCGCGCCGCCTTTCGATTGACCGGGACCAACGCAGCCTCGAGCTCGGTCACCAAATGGTCTAGCCCAGAGCCGGACGCTCGTTCGGCCACTCTCTCTAGATTCGGACACGGTGAACGCACCAACCGCAAAAGACTTCCCAAAAGGATTCTCAAGCTGCGCTCGGACTCTGGCTCCGAGCAGCTCGCGGCGTCGACAACAACCTCTCCCTCCCCGGTGAGCAGAATGCTATCCAAGTCGGCACGCCGAGCGATCGCACTGGCACGATCCGCTGCCCCCAGGATGATGTATCCGGCGCTCTCCCCGACAAGAGAAGTGTCACCGTAACGGACTGCCAGAACCAATTCTCTGAGCGTTGCGTTCACGTTGCCTCCTTCCTCATCACCACTCCTCGCCCGGACAGATACTCGCGAGCCTCCCGAACGGTATGAGTCCTATCGTGGAAGATAGATGCAGCAAGGGCGGCGTCCGCGCCGCCAGCGGTGAGCCCCTCATAGAGATGCTCCAACGTTCCCACCCCGCCGGATGCGATCACAGGAATGGTCACGGCGTTGCTCACTGCCCGCAGAAGCGGCAGGTCGTAACCAGCCTGCGTACCATCTCGATCCATGCTCGTCAGGAGGATCTCCCCGGCTCCGAGCTCCGCACCGCGACGAGCCCATTCCACCGCATCCAGGCCAGTTCCTTTGCGCCCCCCATGGGTAAATACCTCCCATGAACCCTCCCCTTTCTTGCGCGCATCGATCGCGAGAACCAACACTTGGCTTCCCCACGCGGAAGCGACCTCCTGAATCAGGGTGGGCCTCTTCACGGCCGCGCTATTGACGCTCACTTTGTCTGCTCCTGCGTCGAGCAAAGAGCGAACGTCGTCTTTGGTTGAAATGCCTCCGCCAACGGTCAGTGGCGCAAACACGACGTTCGCCGTTCGTTCGACGATATCGAGCAGAGCACCACGTTCTTCGTGGGAGGCGGTAATGTCCAGGAAAGTGATCTCGTCGGCGCCTTCTGCGTCGTAGCGCGCCGCGGCTTCGACCGGATCGCCGGCGTCGCGGATGTTGACGAAATTGACACCTTTGACGACGCGGCCATCGCGTACGTCAAGACAGGGAATGATGCGCTTAGCGAGCACAGAGTCTCCATTGGGGCTGATCTCTTTTCCTGATACGCTGAGCGGCACCGGATGGCCAAGTCCGCAGCAAATTCCTTTTCGTCGATTTTCTTCGAAAATTTCGTGCTGCCCCCTTGACGGAAGCGGGAGTCGAACCAACCCGTTCAGAAGGAACACGGCCCGTCCGGGGTTGCCTCAAGAAAAAAAAGAGCAAGAATTGCTGGCAGAAGCGGGCTCGCGCGCCTGCTTCTGTCCCCCCTTCGAGAATCACGCTCGCTCCCTTAGAAAGCAGGACAAACACCCATGATCTCCATCACCCCTCTTGCCGCTGAAAAAGTTAGAGAAATCGCCTCTGCGGAGGGCCTCCATGGTCAAGGGCTCCGGCTGCGAGTCATTGGTGGAGGCTGTGCCGGTTTCCAGTACGATCTCTATTTCGAAGACAACCCTACCGATATGGATGAGTCCTTTCAGTCCAATGGTGTCGACATGTACATCGACCCATTGAGCTTCCAATACCTGGACGGCACCGAGATCGACTACGTGGAAGGGGTCCACGGCTCTGGCTTCAAGTTCGGCAATCCCAACATTACCGGAAGTTGCGGCTGCGGCTCCTCCTTCTCCGCCTAAAGAGGAAGCGCCGGCTCCATCAGAATCGAGGGCCGGGCTCCAGATTCGAAAATCCTGAACGCGTGGAGCAAGCAATCGCCGGGCCGCAATGCGGTCGGGAGGAAAGTCCGGGCTCCACAGGGCAGAACGCCGGGTAACGCCCGGTGAAGGTAACTTCGAGGAAAGTGCAACAGAAAAAAGACCGCCAGTTTACTAGCTGGTAAGGGTGAAACGGTGGGGTAAGAGCCCACCGCAAATCCGGTAACGGATTTGGCACGGCAAACCCCGTTCGGAGCAAGGTCAAGCAGAAGGCGTTCGAGGGCGGCCCGTCCGAGGCCTTCGGGTAGACCGCTTGAGCCTGTCGGCGACGGCAGGCCTAGATGAATGATTGCTATCTCTTGGGGGAGGACCCTCCAGAGAAACAGAACCCGGCTTACAACCACGCGTTCCACGCCAGTCCCTCGGGGCTGGCGTGCGTTTGTCAGTTGTTCGCGCCCCGAGCTCCCCCCTCTCGAGTCGAAAGAACGAGCTCGAATGAACACCAGCGAATTTACTGGGCTGCAAAGACGAAAGGCACCTTGACCTGGGTCGAGCCGCCTGACGCTGGAAACCGCCAACTCTCGATTTGTGAGGCAATACATTGCCCCAGCTCGGAGTAGCCCGGTGGAGCGGCGACCGCTCGGGAGCTCGTCACGGCCCCCGAAGAATCCACCGAAACTCTGACTTCGACGCGCACAGTCGAGGAACCCCCCAGGGGAGCCCCTGCAAGAACGGGCTGCCAACAGCGTCGCCGGACGCCACCTTGGTATCTGGCGACGGTGCGTTCGATCTGCGCCGCAGACAGCGATCGGCCCCCCTGCTGAGCCCCTTCTGTCCCGGTGGCCTCCTGATCAGGGGCGTCTGCCCCCGGAGACCTGACGGACCTCTCCTCTGTCTTTTCTTTCGCTCCCTCGCCTCGCCACCCGGGGGACGAGGCGCCGAGAGATGCCTCCCGGCGCTTCTCACCAGATTCCTTTCTCGACCCAACGTCAGCGCCGGGAGCTCGGTCGGATTCCGCACTCTCTGCGGAGTCGACTGCGACCGGAGGTGGGACATTTTCAGGAAGAGACTCCACTGGGATCTCGACCACCTCCCGAATGACCTGGGTTTCCCGATTGGCAATGAACGTCCCGAGTAAAAATCCGAGGCCGAGGAAGCTCACAAGCGCCACAATAGCTGCCACATAGCGCCCCGAGCGATTCTCAGTGGGTACGACAGGAGGATCGTCCGAACGAAGAGCCGGGCGGGAACTGTTCAGCCCCTGCTCGGTTCCCTCTGCCATTTTGGACTTCAGCGGAAGTCGGCTCGACGAGGGCGGCGGAAGCCAACTCGACGAGGGCGGCGGAAGGGAGGCGACCAGCTCGGCAAGCTCGCTCACCTCGCCAAGACGGGTCCAGCGCGTCATCCCTGGACGCCACACATAAGAGGCCTCCGAGATTTCGCCCTCTTCCAACTTGTCTCTCAACTCTCGCCGATCGAGCGGCCCCACGCTTTTGCCCCGGATGGCCACGCGGAATCTCTGCTCGGGCCCCTCTGCGGCGGAAGGGGGCAGTGAAGGTGGCTCGGAAGGACGCCCCGATGCTCCGGTCCGATACGGCAAGGAAAGTCGGAGCCGATCCGATGAGATGACGCTCAGTCGCGGTCGCGATGAGGGAGGCACCGACTCGACATCGCTCAACTGAGGGATGATCGACACAGCCCGCCCCTGGATAGGGATCTCCGCCTCGCACTTGCGGCATTTCATTTTGAGGGTCCGTCCGATGACGTTCTCGTCCGCAATATGATACTTTGCACTGCAGGTCGGGCATGAAAAATTCATGACGCAACGCTCACAACAGAAGCATGAGCTGCTTCTTGACGCTTTCTCTCGTGGCTTCGTCGGGGGAAATGACTGCCGCCTTGTGCCAAATCTCTGCCGCCTTATTATTAAAACCTGCCTTTTGTTAGAGAATTGCTTGGTTCTTTACCGCAGGTAAATGGCGTGAATTGATGCCGATCGCCTGCTCGAGCGCAGCGATGGCATCGAATATCTGTCCCTTTCTCCCGTAGAGCAGTCCTAGATGAAAGTGCAATCGATAGGCGAGCGGATCGATCTCCACTCCGCTCTTGAGAAACGCTACCGCCTCGTCGAGCCGTCCTTCCTTGTAGGCGGCCACGCCCTTCTTGAGCGCCTGTTCCGCCTTCTGGTGCATCGCCTCCAGATCGGCAGCGGGCTGATCGCGCCTTCCCTCGAGAGCCGCCTGAACCGCCTGAACAACCTCGGCTATCTTGAATGGTTTCTCGAGAAACGCGTCAACCCCACACGATTGTTTGAGATCCTCCGCGTAATGCCAGCCACGATAAACGGCACTCACCATGACGACAGGGATGTGGCCGTAGCGTTTGCTTCCCTTGATCCTCCGAGCAATGTCGAATCCATGGATCGACGGAAGCATGGCATCCAACAAAATGAGATCGGGTGTGTGCTCCTTGACCATGCGCAAGGCCACGGCGCCGTCGTCCGCCTGAAGCACTTGGTACCCCTTTCCGGACAACAACCGATCGAGCATTCTTCGGATCTCGGCTTCGTCATCAACGACAAGAACAGTGCCACTCAGCTGGCTGTTTGGACCGTGCGGCTGCTCAGGGATATCCATGACGACGCTGAGCTCCGCATCGAGATCCCCAAAGTCCTCGTAGTTGACATCCGGTTCGTCGGACCTCTTCTCGAGCGTCACGCCAGCTGGCTGCTGGTGCACCGAAGGAGTCATGGAACGCCGCGATCCCGGTCCTACGGCCGAGCTCCTTGCGGCGTCGCCTTCGATATCACCCGAAAAGGCAGAACCGGAAGAAACAGAAGGCGGTGGATTCAGAGGAGGCAATGGTGTGGCATCCGCCCCGGCAAAGGGGTCATAGGGCGCCGGCGAGGAGGCCCGAGGCGAAAGTGGGACCGCCTCCGGAGGCCTGGAGTCCCCTTCTCTCTCCTCAACCGGAAAAGCAGAGTCCGACATATCGGGAGCCAAGGGGCGCGGAGGAGGCGGGGTGCGTCTCAACGGGGCGAGAGGCGGAGGGCGAACACTCGGAGGCGCGCTCGCTCGATCTGCCTTCACTCCGTCCTCAAGCTCACTTTGGTCCGATCCCGGCGGCTTGATGCCGAGCTTTTCCAGAGTCTCCGGAGGGCATCGAGGCCCGATGAAGTACTCGTCACCTCGCGCCTTTCGACAATAGGCTTCATCGATGGTGGCAGCCAAAGGCTTCTCGAGCGCGACATAGGGGTACACTCGCTTCCCCGTGACGAACTCGAGCTCGTCGATCACTTTCTTTTCTTTTGGGTTCGCCATCGCGACGAACAGCCGCTCCCCTCGAGACAGAACGGGAAGAATGAGATGTCGTTGCGCGATCTCCCGGGGCAAGAGCTCGAGATCGGAGAGCTTCACGCACACCTGATCCAGATCGATTCCCGGAATGCCATGTTGCTCGCTGAGGGCCTTGAGGGCCGCCAAGCCAGAAATCGCCCCCTTTTCGGTCAGTCGGGACGCAAGTCGACTGCCCCCGGTACCAAGCTCCTTCTCGAGCTCTTCGGGGGAAATCGCCTTCTGCTTGAGAAGGATACGTCCAAGCTGCTTCTTT
>CAYTRQ010000323.1:2095-6977 GCA_964440025.1 uncultured Polyangiaceae bacterium | reverse complement strand
AGAGAAAAGTGGTCTCCCTACCGACCACTTTTATGTGGTCGCAGCACTAGAGCACGAGCACGAGAGCCTCGAAGGCCCTCGCCGACGCTCCCGCGCGGAAGGGCGAGGCGAGCCTCGGCGGAGCCTTGTCCGGCGTTTGGTTCGATATGCCGTTCCAAAAGTTAAAAAATGACGTCGAGAATGCGATCGAGCTCGTCGAGGTCCCCGTAGCGAATCACGAGCTCTCCTCGGCCACCCCTGTCTTTGACCTCGCATCGTGAGCCTAGCTTTCGTTCCAAGCGCTTCTCGAGATCACGAGTGCTAGCGCTTTTCACAGCTCCATCTTGTCCGCCCGAGGCTCCCTTCTTGGGCTTTTTTTTGCTGCGGACCAATTCCTCGGTTTGACGGACGGACAGACGGCCGTTGATGACCTTCTCTGCCACTTCCGCCATTTTGCCAGAGTCCTCGAGGCCGAGAAGCGCTCGTGCATGACCCTCGCTGAGATCGCCTTGAACGACGCGAGTACGAACCATTTCGGGCAGTCTGAGCAGACGCAAAGAGTTGGCGATCGTCGAACGATCTTTCCCCAGGCGCTCGGCAAGCTTGTCTTGGGTGTACCCGTGCTCGGTGATCAATCGTTGGAGGGCCTCGGCGAGTTCGACGGGATCGAGATCTTCCCGTTGAACATTTTCGATGATGGCGAGCTCGAAAGCCTGAACGGAGGAAACCTCGTGCACCACGACAAGGGCGTCTCGAAGTCCCGCACGCTGGCAGGCACGAAAGCGTCGCTCGCCTGCGATCAGTTCGAATTGATCCTCCCGGAACCGGCGGACGACCAGCGGTTCCAGAAGGCCATGCTCCTTGATGGACTGAGAGAGCTCCTCGAGTTTCGCTGCATCGAAGTGCTGACGTGGTTGTCCCTTCTGAACGACAATCTTCTCGAGAGCACAACGGAAGACGTTTCCGGCACCGTAGTCGGTTGTTTCAGGAGAGTCCTTTCCCGTTGCCCCGGTTTCTTTGGGGCGCGGTGGTGTGGCAGGCAGGAGGGCATCCAGACCTCGACCCAAACCACGTTGCCGTTTCATGCGCTCTCCATCGAGAGGGATTTCTCACCGGGATAGCGGTCCAGGATCTCGCGAGCGAGGGTCAGGTAGCTCTGTGCTCCCTTACTTTCGACGTCGTACAAAAGAGCAGGGAGGCCGTGAGACGGAGCCTCGCTGAGTCGCACGTTGCGCGGGATGACCGAGTCAAAGACCCGAAAGTGTTTTTTGACTTGAGCGGCGACTTGGTGTGCGAGTCGGTTTCTGCCGTCCCACATCGTCAGGACGATCCCGCAGACCTCGAGATGGGAGTTGAGCCCCGTTTGTACGCGAGCCACCGTGGCCATCAGATAGGTGATCCCTTCGAGCGCGTAGTACTCCGGCTGCAAGGGAATGATGAGCTGGTCGGCTGCGCCGAGAACATTAAGCGTCAGCACGCCCAATGACGGAGGGGAATCGATGATGATATATTCGTAGTCGCTCGCCTGCTGGCTGCGCAACACGTTGCGCAGATGCGTTCCTCGTTCTTCGTCGAAGAGCTCGTACTCGACTGCAGTCAGATCCTGACTCGCTGGTGCCACTTGGAGAGTCGTGATGGGTGTGTCGCTCACCACCTCGGGCAAGGAGTTCTGGCCGATCAGGGCATCATAGATAGTTCTCTGGGCCGTTCCAGGCGCGACTCCGACTCCGCTGGATGCGTTGGCCTGTGGGTCGAGATCGACGAGAAGGGTACGGCGCTCCGCGGCGGCAAGGCTCGCGGCGAGGTTGACCGCAGTGGTGGTCTTGCCCACGCCGCCCTTTTGGTTGGCGATGGCGAAGATAGTCGGACGCGCTGCCATAAGGGGGGCCCAGGGTAGACGCAGTTTTCTTGCGAAGACACCCCCAAAGGAAGCGCTGACCGCAACAATGCGAGCTCAGGAAATCGTCCACCCGGGGCAGCCTCCAGTCTGCGGACCTTCAGGGGCCGTGAGTTCGCCTCGAACCGTGGTGGTGTGGCTTCTCACCGTGGGAGCGCTGAGCCTCGGGCGCCCCTCTTGTTGCCGTTTCAAGGAACCAGGCTCCATGCCGTGGGCGAGCTCCCGAAGAGAAACGTCCTATTGAAGTGACATCGAAGCGCGTCAAAAGTTTGGGCAAAAACCTACAGATAACTACCCTGTGCGTAGATGTAAGACAGAAGAGCACAGGTTCTTCGCTCGTCTCCCCTCGGGGCGCTTCCCGAGGGTTTCCCTTCCACTTTTTCGAGGAGAGACCAACAAGAAATGCCCAACCCGAACGGTTACAAGACTTTCGCCGATTTCCAGCGCGAAGCGCTCCGGCCCGGTATGAGAGCGGGCTGGAGCATCGATGAGCTCGACATGCCCGAGCGGCGAGAAGAGCTCGACTTCGATCTCGATCCCTTCGAGGCCGCCTTACAGGAAGCCGAACGAGAGGACGAGGAATACGACTGAGGGGCCCTTGCTATCGGTTCTTGACCCCGGTGGATGGTCCACCGGGGTCTCGTTTTGTCTGCCGGGTCCCGAGGATGAAGCGATTCTTGACCGCGCCGTGACCCCATGCCATTCAGCGCATCCTTCAAGGAAGCTCCATGCAGATCAACGTCGAGCAAATCAGCCCTGTTCTTGTCGAGTTCAGCATCCAAATCGATGCCGATCGAGTGACTTCTGAATACGAAAAGACGTTCTCGAACGTCGCGAAGAAGTCCCGTATCAAGGGGTTCCGCCCCGGTAAGGCGCCCCGCAACATCGTAAAAAGGGTCTATGGCTCGCGCGTGGACGCCGACGTCATTCAGCGACTGGTGGACGAGACATTTCCCAAGGCCACCGCAGAAAAGCAGATGCAGCCCGTCGGGCGCCCTTCCGTGGAGCCCTCCACTCTCAAGTCGGGAAAGCCGTTTTCTTACAAAGCGCGTGTCGAGGTCCTGCCTTCGATCGACTCTCTCACATACGAAGGGCTCGAGGCGACGCGCCCCAAAATCGAGGTCACGGATGAACAGGTGGAGCAAGAGCTCGAGTCGATCCGTCGTGCTAACTCCACGCTCGAAAAGCCCTCGGAAGAACGACCCGTCAAGGACGGTGATGTGGCCACTTGCGATCTTTCTGCAACGGTGGACGGTGAAGTCGTCGAGGATGCAGGGACCACCGGGTTTCCTATCGAGGTAGGACAGGGGCAGGTATTTCCAGAGCTTGAAGAAGCTCTTCGGGGTGCGAAAAGCGGTGAAACGAGGACCTGTACGATAGAGATGCCGGAGGGTCATCCACACCCCAAGCTGGCAGGCAAAAAGGTCGAATTTTCGGTCGTTCCAACAGAGATCAAGGAGCGCGTCCTTCCGCCGGCGGATGACGACCTCGCCAAGGATCTCGGCGACTTCGAGACTCTCGATGAATTGAAGGAAAGCATTCGTGAACAGCTCGCAGCACGCGAGAAGGAGCAAGCCGACAACGTGCTGGCCGAACGCCTCGTGCAAGCCCTCGTGGAAGCGAACCCCATTCCATTGCCCCCCACCTTGGTGAATCAACAAATGCAGGCGAGCGAGCAAGAGATTGTCCGCCGGGCGCGGAGCCAGGGGCAGAACGTCTCCAGTGTTGGTGAGGAACTGCGCGACCAGATCAAGGAAGATAGCGAGAGGAAGGTCCGAGCTGGTTTGATCATGGCCGAGATTGCTAAGAAGGAGGGCCTCGAGATCGGCAACCCCGAGATCGAGGAGGGGCTCGAGGAGCTCTCCCAACAAACCGGCAAGAACGTGGCCAAATTACGTGCCGAATATGCAGATCCGCGCAAGCGCGAGATGCTCGTGGGAATGATTCTCGAGAACAAGGTGCTAGACCACATCGAGACCAAGGCCAAGATCACCGAAGAGGAAGAGAAGCAGAATGAAACGACCTGAAACGCGTAGCGAGGCGCTGCGTCTGCTCGAAGCCAACAAGCATTCTCTCTCCATCGAATCGCAACGGGACGATGCCGCGAGGGGAGCTGTCATCTATCCACACGTAGTGGAAACAACGCACCGTGGTGAGCGTTCCTGGGATATCTTTAGCCGGCTTCTCAAGGATCGAATCGTTTTCCTGGGCAGTGCTGTCGATGACGATGTCGCCAATATCATCATTGCGCAGTTTCTCTTTCTGGAGAGTGAAGACCCGGACAAAGACATCCAGCTGTATGTGAACTCTCCAGGAGGAGTCGTGACAGCCGGTCTCGCGATTTTCGATACCATGGAGTACGTGAGATCGCCCGTGAGCACGATCTGCATCGGCCAGGCAGCCAGCATGGGCGCGCTGCTCCTGTGCGCTGGGGAAAAAGGTCGCCGCTATGCGCTTCCCCACTCGAGGATTATGATCCATCAGCCATTGGGAGGTGCTCGCGGGCAAGCAACCGACATCGAGATTCAGGCTCGTGAGATCCGTCACATGAAGGACGTGATCACCGATATCCTTGTGGACGCGACCGGCAAGGACCGAGAGCAGATCTCTCAGGATATCGAGCGAGATTTCTACCTCGGCGCATCCCAGGCCAAGGAATACGGCCTGATCGACGAGATTTTCGATAGGAAAAAGGCTTCTTCGGCGTCCTCCGGGTAGGACGCCATTGCATCCCGGGAGCACGCCGCCGCTCGCTCGTGTCGGTTGGATTTGCGCCCACCTCAAAAAGGGGGGGCGCGTCTCGTCGAGGCTGGAAGACGCTGTTTTCCTCTCGGAGGACTGGAGATGCTTCCCGCCACTGAATAAATGACCACGGCGGGAGGGCTTGACGTGGCTGTTTTCCACTCCAGGATGCTGGGGAAGTTCAATCGAAAAAGGAGGAGGGCTCCTTTCCTTGCAGCGTAGCACTGCGAAAACTAAGCTTACTTTGTCGGCGCATCGAGGCCG
>CAYTRQ010000323.1:0-2085 GCA_964440025.1 uncultured Polyangiaceae bacterium | reverse complement strand
CACCCCTGATTCTGGGTGCCTCTGCTGATGAGAGACGCTTTCAGCAAGCTTCCTTTCGTGAGAGTTCAACCCAGCTGATTTTAGATATTGTAGGTGCATCTTGGATCGACGTCGCGAAGATTCGAACGGAAACCTCAGTTGCTCCTTTTGTGGGAAGTCGCAGAAGGAAGTCAAGAAGCTCATCGCGGGACCGACCGTCTACATCTGTGATGAATGCATTGCGCTTTGCAATGACATCATCGCAGAAGAGGTCGAAAAGGACGAGCCCTCCGCTGGCTCCGACCCGCTGCCGAAACCAGCCGAGATCAAAGGCATCTTGGACGACTACGTCGTTGGGCAGGAGCGCGCCAAGAAGATCCTCTCTGTTGCCGTTCACAATCACTATAAGCGTATCGACTCCAAGTCGACTTCGTCGTCGGATGAAGTCGAGTTGGGAAAGAGCAACATCCTGCTTTTGGGGCCCACAGGAAGCGGGAAAACGCTTCTGGCGCAGACCCTGGCCAAGATCATCAAGGTTCCCTTTGCCATTGCGGATGCCACGACGCTGACGGAGGCCGGCTACGTTGGTGAAGATGTGGAAAACATCATCGTCCAGCTCCTGCAAAATGCCGACCACGATGTTGAGCGGGCGCAGCGAGGCATCGTTTACATCGACGAGATCGATAAGGTCAGCCGAAAGAGTGACAATCCTTCGATCACGAGAGATGTCTCCGGCGAAGGAGTCCAGCAGGCGCTCCTCAAGATCATCGAAGGGACCGTCGCCAACGTTCCCCCCAAGGGCGGTCGCAAGCACCCCCAGCAGGACTTTCTGCAGATCGATACCGGGAATATTCTTTTCATCTGCGGCGGCGCGTTCGTTGGTCTCGATCAAATCATCCAACGGCGCCTCGGCCAATCTCGCCTTGGTTTCGGTGCCGAAGTGAAGAGCAAGCAGGAGCTGCGGCTCGGAGAACTATTTTCCAACGTGCAGCCGGAGGACTTGCTCAAGTTTGGTCTGATTCCCGAATTCATTGGTCGCTTGCCGGTGATCGCCACTCTTGAGGAGCTGACCGAGGATGCATTGATCGACATCCTGACAACGCCGAAGAACAGCTTGGTTAAGCAGTTCCAGAAGTTGTTCGACCTGGACAACGTCAAGTTGACCTTTACGCAAGGAGCTCTCAGGGCCGTGGCTCTCAAGGCTCTTGAACGAGAAAGCGGTGCGCGTGGTCTGCGAGCCATTCTCGAAGAAGCCATGTTGGACGTCATGTACGAAGTCCCCAGTAAGCAGGGCATCAAGGAAGTGGTGATCAATGAAGAGGCGATTGCCAAAGGTGAGTCGCCACTCATCGTCTATGAGAAGGAAGCGGGCGTCGGCTAAGGCGCTCTGGTAACCATCACATGTTCTTCAAGAATGACGGCGGCGAGGGGAGCGCGAGCACCCAGGTGCCGGCCCTTCCACTGCGGGATATCGTTGTCTTTCCCCACATGGTGTCACAGCTCTTTGTGGGGCGGGAAAAGAGCATAGCAGCGCTCGATGAGGCAATGAATCGTGACAAGGAGATCTTCCTTGTCGCCCAAAAGAACGCTCGGGTGAACGATCCTGGCCCAGAGGAGGTCTACGAGGTCGGCACCGTGGGAACGATCGTCCAGCTGCTGCGCCTGGCCGACGGTACGGTGAAGGTGCTCGTGGAGGGGCGCCAGAGGGCGCGCGCTCGGCATTTTGCCGGGACCAGGGACTATTTTCTTGTCGAGGTCGATGGGATCGCCGATGAAGGACGCGGTGGCGTCGAAGTCGAAGCCCTCATTCGTAGCGTCCAAAGCACCTTCGAAGTGTACGTGAAGCTGAACAAGAAGGTTCAGCCAGAAGTGGTCATGAGTGTGCAAAGCATCGATGACCCTTCGAAACTTAGTGACACGATCGCTGCGAATTTGCCCACGATCAAGCTTGCCGAGCGTCATGAGCTCCTCGCAACAGCCAATGTCCGCGCTCGCCTAGAACGGCTCTACCAGCTCATGCAGGGAGAAATCGAGATCCTGCAGGTAGAGAAAAAGATTCGCTCCCGCGTCAAAAAGCAGATGGAGCGAAGCCAGAAGGAATACTAC
>CAYTRQ010000322.1:0-7030 GCA_964440025.1 uncultured Polyangiaceae bacterium | reverse complement strand
TCACAGGATCAGCTTGGCCGAACCAAGCACGATCCATTAGGGCGAACCTTGACAGAGTGCACGAGCAAGCTCGCCGCCTCCGCGGTGCTCTCGACAGTGCGCGCTCAGCTGCGGTTCGTCGACGCTTCAACGGGAAGACTCATGATGCCAAGTCCTCCAGCCCTCGACCCTGATCGACCGCGCTGCCCGTGTTGCGGCTTCAAGCACAAGACCGAGAACCTGTTCTCGCACGCGGGGAGTCCGGCATGCCTGACCAGAGCTAGCGAGTCCTTCGGCGGACCTGGCCGCTATGCGGACTTGGACGCAGCTCCTCGGCTCATCGCGGCGCGTCGCAGGATGGTCGCAGCCTTGCGTGAGGCTTGGCGAAACGAACTCGCGGCCCACGGCTTGGATTCCGCAGACTTTCTGGACGACAGCGACACTCCAGAAAACGCAGCTTCTGTGGAGGGAGGCGCCAATGCCTAGGCCCTGTACGATCTGCCAGCACCCCGACTTGGCTGCCATCAATGAATTGTTGGCCGCCAAGTCCGCCAGCTACCGCGCCATTGGCCGCCAATTCAACGTCGGCAGGGACGCCCTGAGCAAACACGACAAGGAGCACCTACCCGCTCACCTCACCAAGGCGCACCGGGCCGAGGAGACGGCAGACGCGACAGGTCTACTTCAGAAAGTCGAAGGCCTGGAGATCGAGGCCAGGCACCTTCTCGGGCTCGCCAAGCGAAAGGCAGAGGCAAAAGAGGCTGGAGCAAGAGAGCTGCAAGCCGCTGCGGCCCTGCTGCGAGAAGTCCGCTCGACCCTTGAACTGCTGGGGAAGGTCAGTGGTGAGTTGATCGAGAGGCATCAGCACGCCCACCGGCAGGCCCACGAGCACCGGCACGAAGTCATCGACTTCACCGACCCCGAGAACCTCTTCAATGCGGGAGCCGCGCTCGCAGAGCGGGCCGGCATCCTGGACGAGCAGCAGCGCAGGGAACTCGTGGCCCGACTGCTCGCAGCGCCCGCCCCAGGGGATGCAGAAGTTCTGGAGTTGACCGAGGACGCGCCGCAGGACGCAGAAGTTCTGGAGACTGCCGGCGAGATGGTGCCATGAAAGCGCTCCTTCAATCGCTGGTGCTCGGGCGAGCCCGCACCGACCTCGCCACGTTCGTCACGACCTGCTTGCGAGACGAAGTGACCGGCCAGCCGGTGAAGCTCGCGCCCCACCACAAGGCCCTGATTCGACTCTGGACGAGCTGCAAGCGTTCGATGGCGCTCGCCCCGAGTGAGTTCGGGAAAAGCCAGCTGGCGGCGGCCTTCATCGCCTGGCGCCTCGGTCGTGACCCATCCCTCCGAGTGCTGCTGGTAAGCGGTACCCGCGAGCAAGCACAACGACAATTGCGCGCGGTCGCCATCATTATGAACCACCCGGCCTATCAGCGGATTTTTCCGGGGCGGACCCTTGAGCGCGTGACGGCCGACGAACTGAGCGTGGGTGGTCGGCCGGCGACCATGAAGGATGTGAACGTCACAGCGGTGTCCTACGAGCTTTCGAGCGCGCAAGGGCTTCGCGTGAACCTCGCGGTTCTTGATGATGTGGTTTCTCGGGAGGCGTGCAGGACGCAGAGCGCAAGGGATGCCGCCTGGCAGAACCTGACGGGCATCGTCCTGTCGCGCGTTGGCGCGACGGGCGAGGTGCATGGGGTAAACACATCAGAGCACAGCGATGACCTTTGTCATCGGCTTGGGCGGCTTCCGGGGTGGCGGTTTGAGCGCTTCCCGGCCTTGGACGAGGACAGCAACCCAACTTGGCCGGAGCGCTGGCCCGCCGACCGTATCGAAGCGCGGCGGCACGAGTTGGGCCCGGCGAACTTCCGCCGCGCGATGCTCTGCCAACCGATCGACGCCGCTTCCCAAGTCTTCTCAGAGGAGATTGTCCTCCAAGCAGTTCGGCTGGGCGAAGTTCGTCTTGGGCATTCGTCGGTAGGTGGTCAAGCAATCGTCACTCTCGATCCTGCTTGGAGTACGAGCGCCCGCGCAGACGAGTCCGGCTTGCTCCTCACCGTTATCGATGATGCGAGAATTCGTTGGGTGAATAGGGCGCTTGGCCTGCGCGTAAACAGCGACTCGCTTGTGTCCCATGCCGTGCACCTCGCTCAGGCAGCTGGTGGAGCAACCATCTATGTCGAATCGAACAGCGGCGGACAGCTGATCGCTGAGCAGATTCAGAAGGTCTACCCACGTACCCGAATGCTGCACAC
The DNA here is from genome assembly GCA_964440025.1 of uncultured Polyangiaceae bacterium. Taxonomy (GTDB): domain Bacteria; phylum Myxococcota_A; class Polyangia; order Polyangiales; family Polyangiaceae; genus NIC37A-2. Next base: position 4,793 of record CAYTRQ010000322.1, on the reverse strand, counting down.
TTCGGCCGCTACCAAGAGCGCCAGGGTTGAGTGGCTTATGGCCGAGCTGGAGGCTGGCCGATGGGCGTTTCGCAACCTGCCCGGTGAACGCGACCGAGAATTGGACAAGCTCGTGGATGAGCTTCTGACGTTCAGTTTTGAGAGCCACATGGGCGATCGATTGAGCGCGCTCTTGCTCGCCGTCGAGGCCGCTCGTCAATTCGAGGGCCGCCGCAAGGTTCGCTTCTTCCACTTTGAACACCGCCCCGGCGGTCCTGCCATCTACTGAGGAACCATCATGCCCAAGCATCACAAACCACAAACCATAGGAGAAGGCGCGCTCGCTTCCCTCGAAGCAGCGGGCCAGGCGCCCCGAAAAGACCGCGTGCTCACCGATGAGCAGCCGGTCGCAGAAGACTACGCAGCGAGTGCCGCAGCCCGGCACCGCCCGAGGCCGAGGCGCGAGCCCAAGCCGTTCGACCTCAAAAAAGGAAAGAAGTCATGACTATCAATCGAATGTACAAGCAGGGGGTGCCCCGTCGAGTCATCGGAACGCCGGGAGCGCCCGGCCCCACCTCGCAGAAGGGCGCAGAGGCTGCCCGGCGCCGCAAGGAACGCGAACTCAACCGCCTGGAGGCAGAGCGCCAAAAGGAGCGGGACTTCCACGCCATCCGGGCGCACGAGGCAGCTGTAGCCCGCGACCGTGAGCAGCAGCTCGGAGTGCAGGTCACCGCGTCCAACATCGCGCGGGCCAACGGTCTGGACGACAAGCAGGCGCGCATCCTGGCCAACCGCTTGGAGAACGCCCGCCGGACCTTCCGGCCGTCCGCAGAGCATCCCCAGTTCGACGTTTACGCGGAAGCCGACCGATGCCTGGCTGACCTCAAGGGGACCAACCACATCCGACGGGAGCGCTCGGAGATGACGCGGGAGGAGCGGATCGCAGAGGACCGGCGCGACCCCTACGCCAAGCTCGGACTTCAGAATCCGGCTTTCCCCTCAATTCCGTCTGGTATCAGCTCGTGATCGATCGCACCTTGTAGGTGCGGATCGCAGGAGGTGCGATCGATCTAACGCTTCGCTGATGTTTTTGGCGACCCTTTCAACCCAAACGGCCCAAAAACATCTATCATTGGGGCATGGCGAAGCGTGCTGGAAGGCCCCGAAAAACACCGACAAAACTGCCGCTGATTAAGCCCCGGAGAAAAAGGGTTTTTGGGGCAGCTCTCTACGTGAGGGTTTCAACTCCGAAGCAGTCTCACCGGTCTCAGCTCAAAGCGCTTCGTGAGTTCTGCGAGCGCAAGGGCTGGGACGTGCTTGTGGAGGTCAAGGACGTGGCCAGCGGGGCCAAGGTCCGGCCTCAGCGGGACGCACTCATTGAGGCAGCCCGACGCAAGGAGGTGGATGCCATCGTCTGCTTCAAGCTGGACCGGTGGGGGCGCTCGACTGCTGACCTCGTCTCGACGTTGGACGAGCTGACTGCCTGCGGTTGCGCCTTTGTGAGCGTGACGGACGCGATCGATCTGACGACTCCTTCAGGCAGAGCCCTTGCGGGGCTACTCGCAGTGTTTGCGAACTTTGAGGCCGACTTGATACGCGAAAGAGTTAGGGCTGGCCTCAACGCTGCGCGGGACAAGGGAATACGCCTTGGGAGACCCTCACTGCCTGCGGAAACTGTCCGGGAAGTGCGCCAACTCCGAAAGGCAGGGCTGAGTCAGCGGGCGATAGCTCAGAGGCTTGGAATAGGTCACGGCTCCGTGGGGCGAGCTCTTGCTGCCTAGACGCGAGCAACGTACCAACGGCTCCGTCGTGCCGGACCCGAGACTAGGTCAGCTTGCCCCGTCGGAACTTAGGCCGACAATCTTGCTTCGAATGTCACGTGCCTGCTTGAGCGCCTTCAACACCTCGCGCGAGGAAGGAGCGGGACGGTCGTCATAGTCGGCCCGATTCCGAGCCTTTCTCAACTCGCTGCCCCATTGGCCCAGAAGAACCTCGGTTTGGTCGTTCGACTGCGCCAGAAATCCCCAGGTCTTCCGGTGAATCTGGTCGGTTTTCCCAAATGGTCCACTCTTGGTCTGGACATACTTCTTCGCCGCGTGAAATGCCGCGTAGTAGGCCCGGCTGACGGCACTACGGTGAGACGCCTCGTTGCCTCCGGACTGGAGGCGAGTTGCGAGGTTTAGGAACTCGTTCCAGTCAAACGAACTCACGACCGATTCGAATGAGGCCCCGGACCTCGACGGGTTGCTTGGACCAATGGGTCTCGATGAAGTCGTCCAGCATGGCGTCCGCTTCGTCGGTATCGGGAAGCTGAGCGATCAGGAAGATGGTTGAAGCTTCCGGCTCCTCTGGATCCCGAGTCTCCTCAACAACGAAGCGGACCCCGTTGCCGAGATGCGTGGCAAGCTCGTCTCGCAACTCAAAGACGGTCAGTAGAATAGCGGGGTCGTTCAGTTCGCACGGGCCATCGCAGCGCAACTCGATTTGCCTCGTCAGGTCGTCCGCCGCGCCCGAAGATAGGAGGATGCCCTCGGCCGGGGCCTGTAGTACATACTGTGCCTCGTCTGCCGCAGAGGCAGTCGGCGCGGCTGTCGCACAAGCCGCGGCGAGCATTGAACCAGTCACTCTGTAGCGGGAGTTCATCATGTTACCTCCAGATGGGCCTTCACCTCAGCTGTCAAATCATCGTGCCATGATTCCGCTGCCTCCACAAACGCTCGAACGTCAGAAGCTCCGAATCGGGACGCTATGCGCTGCGGCATAGTGTTCACATCGGTCGTAAGGAGAATCCGGTCGGCGGGTGGTTGCCCCATAGTTCTAGCTTCGACGCGCCGCACGGTCGCAAGAGTGTTGGTCAGCTCCTTGTGATCGCCAAATTCGCGCTCCAACCGCACAGCGACACGCCAGTCCCACTCAAACATGGTGCCGGTGAAGGTGTCCGGTCGCACTAGCACTTTGTCGGCTACAGCATCCAATTTGGCAGAATCAACGGGCGCGAGAAGGCGCTCCCAGAGAACTGCTATCCGATGAGTTCGAGCCCCGGTGTGCTCCAATACCGCCATAAGCTGCCGAGCAGCACGAGCACAGAACTCATGCAGCGCGAGGCCTTTTTCGTTGGCAGCCGGGGTGTGCATCACGTCCAGGCTCTCGGCCATCGATTGAATAATCCAATCCCCGTTGGCGCTCCCCACTGCAACTCGGGCCGTCGGCCCTGCGGCGCTCAGCTCCACCATCTGGCGCGGTTGGAGAGTCTCGTCTCCCGCCAGACTGGCGAGTTCGGCATAGCCAGCGGCACTCGCGTGAAGATTGACTTCACGGGTGAAGGCTCGCGCCCAAAAACGCATGGTGTTCTCGGCTTCCATTGGCAAGCGGTGGTTATCACGGATGGGATGAGCCTGCGACTAGACGGCGGCAACGATACGAATGTTTAGGTTTTATTGCGGGGACGACCGGGTTTCTGTCGCCTTACTGAAGCAGGCATTTCCAGAAGCTTACCCGGTTCCACGTCGAGAACCGTCGCCAACTCCACCATTCGCCGGACCGTCAGCCGGGTATTCGACGCCAGCTCAATCCGCCGCACCTGCTGGAGCGACAAGCCCGCGAGCCCGGCAAGCTCCTCTTGAGTCAGGCCACGCTCCGCGCGGACCTCGGCGATTTTCCGCCCGATCCTGCGTTCGATCGCGTCCAGCTTCCTCGCATCCACTAGTGCAAGGGAGGTTCGGCGTGATGGCTTGCCAGAAACAGAACATGAAACGATAGTTTTCAATCATGGCGAATGCACGACTAGTACCCGGTCTGCTGACCGGCCTTGGCCTCAGTCTTCTGGGCTGCTCGGTCAGCATTGGAACAAGTCAACCTAAAGAGCCGGCGTCAGGGCAGCTCCAGGGCAGCCCTCAAGATACGGCAGAACCTGAGGCGACCACGAAGCCCCAGGTGGTCACGGATGACGAGGAAGACGCGAAACTGGAGGCCGCTCAGGCAAAGCGCGAGGAAGCCGAGGAGCAGAGACAGTGCAAGGCGGAATTACTCGAACTCCGACGCCAGAAAGGGCAACAGGCGCACGCGTCCGGTGAACGGGAAGCGCTTGCCTCTTGTGCTGACTCGGGACTTCCTCCGGGCACCTACAGGACGAACGGCGGCCTCCCGCACGTGGAAGTGCAGGTCACCGAAAGCGGCTGCGCAGCCTACGAGGCATTCGCGTTTCACGAGGGAACAAACACCCGGCGGTTCGTGACGGAGCACGGCACGCGCGAGATCGAGTACGAGCAAGGGTACGAGTGCACCGTGGGCGGCGTGCTCGATGCCAACCGTCGGCCGTATCACTCACGGTGGCAGGGCAACGGGTGCCGTCGAAAGATTCTGGACGTGGTGTCGGAGGGCGTGGCCTGGAAGGTCAATGGGACCACCATCACGGCGACGGCCAACGTTGCCGGCGGCAAGCGTCCCGTGACGCTCCAGCGGCTCGACTCGTCCACGTCCGGCTGGGAGGGAGGTTCGCCGCTCTGGAAGAAACAAAGGACCGAGTCGGACGAGGAGGCGACAGTGTCTGTGGCGCTTACTCCAATTCCGCCGCAGCCCGACCCCGATCACAACTGGTGCTTTGACCTTCAGATGGAAAAGTCGGCCAATCGGTAGTCACGCTCGGGGCCACTCATGCCGACGAGTTTTCTGCATATTTCCTGCACTCGCCTTCACGCGCGCAAGCCAGCGTCGATTTAGCTCGTGTTGTTCGGCACTTACGCCGCGCGGTGGAGGCAGTCCACGAGCCTTGAAAATCCCCGTGTCGGCGGTTCGATTCCGTCTCTGGGCACCAC
>CAYTRQ010000321.1:0-7048 GCA_964440025.1 uncultured Polyangiaceae bacterium | reverse complement strand
ATCGAAGAGGAGACAAACTAAAGCACATCTCACCACTTCGAAGACGGGTAAGGCTAGCATCGACAGGATCTTTTTCCACTTGGTTCGATGCATCCGTGGAACGTGTCTCGGAAGCCCCTTCGGGGCGACGCGCTGGCGTTCCCAATCAATGCTCTCTCGGGAAGTCCTTGACGTAGCAGAAAGAAAAAGGCCTTGAATCACCAAAAGAAAAAAGCCTTGAACAACCATCAGCAACAGTGCCAGCAGGAAGAAGCAAGTCACGGAGAAGAAACTCCTGTCCAACGGGAAAAGATGCCAGCGCCAGAGAACGAAACGTTGGTCAAAGTCACCCCGACGCTTTTCGTCGTCGGACTCATCGCGCTCGTCCTCGGGCTTTGTAGTGGTTTTGTGATGAGCACGGCTTCCCTCATCAACTGAGGAAAGAAACAATGGCGAAGGGCACCGACTCAGCAGCTCTGAGACAACGCCTCGTCGATCTCGACAGCGCACCACTGCGAGTCCGCGCTCGAAGTTTGGCCGACGGAATTCACGGTGGGGCTCATCGTGCCGAACGGAAGGGCGCTGGCATCGAGTTCGCAGGCCATCGCCCGTACACGCTGGGCGACGACCTCAGACATCTCGACAGACACGCGCTCCTGAGACACGGGCGCCTCATGGTGAGGGAGTTTCATACGGACACCGAGCGGCCCGTGCACCTGATCGTGGACGCTAGCCCCTCGATGGATTACCGAAGTGATGATGCGCTCTTCAAGCGCCCACGCCAGGCACGAGACGTTGCCTCTCGCCCGAGCAAGCTAGGTCTCGCTTCTCTCATCGCCGCGGCCATTGCAATGATCGCACGCCGCACGGGCGACCCGGTGGGGCTCTCGCTCGTTGGAGAAACGGAAATGACGTTTCGGCCTCGGCTGGGCGGGGAGACGCTGGAGCGGCTCCTTGCGGCGCTCGAGGAACGAGAAGCTTCCGCAAAATCCCGCAGCCGCGTCGGTAGCGACCAAGGCTCCTCTCCCTGGGAGTCCGCACTGGGTCGTATTGCCCATCAGCTCCCTCGAGGCACGAGTATCTTTTTTTTCTCGGACTTTCTGGATTTCGAGAGGGCGGATCTCAGCCAGATCACCGATCTGGCGACCCGCCGTCGAACCCTCACGTGTCTTCTGGTGCTCGACCCGGCAGAAGTCGAATTTCCGTTCGAGGGAGCGCTGCGCCTCCGAGACGACGAAACGGGGACCGAAATCGAAACCGACGCGGAGCCCGCAAGAACGGCATATCTCGAAGCGCTCCATCACTGGAAGCAAACCATCAGGCAGGAACTCTCCGCCAAGGGAGCCCGACTCGTTTCCTCAACGACAACCGATCACCCCGCATGGGTTCTCCGCGAGGTCCTTGAGCTGCCATGACATTTTTAGCTCCCTTGGCTCTCCTCGTCGGCCTCTTGGCAATCACACCCGTGATCGCCCACGCACTGCGCCGAGGCAAAGCCGAGCCTCAACCCTTCCCCGCAGCACGCCTCGTCACTCAACTGCAGGCAACCGCAAGAAGTCAAAGTAGCCTCCAGGATCGCGCCCTCCTTTCTCTGCGCCTCCTCCTCATCGCATGCTTGGCAGTTCTCGGTGCCAGTCCTTTCGTTTCCTGCTCACGGCTTGCTCTGTCACGTGACGCCGGCGCGTCGATGGCCATCGCGATGGTCATTGACGATTCGGCAAGCATGCGGGTCACAACCGATTCTAAGACCCGGTTTCAAGACGCTGTCGAAGGTGCCCGCCAGCTTCTGCAAAGTGCTCGGCCAGGAGACGCCTTTTCCATCGTTCTTGCCGGTCATCCTGCCCGCGTCGTGACCCCCGCGACCACGGACCTCAGTTCTGCCCTGACCACCCTTTCCTCCCTTTCGGTCTCCGATCGTCCTACCGATCTGGAAGCCGCTCTTCGACTCGCACAGGGAACGATCTCCGGGCTCCCCCAAGCGGATCGGCAGGTCGTCGTCCTTTCCGATTTTGCCACGGAAGCTCCCCTCGAGCTGGAGGAAGAGGTGAGCACTCCTCTCGAGAAGCTCCGAGCACCATTCGAGAACTGCGCCATCGCCAAGGCTCAGTTGGAGGGGCACCGAGTGGCCGCCGAGCTGGGCTGTACGAGCGCAGCTGCGGCCCGCGGAAGACAAGTGGAGCTGGTCACGGGCGACGGAGAGGTGATCAGCACCCAACCTCTCGAAGACACCGTCTCACTCAGCGCAGAGGGACTCTCTCGCTCCACAAAAGCCTCTGTGCGCTTGAGCCCAGGAGAAGAGGATTTCCTGGACCAGATCCCTGAGGACGACGAGGCCCCGGTCCTTCAAGCCAATACGAAACTGCTCGTTGGTTTGCGCGCTGATGCCGCTCGCTCGGGCCTGCGCACCGGCGGTTCAACGATTCTCAAGGCGGCCCTGGATTCTCTCGATGCTGCCGCAAAACTCGAACCTCTCGCGCTTTTACCGGAAAGCAGCACCGAGCTCGAACCTTTTTCGGCCCTGATCATCGACGATCCACCGGGGTTCACTCCCGAAGCTGCCGAGGCGTTGGAGGAGTTCGCCCGCGCCGGGGGAGTGGTCATGGGATTCCTCGGTCCCCGAGTCCGCAACGCTCCCTTAGGTTCGGACTTCCGTCCCCTGATCGACGGCGCCGCCACATGGTCGACCTCGCGGGTCAGCGGGATCGATCCGCAGGCAGAAACCGGATTGGGACCGCTCACTATCGGCTGGGCAGATATCGAACCAACCGGACACGTTCAGGTTGGCGAACAACCAGACGCGCGCGTGCTCGCTCGTCTTCAAGGGGGAGCACCTCTGCTCTTGGAGCGTCCGCGCGGACGCGGGCTCCTCATAGCAAGCCTGCTTCCCTCTTCTGTCGACGTCAGCGATTTCGCCCTACGTCCCGCCTTCTTGGCACTTCTCGAACATGTCCTCCATGAAGCGGCCATCCGGCACGGCACCGCTGCAACCACATGTGGGTCAAACTGGGAGATCCCGCAAGGAACCACTGTGACGGGTCCTCAAGGCCCTGTCGAACCAACCGCCCGGAAGGGGACATTCACGGTCCAACCCAACATTGCTGGACGGTACGTCCTCCAGCACGCCGGGCAAACTTCCATCCGGCACGCGATTGTCGATCTCGACGAAAACCTGCTCCAACCTCGCGAGCTGAACACAACAGGCCAAGTCGAAGCCGCAAGCTCCAGCCAACAGCGGGTGGACATCTCTCGGGAAATCGCCCTCGTCATCCTCGTGCTCGGGATTTTGGAGCTCGCGCTCCGCGCCGTCACCCGAAACTCCATGGGACTCTGGCGGCGACGCAGTGCCGCATGAGCCATCGGAGCGCCGTGACTGGAACCTTCGCCCCCTGGCGCTGCCCCGCGTCGGATTCTATAGAAGGGGGAGTGCGATTGACCATGAGATGCAAGCCGCTCGAACACCGATCAGTTTGGCCGAGGACGAAAATGCGGAACTTCTTTCCAACTTTCTTTCGCCACCCCCGCCCCTGGGTGAGCGACGACGAAGCCTTCAACGATCGTGAGAGACATCCCGGTTCGCATCCACAAACGGATGCGAACCAACAAGCAACACAGAGTTCGACGGCAAAAAATGGGCAAAAAAGCGGAGTCGCCCGCCCTTGCCCCGAAGGGGCGGGCGACGAAGTGGCCATTTCGCGCCGCGAACGTCCCGGTGAAATCTTGACCCCCTCCCTCTCCCGCCTTCAAGGAGGCGCCCGGCGCGCGCGCCAAGTCGGTTCGCTGAGTCAGGTCGGGACTCTCGTCTTTGCCCGGGGAGGGCGACCTGCCAAACCGGTCATCGCTCTTAGTGCGCTGTTGGTCTTTGCCGGACTCCTCCTTGCTCGCCCCCAAGCCGCACACGCCACCATCGTAGAGCGCATCGTCGCCGTCATCGGAGAAGAAGCCATTCTTCTCACCGACGTGCGCGAGCGGGCGCGTCCGTTCCTCGTGCGCGTCTACAATCAAATTCCAGAAGGCCCCCAACGGTCGGCGGCCATCTCGCAGATCTACAAAGTCGTTCTCGATCGAATGGTCGATGAAGAACTCGAGGACAGAGCTGCCGACCGCGCCGGCATCGTCGTGACCTCCGCGGAAATCGACGAAGCCCTGCAGCGCATCGCGCGACAGAATTCGATGACCACTGGGCAAATCCTTGCGGAAGCCAAGCGCTCCGGTCTTAAAATCGAGCAATATCGAGAGGAACTGAGACGCCAGGTCCTCCAAGCCAAACTCGGAAGTCTCCGGCTCCGGGGACGGGTGCAGATCAGCGAGTCGGATCTGCAAGCAGCCTACGCCCGCTTGGCTCGAGAAGAGCGGATGCAGCTCCCCCAAAGGATGATGCGGATTGCTATTCCGCTCGGCAACACAACCAAGGAGCAGGCTCGAGCCAAAGCACTCGCCCACCAGATCGTGGAGCGAGCTCGTCACGGAGAGGACTTCCGCACACTGATGAAGCGCTACGGAAGCGAAGCTGGCTCCGGACTTGCCGAATCGAAGCCGCCAGCTCGTGAACCCGAGCCCATCCAAAGAGCCAGTCTCGCACTCGAAGTAGGAGACACTTCCGGGCCTATCAGAATCGGCTCCAATCTGATCATTTTCCAACTCCTCGAACGCGCCCCTTCATCTCTTCCCCCCTACGAGGAAGCGCGGGAGGCTCTGCACGAGCGAGTCTACATGGACAAGCTTTCCCGTGTGCGCGAACGTTGGCTTGATGGCCTGCGGCGTCGCACCCACGTCGAGCTGCGGATGTAAAATCCGAGTGCCATTCTGTCAGTCCAAACAATCGCCATCCGGTCTTGATTGCCAATTGGTCAGCGGATGAGCAGCCCCCAAAAGTGCAAGTGGAGCCATTCAATCTCCTCGGCAGGCAACGCAACAGGTTTGCCCAGTGGCACGCCTTATGCTCAAAAGAATTGCGTGCGATGGCCTCCTGCTTCTCGGTCCTTCCCCGTGCTGATTGCGCTTTTGGTTCTTTGTGGTGCCAGCATGGCCCACGCTCAAAGTTCTATCGGCGTGAGCAGGACACAGTTTCGCATCATTCGCGAGCAGGAGCGCCCGTCTGGCCAATATCCGCGCTGGCTCAATCGTGAGGACTGTCTCAATGCCGACCCTTCCGGCGAAGAAGGCACCTACATCGAAGTCTCTCCGCGCTTACCGAAAATTGGTAACCGCCTTCAACTGGAAGTCTGGGTGGGGATCGGAGCCGACTGCGCGGACGCCGACGAGCGACGCGAGACCGGCAACTGTTGGCGGGTTTTGAGCGTCGTGCCCCGAGTCAACAATGTCAGCTATCTGATCGATCCCCGCAGGGTCATCGCTCGCGGAAGCGACGTCACCGAGGCCGTCTGCGATACCGAGGTCCAGTGGTCGACCACCTTTTTCTTTCTGTTGTTCGAGGGAGACGAACTTTTAGCGAATGCAACCTGGGAGGAAACACAGGTTGATACCCAGGCGCCCGCTCCTCCGCTTTCCGTCTCAGCCGACGGCGGAGAAAACGCGCTCTTCCTGGACTGGGAGGTTCCCCTCGAGCAGGAAGACAGCGATGCTGAGGGGTTCCGCCTCTACTGCGTTCCCGGCACGGAGCTCGCAAGCTCCGGGACCGGCGGTGGCGCGGGAAGCCCAACCGGTGGCGCGAGTGCGGGCGGAGTCGGCGGAACGAGCACGGGTGGAAACGGTGCCTCTGCAGCAGGCGGCCTCTCCAGCGCCACCGGTGCCGGCCCCGGACTCAATACCTCGGGCGGCATGGGCGGAGCGCCGGCAGCAACGTGCAGCGGAGGCGGCCTGACTCCTGGTGAATTTCCTCCCGAAGAATATTTCTGCGGAGAAGTCTCCGGCCGAGCGGCCCGGCGCGGTTCGACCGAGTCGACAGATGAGAATCCCGACGTCGAAGTGAGTATCGAAAACGGGCAAACCTATGCCGTAGGAGTCGCTGCCACCGACCAAGTCGGGAACGTCGGCAAGCTCTCCCGTCTCGCCTGCGGCACTCCCGAACCAGTGATCACCTTTTTCGAGCGCTATCGGCAAAGCGGTGGACGAGCCGGTGGAGGATTTTGCCATTGGCAACCCGCAAGAAGATCATCACGTGGTCTTTTGCTTGCGGCCTTCGCCGCTTTTCTCATTGTTTTCTTACGAAGACGGAGGATCCGTTCGTGCTGAGTCTCCGCTGTCTGCCCGCGTTGGCTAGCCTCCTGACTTTCGTTGCCGCAGCTCCCGCTAGCTCCGCTCCTGCTAGCTCCAAAGAAGAGGAAAAAGAGCTGGGGCGGAAGGTCCGCGATCCCGAGCGTTATCGCACCGATCAGCATGGAGCCGTCGAACTGCGAATCGGCCCCTATCGCCCCCGCATCGACCAAGAATTCGCGGGAGCGGCCACGCCGTTTCAGGACATCTTTGGCACATCTCCAAGCATTTCCGTGGGGCTCGAAGGAGATTGGCAGGCGCTGCGCATTCCTCACTTCGGAAGTCTAGGCCCGGGAGTGGGTTTCAGCTACGTGCAATATACAGCCTACGCTTTACGCGAGACCAACCCCAGCGAGCGCTCCGCCCAACCCACCCGGCTCTGGATGCTTCCCGCCTTTGCTGTGGCAGTGCTTCGACTCGACGTGTTCGCCCGCGATTTTTCCATTCCTCTCGTACCTTACGCCAAAGCAGGCCTTGCCCTGACCCTTTGGGAGGCCAAAGACGCAGGGCGGGTATCCGAGGAGGACAACGTCGGCGCTCAGGGAATAGAAACCGGCGTCCAAGCGATGCTCGGGGGCATGTTGCTTTTGGACTTCTTTGCTCCTCAAGCGGCCATCGATATGGACAATTCAACCGGGGTCAACCACGCCTACCTTTTCGGTGAGTGGATGGTCAGTGACGTCGCTAGCTTCGAAAGCGGTCTGCAGACGGGCGTCAACACCTGGCAGGTCGGCCTCACGCTCGAATTCTGACCTCACGAGTCGGCACAACGATTGGGAAAAAGCTCAGCTTCCCGCCCAAGCCCTAGTGCTGCGACCACATAAAAGTGGTCGGTAGGGAGACCACTTTTCTCTCG